>DAOTVR010000353.1:0-5687 GCA_034436315.1 Anaerolineae bacterium
TGAAGTAAGCAGTCGGGGAGAGAGGACTTGAACCTCCGACTTCAGCGTCCCAAACGCTGCGCGCTTCCGGTCTGCGCCACTCCCCGTTTCGGACCAAAAACAGTATAACCGAAAAGCGCCGGCCCGTCAAAAGGTGTTTGCGCTTGCATAAAGTCCCTCTCGGCGTATTATTAGCACACCTATGAGCGTAATAAAAGCCATGTTTTGTCTTGACCTAATTCCCTTTCAATTTATTCACGCACTCTTAACCCCTTTGGTAACTATCGGCGTTCCTCCTTCGTCACACTCTGTGGGGGGGAGCGCTGGGCGCAAGCAGGGGGCGATGGGTGCTAATAAGCCGGGGGATCTTGATGCTGTCTTTGAGCGGTTGTTCAACGCTTACCAGCAACCGATCCTGAACTATTTATATCGTTTGGTGGGCGATGTAGAGCGGGCTGAGGAATTGACTCAGGATGTCTTTCTCAAGGCCTATCGGGCTCTGGCGAGCTTGCCGGCAGATGCAAATCAGCGGGCCTGGCTCTATCGCATTGCCACGAACACGGCATATGACCAGTTGCGCCGCTCTAGGCTGTTGCAATGGCTGCCACTCTTGGAGGAGCGGAGCTTGCCTACGAGTGAGGGCAGCCCTGAGGAGCGCACCGGTGAGCAACAAGCGGTCCAGCAAGCCTTGGCGCAGCTACCGTTTGATTATCGTGTGCCCCTGATCCTTTTCAGTGTACAAGGGTACTCTATCAAGGAGATCGGGGAGATGCTGGGCATATCGGAAGGAGCGGTCAAAACCCGCCTCTGCCGGGCGCGCGAAAAGTTCCGTGAAGTTTACAGGGGAAAGCGATAAGATGGCCTGCGCGGAGTTTAGCGCACAATTAGCTATTTTCCGGGAATTGAGCCCGGCCGAACGCGAGCGGCTTCAGGCTCACTTGGCCACTTGCCCGGATTGCCAGGCAACTCTAGCCGCCTATATGGAACAGGATTGCCTGCTCTCCGCGCTGCCGACGTTGCGTCCCTCGGCTAGGCTGACGGCCGATATCCTGGCCCGCACCATAGGTCGCCGTCGCCTTTCTCGCGCTCCGGCCTGGCGCTGGGCTTCTGTGGCTTTGGTGACCCTGCTCGTTTTCCTAGCGGTCTTGGGAGTAACGATCGGCGCGGCGGCGGAGGCGCTTCCCGGCGATGTGCTTTATCCCGTCAAGCGCGCGGTGGAGCAAGTGCGCCTGACCCTCACCTTTGATCCCACAGCCCGCGAGAGCTATGAGCGCTTGTTGACCATGACCCGCTTGGAGGAAGCCCGAAAAGTGCTCCAACAAGGGCGTGAAGCCGATGTCGAGTTCCAAGGACCTTTGGAAGCCACCACTGATGGCGAGTGGTCGGTGGGCGGGATTGCGGTCCAGGTGCCCCCGGAAGCCTGGGATCAGATGCCGCCGCAGCCGGGCGTAGTTGTCGCGATTAAGGGCCGAGCGGCCGGCGGCCAACTCAGCGCGCGACGGGTGAGCCTCGTGCCGCCTAAGGCAGCAACGCCAACGCTTAAGGTTAGTCCCACGGCCTCGCCCAAGCCCAGTCCTACAGCGATGGCCCAAACTAGCCCTACGGCGACACCTAAGGAGGATGTTGTAGTGTTGCCCACCCTTCGGCCAAGCGTCACGAAGGAGCCGAAACCTCTTCCTAGCCCCTCGTGGACGCCGGACGCCGAAGCGACACGCTCTCTGCGCCGCACCTGGACGCCGAGGATCGTGCCCTTAACTCGCGTGCCTACCCCGACGCCGCGTAGGGCCAAGCCAACCTTTATCCCTTCGGATACACCTGAGGGTGGGGCTACGTCTACGCCGAGGGGCTGGCGTACTCCGTTGCCCTGGCCCACGGTACGTCCCTCGCGCCTTCCCTCCTATACGCCACGGGCGTGGCCGACGAGGACGCCGCGCGTCCCAGCACCGACGCCCAGACCTACGTGGACGCCGGAAATGCCTCAGCCCACGCCTTCGCCCGTTTACACGCCACGCGTCCCCGTACACACGCCCAAGCCCTCGCCAACGCCGAGAGGCCCCGATCCGACGCCCACGCCAAGGGTTTCTGGGCCGTCGCCGACCGCGACCTTGAGCCAGGATCAGCCTTGGCCAACCTCTACCCCGGTGCCGCCGACCCCCACGCCGCGCCCGACCCATACGCCGCTCCCGCCGACAGCGACGCCAGCCCCGCCTACCTCTACGCCAGGGCCGACGCCGACGCCCACTTGTCCTCGCTGTTACACAGTAACCCCCAGAGGAAGGGGGAGCGCACGAGGATAATGGGACTGATGTGTGCAGGCCGGTAAGGGCCCTCTGGGGGTACTTGATGGTGCGAATTGGACCGGTGATGGCGGCCGATTGTAACCTTTTTCGCAAGCCCTTCGTCGTATTGATTGAAAGGGTAAAGCCCCGATTCAAAACCATTTGAGGAGGTATTCGTTATGAGAAGAGCCTTATTGGCTGTGCTGTTCGTTGCGATCATCCTGGCCTTGGCAGTCAGCCCGGCCTTGGCTGACGCGGCGGTGACCAAGAAAGGCCGGCCCGTCGTACGACCCTTTGCTTTGGTAGGCCAAGTAACGGCCAAGGATGATGGTGCCAAGACCATTACGGTGAAGGTGCTCCGGGGTAATAGCGTGGTCAGAGGTTTTATTGGCAAGGAGTTGACGGTTTGTGTCACTGACCGGACTATCTTTCGCCTACACAGGAACGCGCGTACGGTCATCGGCTTTGAGGATGTGGAAGTGAATGACTATGTGAGCATCGGGGGAGTGTATTTGCCCCCTGCCCTTGGAGGCAAATACGTAGCCCTGCGCGTTATCGTTGATGTTCCTGTGCCGACGCCAACCCCCATCCCCACCGAGTGAGGATTGCGATTGGGCCTTGTGCCCTTTCCCCTTCCCCCCTTCGTAAGAGGGAGCCTCCCCCGGCTCCCTCTTCTAACTACTAGGTGTTCTGGACGAACCATTCCAAGAGTTGCTCGGCTTCGGCCTGCGTCCTGGTTGAGGTGCAATAGAGGGTCTTTTCTGGGCGAAGCTCGCGATGCATGACCTTGCACTCCTCCGGTGTGCCCCAGACCTGCACGGCCTTACCCCCCGCCTGGATGCACTGGTACAGCTCTATGTAATTCACGGGGTCACCACGACCCGCACCAGGCACGTAGGAGAGGGTGTGAAGGCCCTTGCTGGCCAGGAGATCGTTCATATGCACCAAGGCCCCTGGTCCATCCCAGTGGTAGATGGCGTGCTTGACGATCTCGGCTTCCTCTTCCAAGGCGGGAAGCACCCAGCGGCGGAACATCGCCGGGCTGATCATGCAGCTAAAATCGCATTGTAGGATGGCCGCGCCTTCCATGGAGTAGAAAACATGGCAGTACCCGTGCTCGCGCATGCGCCCCGCCCGGCTCACAGCCTCCCAGAGCACGGGGAAGATGGCCCGCGCGTCGGCCATGGCTCGGTCGATGACCTCCGGACGTTCAAGGAGATCCAGGCAAAGCCTCTGAGGCCCTCTCAGGGCCGCCAAAAGGTCCATGTTGGTATGCAGGTCGGGTGGGGAAAGGAGCATCTTTCCCGCCATACGCTCTGCAGCCCGGCGGTAATACTCCAACATCCTCTGCCACAGGGGATGCTCGTCATGCAAGCGCAAGGGCAGGGCTTGTTCCCAATCCTCAATGCAGGGTTCTGACCAGTTCGTATCGCCCGAATCCTCGGCCCAGTGCAGTGTGGCTCCGCAGAAGACGGCGACCTCGTCGGGGCCGAAGCTGGGCATAAAGGCCGGGATCGCTTCCCCTCCCCAGAAGGTCGCCTCAGCCGAGGCTAGGGTTCGGGTGATGAGCTCATCAATGTCGCCAAAGGCGCGCTCGCGGTAGGTGAGGGCAGGGCCCGGCGTGCAGCCATCGCGTGGCGCGGTGACGCAGACCACAGGGCGATCGATGATCTCCCCAGCATAATAGGCCTCCCAGCGCTTGGCTGCCTCCTCTAGGTCGGGCTTGAAGGCCAACTTGTGCGAGCTCTGGGCCATCGGTTGTGTACTCTCCTCGGTTTGTAGCGTGTCTGCAAGGGCCTGAACCCTGGTGATGTCACAACGAGTGGACTGACCTATATGATGCCCAATTGTTTGCCCACCGTGCCAAAGACGTCCAGGACACGATCCAGTTGGGCATCGGTGTGAGTAGCCATGTAGCTGGTGCGCAAAAGCGACTGGTTGGGCGGAACCGCTGGAGGGACCACAGGATTGACATAGATCCCTGCCTCGGCCAGGGCCTTCCAGAACAGGAAGGTCTTCATCTCATCGCCGATGAGGATGGGGACGATGGGCGTCTGGCTATTGCCGACGTTAAAGCCCATCTCACGGTAGCCTCGTCGCATTTTCTCGCCGATGGCCTGTACGCGAGCTACGCGCTCCGGTTCCTCCTTAATGACCTGTAAGGCGGCAGCTACGGCGGCCGCGTTAGCCGGCGACATGCTGGCGCTAAAGATCAGCGAACGGGCATGGTGCTTTATATAGTCAATCACCTGGGCGTCACCGATGATCACGCCCCCTAATGAGGCGAAAGACTTGCTGAAAGTGCCCATAATCAGGTCTACTTGGTCGGTCAGGCCAAAGTGAGCCGCGGTGCCACGCCCTTGGGCTAACACACCTAAGGAGTGAGCGTCGTCAACCATCAGGCGCGCGCCGTATTCCTTACACAGGCGCACGATCTCGGGCAGGGGGGCGATGTCGCCGCCCATGCTGAACACGCCATCCACCACCACTAGTTTGCCTTTGTCTCCGCAGGAGCGCAGGACCCGTTCCAGGTCTTCCATGTCGCTGTGCTTGAAGCGCTTCATCTCGCCGAAACTGAGGCGGCAGCCATCTACAATGCTGGCGTGATCGTCGCGATCGGTGATCACCACATCACCGCGCCCGACTAAAGCCGAGATCGCCCCCAGATTGGCCTGCATGCCTGTGCTAAAGACCAAGCCGGCCTCCTTGCCCACGAAATCGGCCAAAGCTTGTTCCAGCTCATCGTGGAGCCGCAAGTTGCCGTTGAGGAAGCGTGAGCCGGTGCAGCTTGTGCCGTAGCGCTTGATGGCATCTATCGCCGCCTGGCGTACCTTGGGATGGGTGGTCAGCCCCAGGTAGTTGTTGGAGCCGATCATGATCATGCGCTTGCCGTTGACGATGACCTCGGTGCCCTCTGTGTCCTCCAAGGGGATGAAATAAGGGTAGTAGCCTGATGCCCTAGCTTCCGCAGCTCTGGTGAACTTGGCGCATTTCTCGAATAGATCCATATCTAACCTCCATAAGGGACGATGATAATATCTGAAAAAGTGAAACCCTTGGCGGTAACGCGCGATGCGGGCCAGCCCCAATCGTTTTTGATTCTAACCCGTGTAGGCTACCTTGTCCAATGGTTTTGAGAAACGGCCCCTTTGCTTTTTAGATCGGTTTAGAGTATCTTTTCACAGCTATTAGATGGCTTGTTTAGAATGCAACGTTTTTGATTTTATGCAAAGTGGTGATATAATAGAAATAATAAACCTCGGTGTTGACGGAAAGCGGAAGGGAGCATGTCATGCGACAGCAAGTAGATGATTTTCTCAACTCGTTACGGGAAGAGAAGGGCTATTCGAACAATACCATCGTAGCCTATCGCAATGATCTAGAGCAGTTCGCACAGTTCCTAACCAAAGCCGGCAGGACCTCCTGGGA
>DAOTVR010000354.1:0-8418 GCA_034436315.1 Anaerolineae bacterium
GCAACCCGCCGAGGATGAACCCGGTCAAGCGCTGCTGGGAGGTGAGCACGCGAATCTCGCGCTGGATGCGGATGCGATCGCGCACCGTCTGGCCGATGACCTCAAGGGTCTGGGCCAGGTTGCCGCCCGTCTCATATTGAATGGTGATCGCCGTCACCAGAAGCTCCACGTCGTCCGTGCCGATGCGTTCGGCCATGGCGCTCAGGGCGCGGGGGAGAGATAAGCCCAGACCCACGGCGCGCACCACCTTGGCGAACTCCGCAGAGGCCGGCGGAGGCAACTGTTCCACAAGCACCTGAAGCGATTGCCCCAAGCCGTAGCCCGCCTGTAAGGACGAGACGAGCAGGGTCAACACGTCGGGCAACTGTTCGGTAAAGATCCGCTGGCGACGCTTGGCCGCGGAGCGCACATAGATCACCGGCACATAGGCCAAAAAGCCCCCTACACATAGGCCGAGGAAAATGCCCAGGCGCAACATCCCCAGGAAAAAGCCCAAACCCCCTAGACCCAGCATGATCAAAAAGACTTCGCTTACCGTCAGGGGCAAATCCGCGCGCGTGAGATCCACAGCCAGCTGTCGCCCCAGGCTGAAACGCTGAAGCAACCCGTTGAGCCTGGACGAGGCCGGGCGCCGAGGGCTGCTGGAGGCCTCGCCCTCCGGGGTGGTTATAGGAGGAAAGGCATTGGGATCGTATTGCTGCAGGCGGGCCTCCAGCGGATCGGGCACGCCCAGGATCCGCCATAAAGCGACAAAGCCCATAAACGCCGCCAGCGCGACGAGCACCCCGAAAAGCAATGGGCCGTTCATGATCGCTTTCCCCTCTCCTTCAGACACTGGTGGCCGACGTGTGCCGCAACCAACGGCCCATGAACCCACCGCGTGGCGAGGTCACCGGGCCAAGCAACTCGGCCTGTGGGCGCAGGCTCTGATCCAGGCGCTGAGCGAAGCCGCGAATAGCCCGTGCCAAAGGGCTTCGCGGGTAGCTCATCAACACCGGCACCCCGAGGTTGACGCTATGGGTCGCTAGGGCGGGATCGTCGGGGATGAGATATTGCAGCTTCATGCGCAAACGCCCCTCTATATCGGCGGTGCTCACCCCACCCTTCATCGTGGCCCGATTCCCCACCAACCAGATCTTGTCCTCGGCATAACCTTGCTCGCGCAGGACATCCAACATCAACCGCGCGTTGCGCAAGGCCACCATCTCCGGAAGCACGGAGACCACGATGCGCTCCGCACCATCCAAAAAGGCAAACGCCGCCTCGTCCAAGGGCAACCCCAAGTCAATGATCACCCAAGTGAACATCCGCTTAAGGAGCACCAGGATCTGTTGGATCTGGGGTAGCGAAATGGGCTCGGAAAGGCCACCGGGCGGGGCCAAGAGGACCTGAATCCCCGAGGTGTGGGGCACCAAGACACCTGAGACCAGCTCCTCGTCGATGTGCGCCAACCTGGGAAGGAGGTCAAAGATATTGCGTTCCGAACTCAGGTTGAGGGCCACATCCAAGGCGGGCGCAGCGTAATCGGCGTCCACCAACACGACGGGCTTCTGGCTGATCTGGCGCAAGCCGATGGCGGTATTGATGGCTAACGTCGTCCTCCCGGTGCCCCCCTTGGAAGCGCAAAAGACGATGACATGCCCGTTGGCCGGCCTAACGGCCTCCGGCTCGGCGGCGCGCTCTTGTCGCTGTCCATCAAGCTGTTCCAAGGTGGTCACCAACTCGTTGGCGTCCAGGGGTTTGATCAAAAAGCCCCGCGCGCCGGCCAGCACGGCCTGGCTGGCACTGGTGATGGCCTCTGGCTCAATCAGCAGCAGCACGATCGCCCCGGGCAGACGGGCGACGAGCAGCTTGATCAAGGGGATGGCGTTCGTCCCATCCAGCTTGTCATCTACCAAGATGAAATCGGGGATCATGTCCTGAGCGCGATCAAGGGCCAGCGCCGATTGCGATACCCAACTGAGCTGGTAACGAACGCCCTGGCTCGTCAGCGCGTCTTCCAATTCCTCCGGGGCTCTTTCCCTGGCGCTCACCAGGAGGATGCGCCACCCTTGCTCTGAAGCTGATCTGGCCACTTGAGCCTCCTAAAGGCCATTGGTCTCAAAAATGGGCGAACAGGCCTCGTCGTTCCCTCTACTCGCCGAATAGGCGAATGCGATAGCGGTTCGCAATGTAGGTCTCATCCACCGGCTCCACCGGGAAGGTGCGCTCCACGCCCGGCGCGCGCAGCACGATGTCGGGGATGCCCCCAGCATCTTTGAGGTATTTGATAGTCAAAGCATCCTGGGGGCTCACCGCCAAAAGGATCGCCTCGGCAGAGCGGCTCTGAGAGCCGCTTGTGGGCTTGGGCGCCTGGACGATGGCGGCGATGGTGGCGTTCTGCAAGACGTTGAACGTCGCCTGTTGCCCTCCTCTTTGGCCCGTTCCGCTTGTGCCCTCGGGCGGGCTGAAGGTGAGGGAGAACAACAGGTCCACGTGATCCCCTGGCTTGAGCACGCCTACCATGCTCATCAAATCCTGAACGGGAAAGGCCATGAGCACCTGATCCTCGGCGACGACCAGGGCCATGCGCCCCTCCTGCGGGGCGATGTTCGGATCCACCAGGCGCTGCGACAGGATCACTTCCCCTGCATAGAGGTCCACGAGGGTGACCTTGCCCAGCGCCTCCTCAACCTTGCGCAGAGCCCCTTCGGGCACAGAGTCGGCGGGCAGTTCCTTGAGCCCCAAATCCTCGGCGGCCAGGGCTGAGCGCGCGGAGACGGCCCGCATGGCCACCACCACCGGCACCGGGGCGTTGACCTGAGGCTGCGCAGCGGCCTTGGCCGTGGCCCTGGCCAGGGTGACGAAGGCGACCAAGCCGGCCAATGAAGCCACCACCAAACCGGCGATAAGCCAGAGAAATCCTCGTAGACGTCCCATCGTTCCTTCCCTCTATTCGATCGGCATCCGAGAGACCGCGCGAAGCTCCAACGTGGGCCCAACGCCAAAGGCCTCAATAATCGCCCCGGTGATCAGGGTAACCGGGCAACTGACTTCCACACGAATCCAATCTCCCTCCCTGGCCGAGGTGATCGTGGCCGTCTCGCTGATCATCCGCGTGTAGAGCTCACTGCGCACGGTAGACTCAATCCCGGCGGCGTCGTCGGGGTGAATGATCCCGTAGCGCGCGCCGGCGCGCGCGGCGTTGGCGATGGTGTTGTAGGAGTAGGCGATGAGGCCCACCTCCAAGAGGCCGAAGAGGAGCAGGAAAAGGAGGGGAAAGACCAACGCATACTCCACCAGCTCCTGGCCTCTCTCAGGACTCCCCCACGTCCGCCTCACGAACGGCGCGAAGCAGAACTTGGGCCAACAACGCTCTCCCATGATCCACCTTCTACCGACTACCGATAACTGACCCTTTATGGATAGCAAATCGCTCCCCCAAGGGGAGCGATCCGATCTCCTTCCATTCAACTAGACCAAGGCCCCCCTTGTTGAGGGGACTTATGTCGTCCTGTGGATGAGGCGGGTGGCGGTGGGCAGTTTTTGATTCACCTACAACCGCGGAGAACCAAAACGTGTCCTTAACTGGGAGCGAGCTCGCAGCGCCGCCACCCCTTTTTGCGCTCCCCATCTCACTCAGGGCGAGAATGCACCAGCGATGTTGTTAAAGACGGTAGCGACGTTTCCACCCAGTAACGTCACCGCACCAACGGCGACCAGGGCGATAAGGGCGAAGAGCAAGGCGTACTCCGCCAGGTCTTGTCCCTCTTCGCCAACCAAACGATTGCGCAGCCAAAGATAAAGATGTGTCATGTTTCCTCCTTGGGGCGTACCCCTTATCTAGAATCCGCAATCCCTTCCCATGCAAACAAGGTTGGTCTCGCTCCGGATAGGCCTCCAAACCTATCACCCAACCTCGTGAACACCCGATCAGAGCCCCATTGCGGCGGCGAGGTTGTTGAAAGCAGTCATGACATCATTGCCCAACAACGTCACCGCACCAACGGCGACCAAGGCGATAAGGGCGAAGAGCAAGGCGTACTCCGCTAGGTCTTGCCCCTCCTCGCGCCTCAGAAGGCGACGGACTCGAAGATTGACCATTTTCCCTCCTCGCGTTCCACCCTTTATCCCTTGCCCGAAATGAAAAACCGTCCTCTTGCTCTAAACGAGACCCTGCACTCTCACGCTAACCTACTGGCATCATATCATGGATCGCGCGCTGGCCCGTAAAGGTTCGGTTAATGCGCCCAAGGGAGCTCGTAAGGACTGCGTAAAATCGGGGGCAGGGGCTACAGGTGCGGCCTGCAGCCGCGTCCGCGTGTTTTGGTCGCGGGGAGGTTTGTCGTGGCTATAGAGGGCAGGTAAGAGGGGAAGCAAAAAAATGAGGCGATGCTTGTAGGCGCGGCATCTTGCCGCGAAAGGCCGCTTATGCGCCAGGACGGCGCGGCTACCGCTGAAACTGGAGGGTAGCCGCCCCCCAGCTCATTCTTCCGGGTCTAGGCTCACGCCGCGGCAGGGGCGGGGGTAAAAGATCAGTTCGCTGCCCGCCGCGCGCAGGGCGGCGATCATCTCCTCGGGGTGGGGGTTCAGGGCGATGATCGTGCCCCCATCCCCGGCCCCGGCCAACTTGGCCCCCAGCGCACCGTGCTCCAGGGCCACGGCGATCAGGCGCTCGTTGGCCTCGCCCGAGCCGCCCAGATCGCGCTGAATGGCGTGGTTCCAATTCATGAGCTTGCCCAGGCGCTTCCAATCCTTGGATAGAAGGGCCTTTTTGCCCTCCCGCGCCAGGCGGCCGATCTCTTCGTAGCCCTTACGCACCAGGGGATCGCCCTCCAGCCAGCGCTCGCGCAGCGGCTTATGCACCGCATCGGAGGAATGGGTTACGCCGGTGTGGGCCAACACGAAGGGCAGCTCGGTAACGTACTGGTCCAGCGGCTCGATGGTGGCATACAACTCCTCTTCCGCCTGGCGGTAGAACTGCTTATCGCGGAAATCCATGTAATTCAGGCCGCCGAAGGTGGTCATGTAGGCATCCTGATAGCCGCACACAACGCGCAGATGGTTCAACTCAATGTAGCGGGCCAACTCGGCAAGATAATAGCGATTGCAGCTCACCCCTTTGTAGCAAAGCAGGCCATACAGGATAGCCACCATCAGGGCGGTGGACCCGGCTACACCGGCCTTGATGGGAATATCGCTCCAATAGGAGATAGAACAGCGCAGGGAGTCATCGTGAAGATAATCCAACACGGCGCGAGCCACGTCAAAGAGATCGCCCCGAAGCAAGAGATCCTCGGGGCTCTCAATGACCGTCTTTTGCTCATTCGTAGAGATCTCCAGCCTCTCGGCGGGGGCGATGACCACGTGTGCCCGATGCTCTATAGAACAAGAGATGACGCTGCCCCCGTACATATCGGTGGGGTTACCGATGATCCCACAACGACCCGGTGCTGAACAACGGATGACCTTCATAGCCTTAGAACTCTCGCACCTTGCGCTTCAGGTACTGGCGAACCAAATAGCCGTACTTTTCATCGGCCAGGGCAAAGTCAATGAAAGCCTTGAAATAGCTCTCAAAGTTGCCGATGTCGTAGCGGCGCTCGCCCGGCCGGAGGCACATGGCGCGTACGGGGTAGCCGAGCTGCAAGAGCAGGCGGATGGAATCGGTCAGTTGCAGCTCGCCGTTACGATCGGGGGCCGTGCGGCGGATAGCCTCAAAGATCGCCGGGCTGAAGACATAACGCGCCGCAATGGCCAGATTGGAAGGAGCCTCCTCGGGGCGGGGCTTTTCTATTAGGTCTTCAACCTCAAAGTCTGCCATTAGGTCGGCCCCCGCCCTGGGCTTGACGACGCCGTAGCGGAATACCTCACTCGGCTCCACCTCCTCTAGGGCGACGGTGCAGGCCGCCCCAGAACGCAGATGGGCAGCGATCATCTCGCGCAAGAAACTGGAGCCATCCTTGCTCTTGATGATGGAATCGCCTAAGGCGACCACGAAATGTTCATCCCCGACGAACTCGCGGGCGTGATTCACGGCATCGGCCAGGCCTCGGGGCACGCTCTGGCGGGTGTAGAAAAAGCGCGTGCTCGTCTCGGTGAATTTGAGTTCCTCCAAAAGGGCATACCCGCCGCCGGAAGAGAGAGCTTGCACCAGCTCAGGGTCGGGGTCAAAATGGTCCTCAATGGCGCTCTTCTTACGGCCAGTAACGAAGAGGATCTGCTCCAATCCGGCCGCCTGGAGTTCCTCCACTACATACTGCACCACCGGCCGGCGGCCCACGGGGAGCATCTCCTTGGGCTGCGACTTGGTCGCCGGAAGCAGGCGCGTCCCCAATCCAGCAACGGGCACAACCACCTTGCTAATTGGAGCGGACGAAGCCATCTCATCCTCCTTACCAGAGACCCTAAAGAACGAAGATGCGCGATCCTACCGATCATCCCTTGGCGCCTTCATACCTCAGCGGGAAAGAGGCTCATTCCCCTAACTCGGCCAAAAGGGCGCGTAGGGCTTTTGCTGCGACCTCAAACAGCTCCGGCCCGCTGAAGCCGCTGAACGCTCCGGCACTGGCGAGGTGCGGCTCCAAGGAAAGGAAACCGTCAAACCCCCGGGCTTTCAGGGCGCCCAATAGTTCGCGCCATTGGCCATCCCCTTGCCCCGCCGGGACGACGCGCCCTTCGGCCATGAGGCCGTCCTTGACATGCACATACTCAATATAGTCCTTGAGCAGCTCATATCCCTCGCTGAACGGGCGCACCCCACACAAGATGAAGTTGGCCGGGTCAAAAGTCATGCGCACCTGAGGAAAGGTCTGGTGGATGTCAAGGCAACGACGGGGGATATCCCCATAGATATGCCGCTCGTTCTCATGAAGCAGGGTAACGGGGTGTCCCTCGGCCGCCCGCACAAGGGCGCCCAAGCGCTCCATCACCTGGGGACGATAGGCATCGGCCCGGCCCTCGGGCACGAAAAAGGAAAAGAGGCGGATGTAGCGGCACTGCAAGCGCTCGGCCAGCTCCAGGGCACGCTGAAAAGCCTGCAAATGGGGCTCAAAGGGATCGTCAATTCGGATCTTGCCGATGGGCGAGCCGATGGCCGAGACCTTGATCCCGCGCCGATCCAGCTCTCCCTTGATCGTCCGCACCTCCTCATCGCTGAGGGCGAGCACGTTCTTGCCCCAAACCCCGCGCAACTCCAGGTAGTTGATACCCAGCCTGCTCAGCACGTCAAGCTGCACGTGGAGCTCAGGAGAGATCTCGTCCGCAAAGCCGCTGAGCACAAACATGAACCTTTCCTCCATAGGGCTTTGGTTTAGTATGCCACAAGCGCGATACAAAAACAAGCCCGGCAGAACGGCCATTTGCCTCGTTCTGCCGGGAACTTTCCCAAAAGACCAGGGCCCCTTGGCCCTCACGACTGCTTCGGAGCCCCTTCCCCCTTGTCCTTTAGCGGGTCGGTGGATTCAATGTCTTTCTTGGCTTCCTCAAGCTCTTTCGTGGCAGCCTTGAACTCCTTGATGCCCTTGCCCAATGCCCCACCGATCTCTGGCAGCTTGCCCGCGCCGAAGATGATGAGGATAATCACCAGGATAAGAATGAGCTCCGTAGGCCCAATATTTCCCATACGTCCCTCCCCCGTAAGTCAACTTCTACGGAAGGTCAGCCCTACGGGCCGTAAAAAAGCACCCCAGCCATCCTATTCTTTCTTGGAGGCTTTGTCCTCAGGAGCATCTTTAGCGGCCTCGGCCTTCTCGTCCTTCTTCTCCTCTGGCTCCTCTTTCACCGCCTGACGGAATTCCCTGACGCCCTTGCCCAAGGCCCCACCCAGGCTGGCCAGCTTGCCAGCTCCGAAGATGGCAATGACGATGAGCAAAATGAGCGCCAACTCAAGGGGACCGATCTTCCCGAATGGCATATTATCCACTCCTTCCCTAGCTAATTCAAAATTATTCTATCCAGTAACGCGCGTAAGTCAAATAAGACTCAGAGCACATCGGCGTCCATCGTCTCACGTTACCCTTACCGTTTGACGCATCGCCCGTCCCGTGCTATGGTTGCCCAACCAAAAAAGGATGTCGTTTATGCCGCACGAACGCTTTCGCTTCAAAACACTATCGGCGCTTCTGGAAAAGATCGCGGAGCTGGATCTCGCCCTGCCCGTAGAGACGGACATAAGTCCCCTGGCCTGGCGGGTGCGCATCGGCTCCAAGGAAACGCCTAACGCCCTGGCCATCCATCCCATGGAGGGATGTGATGGCACCCCAGAGGGCAAGCCAAGCGAGTTGACTCTGCGTCGCTACGTGCGTTTCGCTCGCGGTGGCGCAGGGTTGCTCTGGTTTGAAGCCACGGCCATCGTCCATGAGGGGCGCGGCAATCCTCGGCAGTTGCTCTTGGTGCCCGAAAACGCCTCCGAGTTCGCGGCCTTGCGCGAGAAGGCCC
>DAOTVR010000355.1:0-1978 GCA_034436315.1 Anaerolineae bacterium
TTCATGGAAAAGCCCGAAACCCATTTCGTGGCCGATGCTGGCGAAAGGCCACGAAATGGGTATATCGGGATCGTATCAGCTCGTTTGAATCCGCGTTATGGTTTGTCGTCCTCCAAGCCGTTTGACCCGCTTCGCTCTTTCGCGCTACATTATGGGTGCGCGATAGTATTCAGGCAAGGAGGATCGCATTTATGTCCACTCGCGATATCCCTACCCTGCGCCGGCTCGCCGCCGAGCTGCGCTTGCATGCCTTTCGGGCGATGGGCCCCAATAAGCCGCACCACTTTGGCGGCTCGCTCTCCGCGGCGGATATCGTCACCGCGCTCTATTTCTACAAGATGCGCTACGATCCCCGTAACGTCGCCTGGCCCGAGCGGGATCGCTTCCTGATGAGCAAGGGCCATTGCGTGCCCGCGCAATACGCCGCCTTGGCCATGCTAGGGGTCCTGCCCTTAGAGGAGCTGGCCACCCTCAAACGCCTGGGCACGCGCTTGCAGGGGCACCCGGCGATGCACGAGACACCTGGCCTGGAGGGCTGCACGGGGTCGCTGGGGCAAGGGCTATCCTACGCCAACGGCATGGCCCTGGCGGGGCGCCTTCGGGGGTTGAATTACCGCGTCTACTGTCTCATCGGCGACGGCGAGCTGCACGAAGGGCAGATCTGGGAGGCCGCGCTCACGACCTCTAGCCGCTGCCTGGGCAACGTCACGGCCATCGTGGATTTCAACGGCCTCAAGGCGATGGACGCCTGCGCCTGTTCGCGGGTGATGGAGCCGATGGCCGCGCGCTGGGCGGCCTTCGGCTGGCGCACGCGAGAGATAGACGGCCATGATATGGCCCAGCTCTGCGATGCCTTGGATTGGGCTGAGACCGACCCGCGCGTGCCGGCGGTGATCATCGCCCATACGGTGAAGGGCAAAGGGGTTTCCTTCATGGAGGGCAAGGCCCAGTTTCACAATGCGGCGATAACCGAAGATCAACACAAACAAGGCCTGGCCGAGTTGGAGGCCGCCTTGAAGGCGTTGCAGGAGGGGTGAGATGGCCCAGATGCGGGAAACAAGGGTTGCCTATGGCGAGGCGCTGGTGGAGGTGGGCCGCGCCCACCTCGAGGTGGTGGTGTTGGACGCCGACCTCTACAACTCCACGCGCACGGTGCTCTTCCGCGAGGCCTTTCCTGAGCGCTTCTTTGACATGGGCATCGCCGAAGCCGATATGGTCAGCACGGCCGCGGGCATGGCCGCCTCGGGGCTGGTCCCTTATGTGAACTCTTTCGCCATTTTCCTCACCGCCCACTGCTACGACCAGATTCGTATCCAGATCGCCTATCCCAAGCTGCACGTGGTGCTGGCCGGCTCCAGCGCCGGCCTCACCCAGGGACCCGACGGCGCCAGCCACCAATCGCTGGAGGACGTGGCCCTGATGCGCGCCCTGCCCAACATGAAGGTGTTCGTCCCCGCCGACGGCGTAGAGACGCGAGCCATCACCCTGGCCCTGGCCGAATTGCCCGGGCCTTCCTACATCCGTCTG
Source organism: Anaerolineae bacterium (assembly GCA_034436315.1). Classification (GTDB taxonomy): domain Bacteria; phylum Chloroflexota; class Anaerolineae; order UBA1429; family UBA1429; genus DAOTVR01. The sequence goes on from DAOTVR010000355.1 coordinate 1,528, forward strand.
GGGCGCTATCCTGTGCCCGACCTCTACGATAGCTCTTACCGCTTTGAGCCGGGCCGGGCGGTCCCGATGCGCCAGGGGCAGGACCTGACGCTCATCGCCTGCGGGCACATGGTCAACGTGGCCCTGCAGGCCGCCGAGCTATTGGCCAAGCGAGGGGTACAGGCCACGGTGCTCAACATGTCCACCATCAAACCCCTGGATCGGGAGGCGGTGCTGCGGGCCATGGAGGAGACCCCCTTGGTGGTGACCGTTGAGGAGCACAGCATCATCGGTGGCCTGGGCAGCGCCGTGGCCGAGGTCATGGCCGAGAGGGTCGGCCGGGCCAGGCTGATCCGCCTGGGCACGCAGGACGTCTTCGGGGAGTCGGGCACCGCCGACGAGCTGCTGGAGAAGCACGGCCTGACGGCCTCGGCCATCGCCGCGCGGCTGCGCCACGAGTTCGGCAGATAGC
>DAOTVR010000356.1:0-1842 GCA_034436315.1 Anaerolineae bacterium
AGCGGCCTGGGCAACTTGGCCGCCTATCTTGCGGCGCATGTGCTCTTGTGTCTCTTGCCGGCCTTCTTCATCGCCGGCGGCCTGGCTGCCCTGGTGCCCAAGGAGGCGGTGACGCGCTTCCTGGGGCGCAATGCTCCCAAGTATATCTCCTATCCCGCCGCCGCTCTGGCGGGCAGCGTCTTGGCGGTATGCTCCTGCACCATCGTGCCCCTTTTCGCCGGCATCTACAAGAAGGGCGCGGGATTGGGCCCGGCAATCACCTTCCTCTTTTTCGCCCCGGCGGCCAACATCCTCGCCCTGGCCTACACGGGGGTGGCCATCGGGGCCGATTTCGCCCTGGCGCGCATCGTGCTCTCGCTGGCCTTTGGCATCGGTATCGGGTTGATCATGGCCCTGATCTTTCGCAAAGGGGATATCGCTCATGCCGAGGCGGCGGATAACGGCTTTGTGAGCAAAGGGGGCCTGAAGCGAGCCACGGTGATCTTTTTAGTGTTGATGGTGGCTTTGCTCATCTTTGGCACGCTGAAGGTGCCTTTGCTGCTCAACTCCTACGGGCATTTTACCCTGCCGGTTACGGGATTGGATCGCTTCCAGCAAACGCTCTACCGATTGGTGCCCTTTGACGCCACCAAGGGCGAGGAGGGGGTGAGCGTCCAAGGGGTGATCCTCATCGTGCTCTTGGCGTTGATCGCCCTAGCCGCTTGGAAGGGCTTGGGCAAGGTGGACGAGGGCTATAACCGCTGGACATGGGTCTCTTTGGGCCTCATCGCCCTCACCCTGATCGTCGCCGCGACGCGCATGGAGCCCACCGCCGCCGGGTTGGAGGTTTACCTGCCGGGCAAGCTCTTTGGCGTTATCCTGGCCATGATCGGCATCTGGATCATGGCGCGCTATTTCTTTGAGGAGTACGAGATCCAGCAGTGGCTGTGGGAAACCTGGCGCTTTGTGCGCCAGATCTTTCCCCTCTTGATCGTCGGCGTGTTCGGCGTGGGTGTGGCGCGGCAGATCATCCGCCCCGAGTGGGTGGAGGCCATCGCCGGTCGGAACACGCTGCTGGGCAATGTAGTGGGAGTGATCTTTGGCGTCTTCATGTACTTCCCCACGCTGGTGGAAGTGCCCATCGCCAAGATGTTCCTCAGCCTGGGGATGCATCGCGGGCCACTGATCGCCTATCTGATGGCCGATCCCGAGCTGAGCCTGCAGAGCATCCTGATCACCGCCAGCATCATCGGCAAGCTGCGCGCCTGGACGTATGTTGCCTGGGTGGCCATCTTTAGCACCGTATCGGGGCTGATCTATGGGGCCTGGGTGGACGGGGCGAGCCTGTGGCTGCTATTGGCCTACCTGTTCCTGTTCCTGGCTTTCCTGGCCGGGACGCTCTACCTGATTGACCGGCGCAACCGTCCCCGCGTCCCGGTCAGAGCGGCAGCGGCCGGAAAATAGATGCACACTCAAAAAGCAAAGGAGAAACAGATGCCCAAGTACAAGGTCGTCATCGCCACGTGTTATGGGGCGGCCAACACCGGCCAGTTGGCCGGGGCCGTGGCCACGGAGCTGGTCAAGGAGAACCCGGATTATACGCTGGTGTGCCTGCCGGCGGTGGCCATTGACAAGGATACCGGCCTGGACAAAATCAAAGAGGCCGAACGCTTCGTGATCATCGAGGGTTGCCCAGTGATGTGTTGCAGCAAGATCGTCGAGCAACACAGCGGCCGCAAGCCGGATATCCGCGTGGAGATGGTCCAGGATTACGGGGTGAAGAAAGCTCCTACCTTGACCTACGACGAGGCGGATAAGGAGCGGATCAAACAGGACGTCAAACGGCGCATTGAAGCCAAACTC
>DAOTVR010000357.1:0-5377 GCA_034436315.1 Anaerolineae bacterium
CGACGAATGGTTACCCCGCCGGCCATTTGGCGTGCCCAAAAATAAGAGATGCCCAACACACTGAGGACGACCAGCAAAGAGAACATGATCGCCGGCCGCGGCGAAAAGACTTGGAGGAGAAAAAGCACGATGACGACGACGATAGGCAGACGAGACGTAAGCTTAACAGAGATTTTGACCATGTCGTAAAGGGCCCCCAAAGGGCAAGCATACACCATTCGCCCGATTCTGTCATATATGCTCATTTTACTCTAAATCATACAAAACGGACAGTTACGAGCGTTCGCCTTCCGGAAGGCGGCGAGACGGTTACCGCGGGCCGCGTATCCTACAGGGTGAGACGTTTTTTGACAGGAGACCTAAAGGGTGTATCATTGCCTTTTGGTCGGCTTGCGGACGGCCGACGAGCGTGTACCACGTCTGTGCCTCCATGTGGCATGGTGCACCACAACGAAGGCGTTGGTCGTCGGTTGGCCAACCTTGGCTATTCCCCGTGAGCCAGCAGCGAGCGTTGAATTGGGGCACCATGCCGGAGCCGTTTGGGATGATGCCCCCTGTAAATACATTCGCGTTTGAGGAGGCGCGTATGACGTGGGAGATCGTAGCCCTTATCGCCGGCGCAGCTTCGGTTGGCGTCGCGGCGTATCTGTTCAGTTGGGTGATGAAGCAGCCCAACGAGAGCGAGGCTATGGCCGAGTTCTCCAAGGCCATCCAGGAGGGGGCAGCGGCGTATCTCAAGCGCCTTTTCCAGGCCCTTGGGATCCTAGCAGTCATCATTGCCGTTATTTTGATCATCGCCTCGGGATGGCGCACCGCCCTGGCCTATCTCGTCGGCTCGACTTTCTCAGCGTTGGCCGGGTACACGGGGATGTATGTCTCCACTCGGGCCAACGCGCGGGTCGCTTGGGCAGCCCGCTCCGGCCTGAAAAAGGCTTTCCCTGTCGGGTTCTATGCCGGCTCCGTGATGGGGCTTTCGGTGGTGGGCATCGCCCTCATCGGCATGACCGTCTTCTACATGCTCTGGCATGACCCTAATATCGTCCTGGGCTTCAGTTTTGGGGCCAGCTCCCTGGCCCTCTTGGCCAAGGCCGGCGGCGGCATCTACACCAAGACGGCGGATATCGGTGCAGACCTGGTGGGCAAGGTGGAGTTCACCCTGGCCGAGGATGACCCGCGCAACCCGGCGGTCATTGCGGATAACGTGGGGGATAACGTTGGCGACGTGGCCGGCATGGGCGCGGATATCTTTGATTCCTATGTTGCCAGCGTCGTGGCGGTGATGATCCTGGGGTATGAGCTCTATCAGAATAACCCCGCCTATGTGATCTTCCCCTTGCTCCTCTGCGGCGCCGGCATCATCGCCTCGCTGATCGGCATGCTCTTTGTGCGCACGGGGGAAAGCAACGACCCTGGCCGTGCCCTCAATACCGGCACGATTGTGACCACGGTTATGCTCGCTGCGGTGGCCCTGGCCGTTGTGTTCCTGCTGCGGGTTGACAAGCCCTGGGGCATTTTCTGGCCGACCATCGCCGGGCTTTTGGCGGGCATCGTCATCGGCTTTACCTCGGATGCCTTCACCGATATTGACCAGAAGGCCGTGCAGAATACGGCCCATGCAGCGCTTACCGGGCCGGCGATCGTGATCTTGGAGGGCTTTTCCTACGGCCTGTTGAGCATCGTGCCCTCCATCCTGGGGATTTGCGTGGCCACGGTCGCGGCCTGGTTCCTGGCGGAGCAATTCGGCGTCGCGGGCACGTATGGCGTCTCGGTGGCTGCGGTGGGGATGCTTTCCATCACCGGGATGATCGTCTCCGCCGATGCCTACGGCCCGATCGTGGATAACGCCAAGGGTTGCGCCGAGGTAGGCCACGAGAGCGAGGAAGTGATCCGCGTTGCCGACCGCCTGGACGCGGCGGGCAACACCGCCAAGGCCATCACCAAGGGCTTTGCTATCGGTGCGGCGGCGCTGACGGTGTTGGCCCTCTTTGCCGCCTATGCGGAGACGGTGGATATCCAAGTGTTGGACCTGCGTAACCCCGGCGTCGTCGTGGGCCTGTTCTTGGGCGCTATGGCCCCGCCGCTCTTCTCCGCTCTGACGATCCTCTCGGTGGGGCGCAATGCTTTCAAGATGGTTGAGGAGATCCGCCGCCAGTTCCGTGAGATCCCCGGCTTGGTTGAGGGCAAGGCCAAGCCCGATAGCAACCGTTGTGTGGATATCGCCACGCGCGGCGCCCTTAAGGAGTTGATCCTTCCCGGTGCGCTGAGTTTTCTCCTGCCCTTGGCCGTCGGCCTCGTGCTTGGCAAGAACGCCTTGGGAGGCTTCCTGGGTGGCTCCATCATCACCGGGATCATCTTTGCCCTCTTCATGGCCAATGCCGGCGGCCTATGGGATAACGCCAAAAAGTTCATTGAGGATGGCGCTTTGGGCGGTCCTGGCTCCGAGGCCCATAAGGCGGCCGTGGTGGGCGATACCGTGGGTGATCCTTTCAAGGACACCGCCGGTCCCTCGCTGAACACGCTGATCACGGTGATGTCGCTGGCGGCGACGATCTTTGGCCCGCTCATCGCCAAGATCGCCCTGTTCGGACTTTAGGGGGCGTTGCCGCTAGCGCTTTGGGACGCTCATACGTGCCGATTCCCTGGCAAGGACGCCGGGGACCCCTTGGGAGATTGCTGGAGATACATAAAGGGATCCCCCTCCGAGGAGAAGGATCCCGATGATTCTCCGGCAATCTCCTTCTCTTTAGGGTCCCCTCAGGCCCCACGCACGGTGACCGTTGTGATGCATAGGTCCGTAGGCGCCCCGCTTAGGTCATCTGGGCGAGGCTGCCGTCCCCCGACGGCGATTCGGAACTCTCCCGGCTCGATGACCCGCTGTCCCTGCGCATCGATCAGGGAGAATTGGCGCGGCGCCAAGGTAAAGCTCACCGTTCGCCTCTCGCCAGGGGCAAGGTGGATGCGCTCAAACCCGGCAAGCTGCCAGAGGGGCACCCTTACCGAGGCCTCTACATCGCGAAGGTAAAGCTGCACGACCTCGTCGCCGGCGCGCTGGCCGGTGTTTTGCACCTCTACGCTCACCGTCAGCGCTTCCCCAGGGGCGATGGACGGGGCGCTTAAGCGCAGGTCACGGTAGGCGAAGGTCGTATAACTCAGCCCGTAGCCGAAGGGGAAGAGCGGCTCCCCGCGGAAATAGCGGTAGGTGCGCCCTTCCATGTTATAGTCCTCAAAGGGCGGCAGATCCTCAACGGATTTGTAAAAGGTCACCGGCAGCCGCCCGGTGGGGTTATAGTCGCCGAAGAGCACATCGGCGAGGGCGTTGCCGCCCTCTTCGCCGCCATACCAGGCCTCTACGATCGCCGGGATATGCTCTTTGGCCCAGTTCACCGCGAGAGCACTGCCGTTCAGCAGCACCAGGACCACCGGCTTGCCCAGGGCATGAATGCGGCGCAGTAGCTCCTCTTGCGGGCGTGGCAGCTTGAGGTCGGTGCGGTCGCCCCCGGCAAAGCCCTCCACCTGCACCGGCATTTCCTCTCCCTCCAGCTCAGGAGATAGCCCCAGGACCATCACTACCACCTCGGCCTTGCGCGCCGCCTCTAGAGCCAGGGCCTCCTCGTCGGCGTCGGGCGGCGCCCAGAGCAACTGTACCTGGGGGTCCAGCCCGCGTTGGATGTACTCCAGCCGCAGCGCGTAGAAGCGGCCCGCCTCCAACCGTATCTCTTTGGTCAAGGCGATGGGGTGATGTATCCCTTCATAGGTGACCAGAAGCTCGCCGTCCAGATAGAGGCGGTAATCGCTCAAGCCCTTTGCGCCTAGCCGATACGTACCGCTGACCGGGGGCACCAGAAAGCCCTCCCAACACACGGCGAAGGGGTCGGCCCACTTGCCGCTGAGCGGGGAACACCCTTTCCAGGCGAAATCCACCAGCGGATCCACCCGCGTCAGCGCCGGCGCGCCCTCTAGGCGAGCCTGGGGATAATAGCGCCCCACTAGGCCGGTCTGCCCGGCATCCGCTTGTGGGGGGCGCAAGGCGCTTGAGGGGATGACTTCCAGCGTGGGCACCCCGGCGGCGATGGGGCAGCCCCGGGCATAGTAGAGCTTGGTGGTCGGAGAGAGCTTGCGGCGGATCCCCTCTAGGGGCGTCACCGCATGGGAGGGCGTGCCGTTGTAGTTGCCGAGGAGCACGCTCAGGCTATCGGCGTTAGGTCCGATCACGGCGATGGAGGCCAAGTTCTTGGGCAATGGCAGGAGGTTGCCCTCGTTCTTGAGCAGGACGATGGATTCCCGTGCTGCCTGCAGGGCCAAGGCCCGATGCGCGGGGCAATCGTTCACCTCATAGGGGATGCGCGCATAAGGCACGTGCTCGGGAGGATCAAACATCCCCAACCGGAAGCGGGCGGTGAACAGCCGTTTGACCGCGCGGTCAATGGTCGCCTCGTCGATGAGCCCTTGGGCCACGGCATTGATCAGCGCCGGATAAGTGCTGCCGCAGTTGAGCTCACAACCCGCCTTGACCGCCAGTGCCGCGGCCTCCTCTGCTGTGGCCACCACTTTGTGGCGCTCGTAAATATCGGCGATGGCCCCGCAGTCGGAGACGACGTACCCTTGAAACCCCCACCTCTGGCGTAGGATCTTGTCCAGGAGGGTCGGGCTGGCGCAGCAAGGCTCGCCGTTGGTGCGATTATAGGCCCCCATCACCGAGAAAGCCTTGCCCTCCACGACGCATGCCTCAAAGGCCGGGAGATAGGTCTCCTGCAGGTCGCGCTCGCTCACGCGGGCATCGAACGTATGGCGCGCAGGCTCTGGCCCGCTGTGCACAGCGTAATGCTTGGGCGTGGCCACCAGCTTGAGGTACTTGGGATCATCGCCCTGAAGCCCCCGGACAAAGGCCACGCCCATCCGCGCGGTGAGGTAGGGACATTCACCATAGGTCTCCTGCCCGCGCCCCCAACGTGGATCGCGGAAGATGTTGATGTTGGGCGACCAGAAGGTCAGGCCAGTGTAAATATCGCGAATACCCCGCCGCAAGGCCTCGTGGTGCTTGGCCCGGGCCTCGTCCGAGATCGCCGTAGCGACCCGATGCATCAAAGCCGTGTCCCAGGTGGCGGCTAGACCGATAGCTTGAGGGAAGACGGTGGCTACCCCCGCCCGCCCGACGCCGTGCAGACACTCGTTCCACCAGTTGTACGCCGGGATCCCCAAACGCTCGATAGCTGGGGCGTCATAGACCATCTGCGAGACCTTTTCCTCCAACGTCATGCGCGAGACGAGGTCGTTCACCCGCTCCTCAATGGATAAAGCCGGATCCTGATAAGGCAGTTGGGGGGTCATAGCATCCTCCAAATAAAGCATCTTCCCTTGGCCGCGGCTTGCAGCCACG
>DAOTVR010000358.1:0-12576 GCA_034436315.1 Anaerolineae bacterium
CCTCCGAAGGCTGAGCCAACTGATTTACAGTCAGTCCCCGTTGGCCACTTGGGTACCTGCCCATAAATAACTCTTAGACTTTTAACGTGAACTCAATCCGATGTGCCGTCTCCCACATCAGATCCACCATCTATTCTAATGGTTTCCAAGGAGTTGTCAAATGCTACGGGTAAGAGGGCAGTGAGGGCCTACGGATGAGAGAGACACCGAGCTCGCTTGGCCCGCTTGATTAGCCATCGGCAGCAACATATAATCTCGCCGTAATCCCGATCTTGCGCGCCCTTTAGAGGGCGTGCTCTTGCGCTCAAGGAGGCACAAAAGATGCTAAACGTTGGTGTCATTGGCTACGGGGCGCGCGTCTCACATATGGCCAAAGCTCTGGGTATGTATGGGATCCCCTACCGCTTAGCAGCCATCGCTGACCCAAGGGCGGAGGAGATCAGGAAGGCCGGCGACCCCTTTTTGTGTGATACCGCCTTCTATACCGATGCAGATCAGATGCTCGCCGAGACCAAGTTGGATGGGGTCATGGTTGGTACGCGGTGTTATCTGCACACAGAGATGGCCTGCAAGGTGGCGCGCTATAACTTGCCCCTCTTTCTAGAAAAGCCGGTGGCGATCACCTTTGAGCAGCTCAAAACGCTTGAGGCTACTTTCCGTAATGTAACGGCACCCACCGTAGTCTCTTTCCCCTTGCGCTTGACGCCCATCGTACAGACGGTCAAACAGCTCATTGAGGCGGATACGATCGGTACCGTGGAACACGTCATCGCTTTCAACGATGTGCCCTATGGCGACGTATACTACAATTCTTGGTATCGGAATTACGATCAGGTGGGCGGGCTTTTCCTCCAGAAAGCCACGCACGATTTCGATTACATCTACTACCTCCTAGGACAGCGTCCGCGTATCCTCTGCGCGATGAGTGCCCAACGCGTCTATGGTGGCGATAAGCCTTTTGAGTTGCGTTGCGTGGATTGTGCAGAGCAAGAGACTTGTCCCGAGAGCCACTTTAACCTCTTCTACCGGCGCTTTCAGGGGGAAAAGGTGACTCCAGATCCCCAGAGGATGTGCGCTTTCTCCAAGGGGATCCTCAATGAGGACTTGGGGAACTGCCTTATTGAGTACGAGAACGGCGCGCAGGCCAGCTACACCCAGAACTTTTTCGCCCGCTTCAAGGCGGCCAGGCGAGGGGCTCGGCTTTATGGGTATAAAGGTACCATTCATTTCTGTTGGTATGAGAACAAGATCCATATCTACAAGCATCACTCGCCGGTAGTAGAGACGATTGACTTTACCGGGGAGATGTCGCACTTCGGTGGCGACCGCGAGCTATGCTTGGACTTTTTACGAGCTATGCGCGATGGTACTCCCTCGCGTAGCCCTATCTCGGCAGGGATTTTGAGTGTCCTCACCTGTTTATGGGCGCGCGAATCGGCGGCCACGCATCGCTATTGCGAGGTGGTCATGCCATCTTAAGTAAAACCACCTTTAGGAATTCATCTCGTGAGGAGCGCTATGTCCGTGCCCATCCGACCCTCTCGGCGACCCAACATCGTCTTTGTCTTTGCTGACCAGATGCGCGCCGAAGCGACCGGCTATGCCGGCAATCCCGATGTGCGCACACCGAACCTGGACGCACTGGCCGAAGAAGGGGTGGTCTTTACGAATGCTGTGGCCTCTTGCCCCGTGTGTACGCCTTATCGCGCTTGCTTGCTCACGGGCCGGTATCCCCTGAGTACGGGAATCTTTGTGAACGACGTGCGCCTTGGCGAAGGCGAGGTAACCATCGCCAAAGTATTGCGAGCTGAGGGCTACGACACGGCCTACATCGGAAAATGGCACCTTGATGGCCCAGAGCGTAGCGGCTTCACTCCACCTGGCCCCAGGCGACAGGGCTTTGATTTCTGGGCTGTAGGCAACTGCACTCACCGTTACTTTCACTCTATCTACTATCGGGACACCCCTGAGCCGCTCTTTTGGGAGGGCTACGATGCCCACGCGCAGACGGATCTAGCCATTGAATACATATACAGTCATGGTCAGGAGCGACCTTTCTGCTTGTTTCTATCTTGGGGGCCGCCTCATAATCCGTATAGGGATGTACCGGCCGAGTATCTAGCCCTTTACAACCCGGCTGATTTATGCATACGCCCCAATGTGCCCAACCCCGATCGCGAGGCGCTGGCGGGGTATTATGCACACATCACCGCCTTGGATGAGGACCTCGGGCGAATCGTAGCCGCTCTAGAAGAGACGGGGCAAAGCGAGGATACTCTGCTGGTCTTTACCTCAGACCACGGCGACATGCTCGGCTCACAGGGGGTTTGGCGCAAGCAGTGGCCCTGGGATGAATCGGTGCTGGTGCCACTTATCATGCGCTATCCGGCCTTGCAGGGCGTTCCGCGAGTGGAGCCAACGCCCATTGGCACAGTGGATCTGATGCCCACCCTGCTGGGCCTGGCCGGGGTGGCCATCCCTGAAACCGTTGAAGGCACCGACCTTTCAGGGCTATTGTTCGGTGTGCCCGGGCCAAGGCCGAGATCAGCGTTCATCATGTCCATTGCGCCATTTTGCGAGTGTCTGGGGCCAGAATGGCGCGGTGTTCGCACCGAGCGCTATACCTACGTGGAAACACGGCAGGGGCCCTGGCTTTTGTACGATAACCTAGCTGATCCTTATCAATTGCGTAACTTGGTAGACGACGACAGATATCGGGCCTTGCACAAAGAGTTGCAGGGAGAACTTCAAACATGGTTGGAGCGCACGGGAGATGAGTTCCTTCCTGCTGAGGCCTATCGCCAACGTTGGGGCCTCATTGTGGACGAGCAAAACGCCGTGCCTTATACAGAATGAGCTCATTTGAGAAAGGCTGAGCGCTCGTGCCCTGCTCTCTGTAGCCAATCCCTCCGGAACAGCTATCAAAGGCAGCTACGCAGAGCTTCTGGGATTGTTCAGCTTAAGCCGCTTGAACTCCTCGGTGGCCTCTTTCAATAGGAAGCGAACGTCGCCGGCGAGGGCCAGAAATTGGAATCCCTGTTCAATGCGCTGATTCACCTCGTCCGCGTTAAAGCAATGCTTGCCGACCGCCGTACCCACCCTTTTGCCCGCTTCCAGCACGTGCATCATCGCCGCTTCGTGCTCCGTCCCAGGGCCCATTTTATCAAAGCCGATGCCCATAGAAAGGGCCAGGTCGTTTGGACCAATGAAACAACCATCCACCCCCTCTACAGAAAGGATGGCCTCGGCGTTCTCCACGGCCTGGATCGTCTCAATCATGACGATGACGGCGATGTTCTCCTCCGACCAAAGGCGATAGTCGCCTTCAACGTAAGGGGCGATTCGTGAGCCTCCCCAGCTGCGCAGGCCCTTGGTTGCGTATCGCATATTGGCCACGACCTCTTTGGCATCCTCGGCCGTGTTGACCATGGGCACAACGAGGCCCAAGGCGCCCGCATCCAAAGTGCGCTGAATCCAGACGGTGTCCTTCCAGGGCACCCTGGCCATAGGTACGGCGCCTCCCAACTGAATGGCCCGAAAGCAATGGACCATGGTTTCAAAGCCCACCGGACTGTGTTCTACATCCACAACAAGCCACTCCCAACCAACCCGGGCCATCATCTCGGCTGCCTGCGGTGAGCAGAGCGATAACCAGCTCCCCACCGAGGGCAAGCCGTGATGCAGGTTGTACGTGACGGGGTTGTATTTGATCTTGGTGATGCCAATGCCGGCCATTGTCTTCTTCCTTTTTCGGTATCGTGCCTGAGATGTTGCTCCGTATCCAGGAGGCGGCTTAACGCGTATGCCCTGGGCCAGCTACCATTTATTGGTGTGCACGCGACTCGGATCGTACTGGGTGCGTGGCTCTTTCTTTTCGGCCGGATGGCCAACCGGCACCAGGGCGAAGGGGATGATCCTATCGGGGATTCCCAGGATGCGCCGAAAGGCCTCCACGCGTTCCTGGACGGGAAAGACCCCACACCAGACGGCGCCGAGCCCAAGACCGACCGCTGCCAGCAGGAGGTTCTCGGTGGCCGCTGAGAGATCTTGAATCCAGTAGTCCGGTCTATCGGGAAAGCTCAAGCCCGGTTCACCGCAGGGAATAATGCCCAGCGGAGCCTCGAGCAGCATGTCGGCGTAAGGATGAGCCTGGGCGAGAGCGGCTCGAGTGGCCGCGTCGGTGACCACCACGAAATGCCAAGGCTTGCGATTACCTGCGGAAGGCGCGGCCATCGCCGCTTTGAGCAACATGGTTACCTGGTCAGGAGTAACCGGTTCACTGGTGAAGCGCCGGATGCTACGACGGGCAAAGAGATTAGGAATGGTGAGTTGTTCCACAACTTACCTCCATATGCGTTTGATCATAGACACTATCATAGGCGCTACAGGGAGTTGTGTCAATTGGCCGAAGCCTCCGAGTGCGCGTTAAGGTTGAAAAGCAGCGTAAGATTTGCTATACTTTGTGTTAAAAGTTTTGACCGAGTTCTTTGGCGAAGTCCACGTTATTGGAGCGGTCCAAGGTGCTTAGGCGTGAGAAATCCATACTATCTCCTCAACTACTGGATGGGCACGCTAACCAACCGGATCCAGCGCTTTGGGCCACCCTTGAGAAGCTTGCTGATCCCTTTGTGGAGGCGCGCAAAGGGCGACTGTATCTGCTTGTCGCTCAGGGAACCGATATAGCGGTTCCGGCCGAGGTCTGTCGGCGTTATTATTCAAGTGCTTCGTGCGATATATTGCCTAGCTTGCGGTCGGCTCTCATGGCCGTTTATCTTGCCTCGCCTGAGGCCCGAAAATCACTGCCGATTGCCGTGGTGATTCACGGTCTGGATATGTATGCGGTAGGCACCACAGAGGGAGCTATCTGGCTGGTGCATTCTGACCGGGTGAAGGAACTCCTGAGCAGCCCCACTGAAGCCTGGGTTTCGGAGGAGCAAAAGGAGAGCCGTTCGGCCGAGGGTTGTGCTCCGGCGCTGTATAATGTCTGGCATCGGCTGAGAATTGGCGACAGCCTCGTAATCACTACTAGAGAGGCGGCGAAGGGGCTGAATCCGGGGAAGTTACGGCGGGCGATATCTGCGGGCGGTTTGCCTGCCGACATGGCTCGCGCCGTGGCACGCCTCGCCGAAAGGGGGGCGAGGACATCTCCAGTGCCTGTAACGGTCATTCGTGTACCTGGCCTTTCGCCCATCCCTGATCTGGGGCCGGCCCGATCGCGGATTCCTGCCGATTTGCCGACCGAGGTGCCGGTGGCGCGCCGAACCTCACCTATTGGGCCGGCGCTGATACTGGCGTTGGTCGTCATCATGATCTCGTTGTGGATCAAGAGACCCAGTCTAACGCGCGAGAATCTTTCGGCATTGGTTGGCTGGTTGCTGACGCCTGTGCCGACCAGTGCTGCCGGCGTCACGCCTATGGCGGGGCGCACCCCTAGCCCCATTGGGCAATCCGCTGCGCCTTCGGGGCAGTCCCAACCTAAAGAGGCTACGACCTACACGCCCAGTCCCAAGCGCACTTTTGTGCCCAGCTTGACGCCCTCACCCACTGTGAGACAAGAATACGCCATGCCTGAGCTCAGGTACCCGCTGGAGGGAGAGAAGGTCCGCGGTTCTACTTTGACTTTAAGGTGGGTCTGGGCCGGGTCACTGGCCGAAGATGAGTACTTTGATGTCCGCCTTTGGCAGGAAGGAACTCCGAAAAGAGGGATTGCCTGGACGAAGAACCGAGAATATACGCAGCGCTGTCCGGGGCCAGGTGGATACTACTGGACAGTGGTCGTGATTCGCGGTAAGGAGGGGCTCGTCATGAGCGAGCTCAGTCAGGAACCCAAGCCAGCAGGCTTTGAGTGGCAGTTGAAAGAGGACACGGTCACGCCTACATATGTTCTGACTGTGGCCCCAACGCGAGCTACCCCCGTCATTCAGCCGACCCGGATCACGGCAACACCTGCGACAACGGCGTCGCCGTTGCCGACCTCAACTCCTTAGGTTTGGGCTGGGATGATGCTGTATTTCAGAGGGGGGATTCGGGGTGGGTTCTTGATGGTCATGGCGCTTGTTATGGCCTTGGCCGCTCAGCGGGGGTGGTTGCCGGTAACGCAGGCCGCTTACACCGGCGGAGACATCCTTGCGCCGGTTAAGCCTTTTAACACGCCGAGGCCAGGGCGGACAAGCCCGAATGTAGAACCTATTTTCACCTCTACCGTGACCGAGACGTTGCCAACCTTGCCTGTGGAGACTCTGCCGCCGACCCCAACACCGACCTTTACCCCTACACCACTCCCGCAGCCAGTCTACCTACCGCTTTTGTTTAGGTCACGTCGCTCTTTCTATTTGCTCAATGGGGGGTTTGAGTCCGGGGCTTTCCTACCGGGGTGGTTAGAGGGCGGTACGCTGGCTAGAGATATCGTTGGAGGAGGTCAGCAGCGCTCCGGCAAATACGCGGCTCTATTAGGTAGTCCCTATTACAACAATCGCGGGGGTTGTCCTGTAGGAGAGGCCTCCATACAGCAGGTGATAGACATCCCAACACAGGGGCACCCGACGTTGCGCTTTTGGTATCGTATCTGTTCATATGATCTCAAAGAGTTCGATTACTTTGCAGCCTACGTTTCCATATGGCCAGATGGGCCGCGTAACCGGGTGTGGATCGATGGTCGGGACTCTTGGGATACTAACCTTTGGTGTTGTCCAACCTGGCGTGAAGGCGTAGTGCCTCTGGATGAATACCTAGGACGCACGATCACCGTCACTTTTGCGAACGTTATGACCAACGAGGATGGTTGGTATAATACCTGGACCGTAGTGGACGACGTACGACTTGAGGAAAGGCCGTAGGGCAGGTTTCAAGCCCGCCCGTCTATTCATACTGCAAAGCGTATATGGATGATGTCGCCATCCTGGACGACATAATCGCGTCCTTCCAAGCGCAGCCGGCCTAATTCTCGCGCCCTGGTTAGGGTTCCCGCTGTGATCAAGTCTTCGTAGGCCACGACCTCGGCGCGGATGAAGCCGCGCTCCATGTCGCTGTGGATGCTAGCGGCGGCTTGAATCGCGGTTTGCCCGCGCCGCAGCGTCCAAGCGCGCACTTCGCGGCCGCCTGTGGTGGTGAAGAAGGTCACATAGTCCAGCAGGCGATAACCTGCCCAGATCAACCTCTCTAGGCTGGACGCCGATAGACCCACCTGAGCCAGATAGCTTTTGGCCTCGGCCGCCTCCCATGTGGCCAGCTCTGCCTCCAAAGGGGCACAGAGCACGATCGTCTCAATTCCTTGGCTGGCTGCCTTTTCGCGCACCTTTTGTGCCAGAGGCCCTCCCTCAGGGAGCTCGCTTTCGCTCACGTTGGCTACATAGAGGCATGGCTTGATGGTAAGCAGAGCCACGCCCTTAAGGAACTCGCGTTCGCTTTCCTCTAAGCTCAACTGACGCAGGGGGCGTCCAGCGCGCAAGGCCGCAATGACCCGCTCATTGACGGCGATCTCTTCCTCAAAATCTTTGGGGCGACTTTTGGCTCGGGCTTTTACCTGTTCCAGGTGTCTCTCCATGACAGCCAGGTCGGCCAAGGCAAGTTCCAGCTCAATGGTCTCGATATCCTCTACAGGATCTAAATAGCTCGTTACATGAGGGATCGTTTCGTCTGCAAAGCAACGCACGACCATCACGATGGCATCCACGTCGCGGATGTGCGCCAAGAACTGGTTCCCCAAGCCCTCCCCTTTGCTGGCTCCTCGGACCAAGCCGGCGATATCTACCACGCGCAGCGTCGCCGGGACGATCCGTTCAGGCTGGATGATCTCGGCGATCCGTTTCAGACGCTCATCGGGGATAGGGACGATGCCCACATTAGGCGAGATGGTCGTAAAGGGATAATTTGCCACCGCCGCGCCGGCCAGCGTAAGAGCATTAAACAACGTGGATTTGCCCACGTTAGGCAAGCCCACGAGGCCCAGTTGCAAGGTCATCTTGCCTCCTTACGTCTTGGCGGTCGCTTACCTTGAGGGACCCACGCGGTAACGCGCCGGCCAAGGCATGTAGCGGCTGAAGAACTTTTCTCTGGTAACAACTGTATCTCCCTGCTTGATCACCCGATAGAGGGTGGCATCTAAACCATCATGGGCGGTTTCTACCTGCACGCGCTCGCCAGGGTTCAAGGTTGGATCTTCTTCGTAGATCGGATCACCGGCCTTCACAGGGTTAGAAAGCACAGGCCCTTCCAAAGTGACTTGGCGACCTGTCGGTTTGCCGTAGAAACGGAAGTAGAGCTTGGCGTTGACCTCATCGCACTCGGTGAGGATGAGGATCGGCGTATCTGTGTCGTTGAGGAATTTCATGTCTACTGCGGGGGAGAAAACCGCCGCATCGAGGCCCACGGGTGGTTCATAGTAGGCGATGCGATAGGAATGGGGATGGCGCTCAATGATGGGGAAACCTCCCCAGAAAGCGGCTCGGAAGCAGGTTGTGCTCACTTGGCATACACCGCCACCAGGCCCCAGCAACGTGCGGTCGCCGTAGATGACCAGCGATTCGCTGTAACCGTTGGCTACATTGACCGGGCCCAGGCTCTCGTTAAAGGAGAAAACCGCTCTAGGTGGCACCACAACGCCGTTAAGGCGCGATGCGGCCACGCGAATATTCTGTATGCGCGCGGGCTTGGAACCCCTAAAATTGCTTTGTCCTTCGCTGATCAACTGAAGGGGCAGGAGCGCTTCCAAGTCGGCGCGCGTTATACGTGGGGGGATGACTTTGACCGGCAGCTTGATCTCTCGCGTAGAGGAGAAACAAGCCTCAACGAGTAAATCCTGAGCCATACCAAGATCCAGGGCATACCCGTTCTGTTCGGGGATCACGGTTGTAAGGCGGCTCGTCTGTGGATCGTAGTCAAAACGGGGTTCGCAAGGGGCACGCGCGATCTCCTCACTAAGGCGTTGGAGGTACAACGCGATCTTGGCTCTATCTACGTCCACCTCCACAATGGTGCCTTCGGTATTCGGGACGTGGCTTAATGTTAGCCAGGAGGCCAACGTGGCTTGGTCGATGCTCCGATGCCGAGTAATGGAGTTTAAGGAACCATCTGGGCCGATTTCTGTGGTGGTGAAGGTCAGAGTTAAAGGTGCGCTCAAGATCAAGCTCACCGCTTCTTGAGCGCCTGTCACCTCGGTCAGAGGGGGCAACAACTCGCGAAAGGCGAGTGGCACAGAGATCGGCTCAGTCACAAAAGGGCTTGCCTCTGGGGGCTGATTGTGCCACAGACGCAACCAGCGAGGTGCCTTTCCCCAAGAGGATGAGCCGAGGGCCGCTTTGACCCGCTGTTCAATCGCTTGTTGCGTGCGCAGGATATCCAACTCGCGACCGGCCCGAGATTCGCCTACGCGCGCTTGAAGCCCGGCCACCCAAAGCTGGGCCCGGATCGCTGGGTAGCTGGTCCAGCCGGCGATCCGCCGCAGATAGATCAACGTCGGCCCTGGTTCAAGGCGAAACTCCGGAACAAGGCGATAGCCTAACCACAAGAGCATGACCCGCTCCCGCAGGTCCTGACGGAAGACGCCACTGCGTCCCAGTTGCCAGGCTGCCGATACGGCTCCTTCTATATCGAGATGGCCACCCAAGTCGCTTGCTGAGACGGTCCAAACCTCTTCGCCGCTTTGTAATGCGACGTAGGGAAGTCGCGCGGCTCCCAATTCCCGGCGTAAGCGATCGAGTGCTTGCTGGCGCGAGAGCCCGCCGACATCCACACCGAGGACGGTCACCCCTTCGTAGATTCGCCCGGCATGCCGCGCGCTATAGGCCAAAAAGGCCAAGCCCATTAGGGAAATGGCTATGAGGAACAGGGTCAGGACGACCAGAAGCCCATTGGCAATGGCTTGCCCGGCTGAAGATCGTCCACGACGCGCACTCACTCGCTCCTCCCCGGCCATCGTTTCGCCGTTCAGTAGTAATGGGTGTAGAGGTTTGTCTCCCAGAAAGCGCGGTAGGCCGCATCGCGGCTGCCTAGGCAAACTCCGTTGAAGAGGCAGAAGCCGGGGCAATGGTAGGCGACCGCACGCACGAACGTACATTGTTCCTGCCGCCAACATGGGTTTTCCCCACAGATCGGGTCGTAATCGTAAAAGCAACAGTTACGACCCATCGACCAGAGGATATTGTCCACGTCAAAGACCGTTTGCCCCGAGTAGCGCACCAAGAGGTCACAGGCCTCGCGCACTGCCCCGCGGATCGCATTATCCTCGTCGGCACTCACAGCGTCGCGCGCCTTGAGACGGTGTTCCAGCTCGCTGTCCTTCACGCGCACCATGCCACTGCGCAGGGCAACGCGCATGATGTGATAGTCAACGGCCACGTGCAGGTTATCCAAGTCCTCTATTTGCCAAGCCCCACAGCGGCTAGCGAACATGACGAAGAGAAAGGACTTTTTCTCTATTGGGTCGCTGTAAGCTTGACATTCCGCCAGGCGGGCAAGGATACCTCCTTCTCCCTGCAGCCGATGATGTGCGGCCTCGTAAAGGCCCATTACGTCGCCGCCATAACGCTCCAACAGCAATCGCGAGGCATCTTGCCACTGGCCAACGCGTTCCTCAATGCGGTCAAGGGTGGAATGCTCGGCCACGCCATCGTCCGAGAAGAGGCTACGCAGCGCTTCAGGGGTTATGCCGGCCAGGTGTTCCGCTGTAAAGTAGTTGGGGGCCGAGCGCATCGCCCGGCGGGCAGCGCGCACCATATAGTCCCAGCCACGAACCCATTGTCCCTCAATGGTCCCCTGTAAAGTGCGGGTGGATTGACAGATAGCTACCAGGAAGAACCATAAGTTGGCCTCGCGACGCTTTTCCTCTGGTGTGGAGACCCGAATCAAGAATTCGTCTTCTAGAACCCGCACTTGCGCGAGTCGCTCTGCCAATCGTGCGCATTGCGCTTCCACGACTTGGATCATACCCTTACCTCGGGCTTAGGCTTTTCGAGCGCTTTGCTAGAAGGGGATCTCTTCTTCGTCGATCGGAGCCTCTGGCTCAGCACCCTCGGCGGCCTCTGGGCCGGCAGCCTCACCACGACCCTCCAGGAATTTGACAGCCGTGGCGCGGACATCAAGGGAAGCCCTCCATTCGCCATCCCGTCCTTGATAAGGCCTGGGTTCGGAAAGCTCGCCCTCAACCATGACCAAACGGCCTTTCGTCAGGAATTGGTTGCACGTTTCAGCCAATCGGCGCCAAGCTGTCACCCGGAACCAGATGGTGCGCTGCTGTTGCTGGCCGTTGGCATCAACCCAGCGACGATCTGTAGCAACCGAGAACGTGGTGACCGGCGTGCCGTCAGGAGTGTAGCGCATCTCTGGATCCCGTCCTAGCCTGCCGATGAGAATAACCTTCTGATACATGAAGCCCCCTCTCCTTTTAAGTTTGCGGCCGATGTGAAAATTATAACATGGCAAGATCGGGCTTGCAATAGTGACTTTGACGCATGCCATCGCAGCATGCTACACTGCTATCTGACTGAAGCGGACGAGCACGTATCTAAGGAGGTGGGGTGAGCGATAAGCGGTTTTGGCGTGTGGTGGAGGCTTCTTCTCTGGTGCTCTTCGCCCTTCAAGCCCTGCGCGTGCTCCTTTCCATGCTCTTTGCCTTGGTCTACGATGCCGTCTTTGACGGCGAGGGGCTGACCTTGTTGGGCATTGCCGGGGCCTTGTGTGTGCTCATGGTATGTATGCCCTTGTTCTCTCCTCGGCAAACGAATAGGGTCGGGCCGAGTTTGCGGACGGCGGCCATCTTATGCGCACTGGCTCGGGTGCCCCTTTCTGTTGATTTGCTCTGGTTACGGCTCGTCTCCGCCATTTTGGTTATCGCTTGTGCCAACCTCTATGTGGCCGGGCTACTCGGCTCGCGCGCTCGCATGCTGGTGCCCGCTTTGAGTTTGGGGCTGTTTGCCGACCAGTTCCTCAGAGCGTTGGGCCATACTTATGATCTGGGCTTACGTACTTGGTGGTGGCCGGTGCAGGCTGTGCTCTCCGCGGGCGTGATCGTGCTCACCGTCCACCTTGCCCGAGGCGAGGCGGAGGCCGACCGTGCTCCGGAGGATCAGGCGGGCTTTGGTGCCGGCCTATCGTATGGGGCGGCGCTCTTTTTGCTTTCCTCGTTATTCGGACTGCCCAACGCCGCCGCCCGTTGGGTCGGTGGCGGCTACAAGCTTATGGTACTCTCCTTGATGGCCTTGACGACGCTTCCCCTTTGGCCACGTCTCAGGCTCTGGATGACAAGCGAGTTTCCGAAGACGTATTGGTTTCGGTGGGTTTTGAGTCTTTTGATCCTTGGCGGGCTAGCGTGGGCCGATCGCGGCTTGATGTTGAGCTCGTCTCTTGGCCTGCTTGTGGCCGTGGCCGCTTTTTGGCTTCTTTGGCCTTTAGGGGTTGCTACCGGCTCCAAAGGCGCAAGACACGGCCTCGTGGTAGGCATGGCAGCTTTCATACTCCTCAGCGTGTGTCACGCTTTCTCTTATACTTACGCTTACACCCTGGCCGAGTTCAAGGGGGCCGGGTTACCCACCTTTCTGGCTGCTGCCTTGTTGGCTGTAGGGCCCGCCCTCTTAGCTCGCC
>DAOTVR010000359.1:0-5258 GCA_034436315.1 Anaerolineae bacterium
CCCCAGCCGACATAGCCTCCCGCCTGCAGGCGCACCAGGAGGGCATCCTGGCTGCCATCGCCGATATCCAAGATCTCTGGCATGGATAGGTAGAAGAAATCAACGGCCTCAATGCGCATGGGCACACTCCTCCTTTGCGATATAGGTAGATCTAGGCCTGCGGCTCAGCCCGATGCTCGTTCAGCGCGCTTTCTCCTCCTCTCGTAAGCAGATGATCGTGGCGCTGTAGCGCGTGGGCAGGGTCACCTCAAGGCCCTCGCGCATCAGCTCCGCCCCGCTACGATGGGAGGAACGCTCGGCGGGCTGATCCACGTCACTGACGACATAAAGGCGCTCCGGCTCAAGGGCACGGGGGTAAAACCAGCGGCGATCGGTTGCGTCGTCAAGGCGATAGACGAAGAGCAAGCTCGTCCCCGCGCCGGGCCTTTGGAGTTGCAGGGCCGCCCAGCCGGTGCGGTCCTCCTTTGGGCGTGGCGGCGTCAGGAGATGGGCCACCGAGCCGGCGATGAACTCGCGCCATTCCTTGAAGAAGGCGATGTGTCCCCGCAGCCGCTCTCGCGCCTCTTCGGGGAGGCTGGCGATGTCGCCACTGAAGCCCAACATGCCCGGCATGGCGACCCGAGCGCAAAAGTCAACGCTGGTGATCGTTGAGCGCTCCCAAATAGCGCCCATCGGCGTCACGATGCTGTGCGGTGATCGCTCAAGGGGCGTGCCGTATTGGGGTATAGAGCGCCCAATAGAGCGCATCACCGCCCAACGGCACAAACGTCCCGGCGGCAGGCGCAACAGGGCCCCCTCGGCGATGCGCAAAACATCTATCGGGTCCACCGTGTCACTGAGGAAATGTCCGTCAAAGTGGCTGAGGGTGTTCAGGTCAAGGCGCATCCCACCGCTGGCGCAGCCCTCCAGGAAGAGATCGGGGAACCTGGCGCGGAACTCGTCCAGCAGCCGGTACCAGGCGGCATAATAGGCGTAGAACTCGCCGCCCGAAGGGTCGATGCCCAGGGAGAAGTTGAAATCCACCTTCATCCAAGCGAGCTTGTAGGTCTCGGCCAGGCGGGTCAGCTCGCCCAGGATGTAGGCGTAGGCCCGCTTATCCTGCAGGTTAGGGTAGCTAAAGCCCCCCGTGCCGGGCAGAAACCACTCCGGGTGTTCCCGCAAGATGGGCGCCGCCGGCCCGATGCGCTCCGGCTCCACCCAAAGCCCGAAACCCAAGCCCGCCGCGCGCACCTCCTCGGCAAAGTCGGCCATGCGCCCCCGAAAGGCAGCGTCCGGCTTCTCTCGCCAATCGCCGGTTTGGGCGGCCCAGTTGCCCTCTCCTGCCCCATACCAGCCGGCGTCTACGGTGAAGACCTCGCAGCCCAGCTCGCGCGCCGCGGCCAATTGCCGCCTGAGCCGGGGGAGGTGTAGGTCGTCAAAGGCGTCAAACCAGGTGTTATAGACTACGGGCGCTTTTTTGCCCTGCGTGATCACCTGCCCCAGGAGATATGCATGTAACTTGGGAGCGGCCAAGTGCACCTCGCCCTCGGGCAGGCTGTGGAATAGGATCGTGGGCATCTCCAAGGTGGCCCCGGCGGGTAGCTCCAACCGCAGGGCCTCATCGGCCGGCCCCAGTTCCACGACCACGAAGGGCCAAGAGTCCCCCGCGGCCGTCTGCGCCCTGGCCCGGATCATCCAATTGCCCTGCGGCAGGAGGTGAAAGCCCACGCCCCCTCCCTGACCCATTTCCCTCAAGGCCAGGAACGGCGTGCCCCCCTGGGTGGTGCGCCCGCCCTCGCAGCCCAAGACGAGGCTGCCGTGGGGGAGGTCCTGCCAGCGCCCCTGGTTCTCGGCGCTCCAGCGACTCCCTTGGCTATAGACCTGGTAACGCCCGGGCGAGAAGACAAAGCGGGCCAGGTAGCGGTGGAGCGTCAGGGGGCACGGGCCGCAGTTCGTCAGCCGATCCCTGCGGCTCCAGAGGCCGCTCTGGCGAGAGAAGGCCCAATGGCTCTCCAGGCGCAGCGCGCCATCAAGGGCCTGCCAGACGAGGCGCACCTCCTCGTCGTTCAACGCGCTATCCATTAAGGCGAGGCCATCCACCTCGCAGCGTCCCAGGTTCGTATCCACCAAGGCCAACCCGCGCGCCTGGGCCGGCCCCTCATCCCGCCCGCAGAGGCCGCAGGCCAGGCCGAAAAGGCGGCCAAGCCAGACACGGCCTTCCGACCGCAGGAAGACGGTGGGCGGCTCTTGACCGAGGTGATAAGTGAACGTTTGCATCTTAGCCCCGACCTCATTCATAATACGGACCCGGCGATGGCCGGTTCCGTGCGCCTCATTATACGCCCTTTGGGCTGTGGAAGCCAATGTCCGACGGGCCCTTCGGGCGGAGGGGCGCAACTAACGCAATGTATACCTGTTGTTAACCTCATAGAAACCTTGGTGTGCTATAATAGGCTCAACAATATACGTCATCGTAGCTTCATCATCCCTCGCGGCGCGTGACGTTCGGCCGGCGCGTGTTTGTGAGAAAGGCGCATCCATCATCTCGGAAAGGAGGAAGACATGCGGCACGGGTTCATTTCAAGGCTTCTTCTTGCGGTTCTGCTCTTTCTCTCGTTGGTTTCCCCCAGTTTCGCCGGGGTCCCCAAGGCGCCGGCGTCCTCTTCGCTGCTGGAGGATTTCGGTTGCTCTTGCGTGACCGGGATCCCCCGTGAGGAGTGCGAGGCCCTGGTGGCCCTGTACACGAGCACGAACGGCCCCGAGTGGACTTTTAGGAACGGCTGGCTGGAGAACTGCCAGCCCTCCACGTGGGACGGCGTGGCCGTTGAAGATGGGCACGTGACGGGGCTTCGGTTAGATTGGAACAACCTCCGTGGGTCCCTGCCGGCGGAGATAGGCAACCTGGAGAACCTGGCGTTGCTCGAACTTAGGGCAAACCAGATCACGAGCATCCCGCCGGAGATAGGCAACCTGAAGAACCTGGTGAAGCTCGACCTTGGTGATAACCAGCTCACGGACCTTCCGTCGGAGATAGGCGGCTTGACGAACCTACAAGAACTTGTACTCATCGGCAACCAGCTCACCAGCCTGCCGGGGGGGATAGGCAGCCTGACGAATCTGAGGTTCCTTCTTCTTGACTGGAATCAGCTCACCAGCTTGCCGACGGAGATAGGCGGGTTGGAGAACCTGATAGGACTCAGTCTTTGCGGGAACCAGCTTACCAACTTCCCCTCAGGAGTGTGGTATTTGACGAACCTGAAGTGGCTAAATATTGATGGGAACCAGTTCACCAGTCTCCCTTCGGAGGTGGGCAACCTGAAAAGCCTCCGCGCCCTCGAACTCGGCAGTAACCAGTTCACCAGCCTTCCGTTGGAGTTGTGGACTCTGACGAACCTTCGGCAACTCATGCTGCACAGTAACCGGCTCACCAACCTGCCGCCGGAGATAGGCAACCTGGAGAACCTAGATTGGCTCAGTCTTGGCGGGAATCAGCTCACCAGTTTGCCGCCGGAGATAGGCAAGCTGAGAAACCTCCGGCAGCTCAATCTCAATTGGAATCAGCTTACCAGCCTTCCGCCAGAGATAGGCAACCTTACGAGCCTACAATGGCTTGACCTCTCCCACAATCACCTGAGCGGTAGGATCCCGCCCGAGCTGGGCGACTTGACGGGTCTTGAAAGCTTGGACCTGGCCGACAACGCCCTGGTGGGGCCCGTCCCGCGGGAGATCCTCAGCCTACAGGGCCTTTGGTATGTGGATTTCAGCTACAACCGGCTGGACGTGCAGCATACCGATCCCGAGGTCATCGCCTTTCTCGATGCGCGAGATCCCGACTGGAAAGACACGCAGTGGCCCGCCGAGGACCCTGTGGGGGACAACGTGGTCACGACCCTTGGTGGGGGCTCCACGTTGACCTTTGGGGCGGTTCTCACCTCGGGGCAGACGAGCATCGTCACCTCGGCTGAGCCGCCGGCGCCGGGGCCGTCGGGCTTTGAGCTGCTGGGGGTGTACTACGAGATCAGCACCACGACCGGTTATGATGCATCCCGAGGGCTCACCCTGACGTTGCGTTACAACGATGCGGGGATGACGGTGGAGGAGGAAGAGGGGCTGGTCCTGTTGCACTATCGGGAGGGGCGCTGGGAGGATTGCACGGTGGCGCGCGACGTGGAGGCGAACACGGTGACGGGGCACGTGAGCTCCCTGAGCTGGTTCGCGCTGGCCATCTCAAGCAACGCCGCCCCAGAGATCACCTCACTGAGCGCGCCTTTAGAGCCTGTTCGGGTGGGCACGCCGGTGGAGGCCCAGGCTCAGTTCACGGACACGGATATCGAGGATAGGCACACGGCCATCTGGGATTGGGGCGATGGCGTGGTGGAGGAGGTGTCGGTGGGCGACGGGGCCAGGGAGGTGGTGGGCAGCCACAGCTATGCGGCGGCCGGGGTGTATACCATCCGCTTGACCATCGTGGACGCTGCCGGCGCGTCGGCCGGGGCGAGCTTTGATTACGTCGTCGTTTACGACCCCGAGGGCGGCTTTGTCACCGGCGGCGGGTGGATCAACTCGCCCGCGGGGGCCTACGCGCCCGACCCAACCCTCAGCGGGAGGGCCAACTTTGGCTTCGTCTCCAAATACAAGAAGGGGGCCGATGTCCCCACCGGCAACACCGAGTTCCAGTTTAAGGTAGCCAACCTGAACTTCCGTTCGGAGTCCTATGACTGGCTGGTGGTGGCCGGGGCCAAGGCCCAATACAAGGGCACGGGCACGATCAACGGTGCGGGCAGTTACGGCTTCATGCTCACGGCCATCGACGGGCAGGTCAGCGGTGGCGGTGGGGTAGACAAGTTCCGCATCAAGATCTGGGACAAGGGGACAGGGCAGGTTGTCTACGACAACCAGATGGGTGCCGACGACAAGGCCGACCCGACGACCGCTATCGGTGGCGGCTCCATCGTCATCCACAAGGGCTAAGCCGCCGACTCACAGCGAAAGCCTGGCCCTTACCGCGAGGGCCAGGCTTGTTTTGTTATCCGGCTCATAGGGCTGCGTGCCCGCTGCAACGTCTCCGTCCTCGGAGGCGATGGCGCCCGCCGCCTTTCCCCTTGCCTTGACAACGGCCACCCCAGCGCTAAACTTTCGGGGGTTGATTTTTGGACCATTTCATCGGAAGGAGATCTCATCATGATCGTCACCGGAGTGGAGAGCTTTGTCTGTCGCGTCCCGATCAGCGAGAAGGCGCGCGCCCATGGGGTATCGCCGGATATTTGGGTGACCCGCGT
>DAOTVR010000360.1:0-5826 GCA_034436315.1 Anaerolineae bacterium
GAGAGCAGCCAGTCGACGAGCTTTTCAGCCAGGTCCGCGTTCACCTGAGGACACTTGGCCGGGTTGACGGCGATCACCCCATAGGGGTTAAAGAGCGTCTCGTCCCCCTCAATGAGCACAACCAGCCCCAAGTCGTCCTTGCGGCTCAGGTAGGTGCCACGGTCAGAAAGGGTGTAGGCTCCCTTCTCCTTGGCCACGGTGAGGGTCTCGCCCATCCCCTGGCCCAAAGATAGATACCAATCGCCGCTGGGCGTGATATGGGCCTTCCCCCAGATGTCCAGCTCCTTGATATGTGTGCCCGAATGATCTCCCCGCGAGATGAAGGGTGCCTTGGCCTCGGCGATCTTGGCGAAGGCCGCCGCAGCGTCTTTCATTCCCTTGATCCCCGCCGGATCTGCCGCCGGCCCCAGGATGACGAAATCGTTGTACATGACGTCGTATCGCTTGAGGCCAAAGCCCTCGGCCACGAACTGCTCCTCAGCGGCGCGCGAGTGCACCAGGAGCACGTCGGCGTCGCACCTTTTGCCGAGCTCCATCGCCTGCCCGGAGCCTACGGCCACCACGTTGACCTTCACGTTGTATTTGGCCTCAAAGTCAGGCAGCAGATAGTCTAAGAGGCCAGAGTCATAAGTGGACGTTGTCGTCGCTAACAATAACTGCCCCATCTTCCTTACGACTGCCGTCGGCGTGGGTTTGGCCGCCGTCGGCTGCGGCCGGGCAGTGGCTGTGGGCGACGCCTGACACCCGGCCAGCCCCAGCAAAGCCAATGCCAAGAGAACCGAAACCAACCGTACGCCATTGCGCTTCATCGTTCCCTTCAGGCTATAAAGTACAATCCCGTTATGGCTTGGCCGCGGATAGGCACACTTTACACGCCATGGCCTAAAAAGACACCCCGGAGACACCTGATGACGACACAGGACGGTGCCCGCGCTCTGCGCGCCCCTCAAGCATTACCCCCTCCTCGCTGGGGATCATAAAAAAAGCCAGCGTCCCCGAACAAGGAGAGACGCTGACAGTTCGGCGTCCTCTCCTTTCCAAACACGGGGGGCGCAACCGTTTCCCGTTGCACCGTTGGAAGGGACCAAGCCCTTCACTGCGGCCGGAGAGCCATGGGCAAGGTACCTTTAGGCTCGGCGGCTCGGAGAGAGTCGCTGCTTCGATTTCGTGGCGATCCGCGATGTATAACCGAATTAAATATAGCCAAAATGGAGCGGCCGGTCAAAAAGGCGCCGGGGAAAACGGGATACCGCGTCGAGCGCCCTCTAGCGGCCCTCACGGAAGCTCAGCATACGTAATCCGTTCAGCGTCACGACCAACGAGGCCCCCGTATCCGCCAGCACGGCCAACCACAGGGTGGAGAGACCTCCTATCGCCAGGGCCAGGAAGATGAGTTTGACGGCGAGCGAAAAGGCGATGTTCGCCCGCACAACGCGCGTTGCCCTGCGGCTCAGGCGAATGGCGAAGGGCAGCCGGCTCAGATCGTCGTTCATCAAGGCGATATCCGCCGTCTCCAAGGCGGTATCGGTGCCCGCAGCCCCCATAGCGATCCCCACGCTGGCCTTGGCCATCGCCGGAGCATCGTTGACCCCGTCGCCCACCATGGCCACATGACCATAAGACTTTTGCAGGGCCTCTATGATGCGCACTTTGTCCTCGGGCAATAGCCCGGCGTGTACCTCGTCAATGCCCGCCTTTTGGGCAACGGCCTTGGCGATGAAGGGATTATCCCCGGTTAACATCACCGTGCGTTCTACGCCGGCACGTCTGACCTCGGCAAGTGTTTCTGGCGCTCCGGTGCGCAGAGCGTCGGAGATAGCCAAGTAGCAGGCCGAGTCGCAGCAAGCGTCTTTGATCACCACCACGGTCTGACCTTTGCCTTCGGCCTCGGAAACCTGTGCGCAAAGGCGCTCGCCGTCGCCACCATTGGCGTGGCAGAAAGCATGGCTGCCCACGAGGATGGTATGTCCGTTCACCAGACCCTCAATGCCCATCCCTGGGATTGCAGTTACATCCTCGGCGGTGGGGTAAATGGCCTGCACCCCTTCGGCCCGAGCTTGATCAAGGATCGCCTGAGCTAGGGCGTGTTCGGACTGTCCCTCTACGGCAGCAGCCTTGGCCAGAAGGTCCTGACAGACCCGGCATTCCCGAGAGGGATTAGCATGCAACTCACAGGCGCCGCCCACCACTTGAGGTTTGCCTTGGGTCAGGGTTCCCGTCTTATCAAAGGCGATGACCCGTAGCCCGCCCAGCTCTTCCAGGTATCTGCCTCCCTTGATTAACACGCCCGCGCGCGCAGCCCGCGTCAGGGCGCTGACGATGGTCACTGGCGTAGAGATGACCAGGGCGCAAGGACAGGCGATCACCAGTAGCACCAAAGCCCGATAGAGCCAGATGCTAAAAGCCCCCAAACCCAAAAGCGGCGGCAGCACGGCTACGCCCACGGCCAGCCCTACGACGATGGGCGTGTAAAGGCGGGCGAAGCGATCCACGAAGCGCTGGGAGGGCGCTCGCTCGGCCTGAGCCTGCTCCACTAAGCGAGCGACACGCGCGAGGGTGCTATCCTTGGCCAGGCGGGTCACCTCAATCTGTAGCGCTCCAGCACCATTCACCGAGCCGGCGAAAACGTCCTCTCCTTCGCCCTTCTCTACCGGAAGCGATTCGCCGGTGATAGGGGCTTGGTTCAGCGCCGAGCGCCCTTGCAGGATGCGTCCGTCCACAGGCACTCGTTCTCCCGGACGCACCAGCACGCGTTCGCCGATGAAAAGTTCCTCTACCCTGACGCGTGCCTCCTGACCATCGCGTAAAACGGTAGCTTCATCAGGGGCCAGCTCCATCAGCTTGCGGATGGCATTGCGCGCACGATCTGCCGAGTAGCTCTCTAAAAGCTCGCCGATGGAGAAGAGGAAGACGGTCACGGCGCCCTCGGCGAATTCCCCCACGGCCATAGCGCCCGCAGCGGCGATGGTCATCAGGACGTTCATATCCAGCGTGTGCGCCGTACGCAGGGCTGCCCAGCCCGCCTTAGCTATGTAAATGCCTCCGATGACGATCGCTGCCCCGTAGAGGGTGCGCTCTAGGGATTGAGATGCGCCCAAAAAGCCAAGGATAAAGGCAATGGACGTTAAGATGCCGCTGGCCGCCGTGCTTAGGTCCCGGCGATGATGCCGAAGCCAGACGCGCAAGCCTCGCTCTCTGAGCTGAGGTTCTGTTCCTACGAGCACGGCCTCGTAACCCAACGATCCGGCTAAGCCCTTGACCGCCGCCTCCACCATCGCACCATCTTTGGGTGTTACGAGCAGCTCGGAAGCGGTGAAAACGAGCTGGGCTTGAGCCACCCCTGGAAGCGCCTGTGCAGCCTTCTCCAAGCTGGCCGCGCAATCAGGACAATCCAGTCCCGTTATCTTAAAGCGTAAAGGTTGTGTTGTGGTCTGTGTAGCCATCTTTGTGTTCCTTGCAAATCTTCTAAGCGAGCTTGATTTTGCTTCAGCGTCTCTTAGCCGGTCTGCCTTTCATTTGTGGCGCACATGATCCAGGCCATAACGGTATATGTTGGCGATGTGTTCGTCATCCAGAGCATAGTAAATGCGCTTGCCCTCGCGGCGGCGCTTCACCAGACGCAGGCGGCGCAGCAGCCGCAATTGATGCGAGATAGCCGAGATGCTCATCCCCAGAAGCCCCGCCAGTTCCCCTACACTCAGCTCAGCCTCCGCTAACGCGCTCACTAAGCGTACTCGCGTGGGGTCGGCCAGAGCCTCAAAGGTCTCCGCTAGCTCGTCGGCCTCCGTAGAACCCAAGAGATGTTCCGCCGCCCGTTGCACCTTCGGTGAACCGGAGCCGGACCCGTTCGGTGAAGAGTCCACACGTATCATCTCGGCAGCGTTTCTCCCCCTTATGATTGCCATTGTTCGACTAAAGCCTTGTACTTCTGGTGGATCATGCGCCGGTCAAACGCCCACATCTCCTGGAGCATGGCCTCTTGTTCCTCACACGAAAGGTATTTCATGGCCGCCAGGAAAAAGTTTCTATCCTCTTTCTTGATGTGCGCCGGATAGAACTCGACCAGAGCATTGAGTTTCTCCCAGATCCTCTTGAGGGCCCCGTTCTTGCTCTCTCAATAGCGCTCCTTGGCCTCGACCAAATCTCGGACCAGCGAGCGGCCATACGCGTGTTCTTCCATCAGCTCACGCATCACGTGTCTATCTTGCTCGTTCAAATTCTTCTTAGCCAACTCTCTAAAGAGGATCTCTTCCTCCTTGCCGTGATGCGTTTGATCGGCATAGGTACGGACGAAATCCACCACGACGTCGATGACCTCCGGGTCGGCCCGATGGTACTCCTCAATGTTACGGATCTCGCTGCGCATGATGCTGATCATCTTTTCAATCAGCCGGTGCTCGATCATCAAGGGCCCAATGGGTAACATGGGATCATCACCTTTCCGGATAATCATTGGGCCTGGCGTTGGTCGGCAGAACCGGCACGTAAGCTCTTGACTATCCTTATACATTTGATAACTTGCTCAAATATACCACTGATTGGACGATTTGTCAAGAGGGTGAAGGGTTTTTTCTGCTCGTCGGAGGGGGATTCGCGCCGACGAGCCTGTCGCTAGCAGGTTCTCGGCTGGCACGAACATTCTGGGGATCGCTCAAAGGGCCATGAAGACATGGCAGCTCAGCCGCCCGCTAGGATCACCCGGCCTCAAAAGAGGCCAAACAGGAGCTCGGTATGGGTTACCGATGAACCCTCTGTTGCTCAGGCTCTGTATAGAAAAGAGGAGCATAGCCCCGGCCGTGATAAGCGGGACGATGCTCCTCATCTGGTGCTCAGCAACAGCAGAATGGGGTAGGCAGAGCTCCTTTACAGGCCCTTTCTACCTAGGGCATGCTGCATAGAACGGACGGGGCTGCCGCCTTATTGGCAGCAGCCTTCGCCGCTTCCACAGCCCTCCTGGCCGGAGGCGCATTCGCTGCATCCGCCGGGCCGAGGGCTGTTAGCCAGCTCCTCGGCAGTTGCCTCGCGCAAGCCAGCGATCTTGACGTTAAAATACAACGTCTCGCCGGCTAGGGGGTGGTTCAGGTCAAGAGTGACTTGATCATCCTCAATGGCATAAACATAAGCCACAACAACCTGGCCCGAATTCGTGCGCAGGCGAAAGCCCTGGCCTTCCTCCAGGATCATATCTGCGGGGAAAACCGAGCGTGGGAGAGTTTTCAGGAGGTCAGCATCAAACTCGCCGTAAGCGTCAGCGGGGGCCACAACGATGTCCTTTTCCTCGCCAACGGACATGCCGTAGAGCGCCTTCTCCAAGCCGGGGATGATCTCCCCCCGCCCTTGAATGAACGTCAATGGGCCGCGCCCGATGCTGGAATCCACGATCTCACCATCAGCCAAGCGCAAGGTATAGTCCACACTTACAACCAAATCGTCCCGAACAGTTAGCATTTTTTCCTCTTTTTCTACCCCTCTTTGGGGGCTTTACTCATTGCACTCACTGTCTGTGGAACGCCCACCAGCATCTGAGCGCAGAAATGATACTTTATTATACCACGAAGGGCGCCGAATACCAATTTGACTATATGGCTCGGCGCGTGAGTGGTAAATGATTTGACAGGCTCTTTTAAGACGACAACGATTGTCCGTGGAACTATCTAAAGGAGAGCCAGCGATGGACGCGATCTTTAATCCCCTGTCGGGGCCAAGCACCTGGCTGGCGAGGAGCGCCTGCGCTTACATCTGCGTCGCTATCCCGAGGCCCTGCGGGTTGGCTTGGAGGCGATCACCGAGACGAGCGTGCGTTTCGTCGGGGAAGTGCTCCGCGTG
>DAOTVR010000361.1:0-12683 GCA_034436315.1 Anaerolineae bacterium
CCTGGCCTTCATGATCCTCGTCCTCCAGTGGCTTCGGGCCCATGGCCTCGAAGCCCCCGTCATCATCTTCCAGACCGACTGGGGGCAGGAGTCTGAGAGCGAGCTCAAACGCTACCCCTTGGGCCACGAGGGGTACAGCGGCCGGGTGGAGCGCAGCCAGCGCCCCGACGATGAGGCGTTCTACCGCCCCTATCTCCTCCGCATGCGCGACCCGGTCGAGCTCCTGCGCTGGGCTCATCACTGGGTGTACTTCTACCATGTCCTGCGCCCCCATTCGGGGCGCAGGATGGAACGCAAACCGCCCTTGACCCGCTGGCAGGGAAAAGGGCATCCTGGAGCGGCCACGATCGCCGCCATGCCGCCGCCCTTGTTGGACAACATTAGTGCCGATCTCCTACTCGCTTGTGATCCGGAGACTGGTAACAATCTGTTGGCCCATTACAGACCCAGCCTTTGAAGCCGCCCGCAACTTGATGGTTGCCCGCCAATAGAGACAAGGGTATACTGAAATGGTAAGGCTCCATAGAGCCTGAGTCAGATAAAAGGAGCTTGGCTGTGAGCGATTTCGTCTTTTACGACTTGCGCCGGAAGGTGGGCAAGCGAGATATCAATATCCTCTTTCCGAATTGGGAGGCGGGCAACGAGAGGGTGATGGTCCTTAGTCCCCACGACGATGATGCACTGCTCGGCGCCGGATATGCCATAGCCGCTTGCCAGGCTTATGGCAGTACGGTGTCGGTGTGTATCTTTTGCGATGGCAGCGCCGGCTACAGCCGCCCCGAACATAAAACTAGCATCGTTGAGATGCGCCGGCGGGAAACCCTTCGCGCTTACAGCGTCCTAGGGGTTCCGGAGGAGCATGTGCACTCCCTAGGATATCCTGATTTCAGCTTGGTCAGTTACATTGGCTGGCGTTTAAGTGCCGGGCGCGAGGGCACTCTCGCCAGGTTAATTCCCCTCCTACGTAGCCAGCGAATCACACGACTGATGATCCCCAATGGTTATCGCGAGCATTCAGATCACGAGGCAGCTTACGATGCCGGGCGTTACGATGGTGTACAGGCCGGTGATCCCGTGCTGGTTGACTGGGGTACGCCATGCTCCATCAAGAGCACCGTGCAATACGCCGTATGGGGCGACCTTTCACCCGAAGATGCTCTCGTGAGCGGCGAAGATACACGCATACGAGCCAACAAGGCCATCGTCGCCGATTACGGGCTGGAGCGGACTATCGCCGAAGCTCTGGCTCAGTTTGAATCCCAGGGACAGATCATCCAGGGGTTGCTGGCCCAACGCCGCGAGAGGGATTGTGGCCTGGGGATGATGGAGCTCTATCTGAGCTTGGATCCCCGCCCTAAGCTGGAATATGGCCCATATGCGCAGTTGATCCGCTCATTGCCGGTGGAATGAGACCGGGTTTACTTTATGAATGCGAGCAAGAAGGGAGAAAGATGTCAAATGCAGAACAGGCCACCCGAAGGATTTGTGTGCTCGGCGCCGATCAGACACAGCAGTTTGCGGCCGAGGAGCTATACAAGTACTTGAAGCGCATGACCGATGAAAGGTTCCAGCTAGCGATAGAAAGCTGCCCTCAGTATATCCCGCAAACGCCCGACGCACTATGGCTGGGCACCTTTTCCGCCTTTACCTCGGCTCCTGGCTTTCCGGCGAACGCCCTGCCCACAGTGCAGGACCCCGAAATGGACGATGCCATCTACATCGACGTGGCCGACGGCTCAGGCGTTATCGCGGGGAGCAACTCCCGTAGCGTACTCCTCGCCGTTTACCGCCTTTTAAGCGAGGCCGGCTGCCGTTGGGTGCGCCCCGGTCCGAACGGGGAATACATCCCCAAACGGGACATGAGTAGCATCTCGGCCAAGATCATGGACAAGCCGGCCTACCGTCATCGGGGAATCTGCATCGAGGGCGCCGTTAGTTACGAGAACGTGGCCGAGATCATTGATTGGGCGCCCAAAGTGGGCCTCAACGCCTATTTTATCCAATTTCGTGAGGCCTACACCTTCTTTGAGCGCTGGTATACCCATCGCCATAATCCTACCAAGAAACCCGAGGATTTCCCCGTGGAGCGAGCCAGGGAATACGTGCGCAAAGCGGCCCAAGAGATCAAGAAACGCGGGTTACTATACCATGCTGTGGGGCATGGCTGGACCTGCGAGCCCCTAGGTATCCCCGGCCTAAGCTGGGACTCGCGCGAGTATGAACTTCCCCCAGAGATCACCCGCTACCTAGCCGAGGTTAACGGCAAGCGTGCCATCTGGCAAGGGATCCCCTTGAATACTAACCTCTGCTACTCCAACCCAGAGGTTCGCCGGCTGATGGTTGAGGAGATCACCAACTATGCTCAAGCACATCCCGAGATAGATATCTTGCACTTTTGGCTCGCCGATGGCGCCAATAACCAGTGCGAATGTGCGTCCTGTCAACAGATGATCCCCTCCGACTTTTACGTGATGATGCTCAACGACTTGGACGAGTTACTCGCCCGACGAGGGCTAAAGACCAAGATCGTTTTCTTGATTTATGTAGATCTGCTCTGGCCGCCAGAGGTGGAGCGCATCAAGCATCCGGAACGTTTCATCCTCATGTTTGCACCGATTACCAGGACCTATAGCCAAGAGTTCAGCACAAACGAAGTGGCGGCCACATATCCGCCCTACCAACGCAATCAGCTTAAATTCCCTACCAGCGTCGCCGAGAACGTGGCTTTCCTCAAAGCGTGGCAGCAACAGTTCCGGGGGGATAGCTTTGATTTCGACTATCACCTCATGTGGGACCACTATAACGATCCTGGATATTATCAGATAGCCAGAACACTTCACCGCGATCTCCAACACCTCAAAGAGATCGGCTTGAACGGCTTCATCAGTTGTCAGGTGCAGAGGGCCTTTTTCCCCACAGGGCTGCCTATGGTCACCTTAGGCCGCACTCTGTGGGATGACCGAGTGAGCTTTGAGGAAATCGCCGAGGATTATTTCAGGAGTGCCTTCGGCCCAGACGGCGGCCTCGCCGAGGACTACCTCTCCTCCCTTTCCCAGCTTTTTGACCCGCCTTATTTGCGGGGCGAAAAGCCGCAAGTAGACCCGGAGGCCGCCGAGCGCTTCGCCAAAATCTCGGACCTAGTGCGTGACTTTCGCCCGGTGATCCATAGAAACCTATCCGCCGAGGACCCCTGCTGGGCAACCTCTTGGAGATATCTCGCCTACCATGCCGAGTTGGTTCCCCTCCTAGCACAGGCCCTTGAGGCAAGAGCAAGGGGGGATCAAGAACAAGCCTTAGCTTGGTGGGCAAAAGCCAAAGCCTGGGCCCAGGATCACGAAGATGCCGCTCAGAGTGTGTTTGATCTCTTTGAGTTCATCCAGTGTTGGCCAAAGAAGCTGGGTGAAGCACCGGGGAGCTAAGTGAAATGCGCATCATCCAGGATGTCTATCTGGTAGCGAGTGGCCAAATCCGCCTCTCTCATCCCTCCGATTGTCATGTTTACCTTCTGGATTGCGGGGGTGAGCTGGCCTTGGTCGATGCCGGCGTGGGCTTGGACACCGGGCGTATCATCGCCAACATCCGCGACGAAGGCTTTGATGAACGGCGTATCAAGTATCTTCTTCTCACCCACTGCCATTCCGATCACGCCGGCGGTTGCAAGCAGCTCCGGGAGATCAGCGGCTGCGCGATCGTCTGCAGCGAGGTTGAGGGAAGGCTCCTAGAGCATAGCAGCGACGAGGAAATCGGCCTGGACATCGCCAAGAGAAGCGGCCTTTACCCGCCAGATTATGTCTTTCAAAGGGTAAATCCGCAGCGACTCGTCCATCACGGCGAAGTCATTGAGATCGGGCCATATCGGATACAAGCCCTCATCGTGCCCGGGCACAGTCAGGGTTCCACTTGTTACCTGATGGAGCGAGAAGGACGCCGGATCCTCTTCTCGGGCGACACGGTCTTTCTGGGGGGAACGATTGGCCTGGGGAATTGGCCTGGATCAAGCCTTGACGCCTATCGCCAGTATATCGGGCGTCTAAGCGGACTTGCGGTGGATGCCTTGCTGCCAGGACACTTTTTGTGGACTCTTGAGGATGGCCAAAAGCACCTTGATAAAGCTGTGGAGAACCTCAAGTTGGCTTGGGTCCCGCCGGCTTGGGAACACCACCATGCCCATCGCTAAAGGAGCTTGACATGGCGCGCATACTGGGAGTCGTGGGCAACGCCAGGAAGGACGGCTACACAGTCCAAGTCCTTCAAGAGGCGTTAGCAGGAGCGCATACCCTAGCAGGCGTAGAGACAGAGCTTGTTCACCTCCTGGATTATCATTTCGGGCCTTGCCGTTCCTGCTACGAATGCATCCGTATGGCCGAGCATCGCTGCGTGCTCCAAGATGATCTGGGTGAGCGTGGCCAAGGGAGGCTTTGGCGTAAAATGGAGGTAGCCAATGGTCTGATCTTGGCTACGCCGGTGCACTTCTGGAGCGCCGATGCCCTGATACACCTCTTTATCGAACGCCTCTACCCCTTCATCTGGACGGGCGAGCTTCGCGGCATGCCTGTGCTGACCCTCTCGGTAGCTAGCAACCAGGGCTTTCAACTCGTCGCCAACGCCATGCTTTGTGAGTGGGCCTTCACTTTGGGGATGCATTACGTCGGCGGGTTGCCCGTGCATGCGGCCTATTTAGCCGAGGCCTTGCGAGAGGCCAGGTACCTGGGGACCAGGCTGGGCGAGGCGGCATTAAAGGATGAGCAGCAAGGGCGCAAGGCCCCAAGCGATGAGGAATTATGGCTGGAGTATGTGGACAAGCCCTGGAGCGTGTTATCAAACTATATTGGGAACCTCACCCGAGGTACGGGCGACCCGGCCCTTTCTATCATCAGGCAAGCGCTCGCTCAAGGTACATTCGTGAATCCCGAGGCGGCTGTGCTCCTTGAGCAAGCTGACAAGGAATGGGCGCGTTTTGCCCAACACCATAGCCTAGGCGAGAGAAGGGAAGCCATCCGCGCATTGGTCAAGGCCAGCGCCCTCTGGACGCATGCCACTTGGAAGGAATTCCTCGAAGAGCAACTTATTAAAGCTCCTCCCCCCAAAGCTTACCGTCCCCTTAACGAGGGAAAAAGCTGAATCCCATGCCGCTTATGCAGTGAAGGCCAACGGGCCGGCGAATGAGATGCGTTCTCGGCTTGTAAGCTATTGACAATCGGGCCATTTCATGTTAATATGTGAGCGCTCACTCATTTTTTGAACAAATGCTCATCTAGTCTCTGAAAGGCAGATCATGGCCAGCACATTGAGCCGCCGCCAACGCCGCGCAGCAGGACGTCGGCGTGATATCCTGGCCGCAGCAATCAGCGTGTTCCGCCAAAAGGGCTACGACCGGGCCACGACCCGGGAGATCGCTGCCGCCGCCGACGTGTCTGAGGGCACGATCTATAACTATTTTCGCAGCAAGAATGAGCTTTTGATGGGCATCGTCCGTGAGATCGTGCCGAGCCTTCTCGGTGAAGCCCTTTACCTAGATGAAGTGGGCGACGTGCGCGCACGTTTCACAGGTGCGCTAGAGCGCATGCTGAACTTTGTCGACGAGAACCGCGACATCTTGAACGTGCTCGCGGGCGAAGCGTGGCGCAACGAGGAGATCCTCTACGGCTGGCTGAGCACGGTTGGGCAAGAACTGCTCGCGCGGTTAGAACAGCGATTGGCGGGCCTCATCACTAGTGGGGCATTGCGTCCATTGGATGTGGGGTTGGCCGCGCGGATGATCCTTTTCACTGCCGTAGGGGTGGCCTTGCCGATAGTACGGGGGGTTTGGGACCTACCGAACCCCACACAGCGACATCAACTCGCAGAGAACCTGGCAGATCTCTTGCTGAACGGCATGATAGCCCGCTGAGACTCAAAAAATGTCCTGCCCTTTGCCCGGGTTCACGAGAGACCAGGCGAACGAGCCCGGGACCGCTCTCTGAAAACTAACCCTTAGGACCGTTTTTCAGTCTTTCGGGAGGCAATACGGGATGCTACAACGCATTTGGGCCGTGATGCAAAAGCAGTTCATCCAGACATTGCGTGACCGACGCACCCTGATGGTGATCATCGCTTTGCCCATACTGATGCTCTTCCTCATGGGTTACGCTGTGGAGATCCAGGTAGATCACATTAAAACCGTCGTGGTAGACCACAGCCGTGATCAGCGCAGTTGGTCCTTCATTGAGGCCCTGGAGAACTCGGGCTTTTTCGACATCATGTTTTATGTTGAAAACCAAGACGAGGCCATTCGAGCCATTGAAGAGGGCCAGGCCAGAGCGGCAATCGTCATCCCCCCCGACTTTCTCAGTGCAGTGGAACGTGGTCAGGCTCAAGCCCTGGTGATCATTGACGGCTCGGACGCCATGACCGTGCAATCGGCCTACAACGCGGCCATCACCGTGGCAGAAAGCTACTCCGTGGAGCTACTGGCACGTAAGCTGGAACGTAGCCAGCCGAGTGCACACCAAACGACGCTGCAACCACTCGACGTGCGCGTCCGCGTGCTTTATAACCCCGATATGAAGGCGATCATCTTCATGCTCCCTGGGATTGTGGCCACGATTTTGCAGAACCAAGCTACCTCTCTAACAGCCTTCTCCATCGTCAAGGAGCGCGAGGCGGGCACTATTGAGCAGCTCCTGGTCACGCCCATTCGCCCCTTGGAGCTAATGATCGGCAAATTGATGCCCAACGTCGTGCTCGCCTTCATCAATATGTTGACGATCCTGGGCTTAGGGGTATTCTGGTTCAAGGTTCCCTTCTCCGGCAATATTTGGCTCTTCTTCTGGATGGTCCTGTTGTTCATGGTCTCCTCGTTAGGCCTGGGCATATTAATCTCAACGGTTTCCTCTACCCAAGCTCAGGCACAGCAGCTTGTGCTGATGATCTTGATCCCCAGCCTAGTGCTCTCAGGATACATCTTCCCCCGTGAGATGATGCCCAAGCTGGTGCGCTTCGCTGGTGACCTGATCCCTATGACCTATTTCCTGCAGATCGCACGGGGCATCATCACCCGGGGAGTCGGCCTGAGGTTCATGTGGAGCCAGGTGGCAGCCTTACTGATTTACAGCGCGATCGTGCTGACCCTAAGCGCCGGCTCCTTCAAACAGCGATTGGAGTGAGCCGACATGGGCGACGAGATGATCGTGGCCGAAAACCTTTATAAGACGTTTTATAGCCAACAGCTCCGGGGGCGGATCGAGGCCGTGGCGGGAATCAGCCTGAAGGTGGCTAGGGGAGAAACCTATGGCCTTATTGGCCCCGACGGGGCGGGCAAGAGCACGATGATGCGCCTGCTCAACGGCCTCTATGTGCCCGATAAAGGGCGAGCTTCCGTAGGGGGGTATGATACGGTCAAGCAACCTCGGGAGATCCACCGCATCAGCGGCTACATGGCCCAGCGTTTCGCCCTCTACGGCGACCTGACCGTCGTCGAGAACCTGCGCTTTTTTGGGCGCGCCCATGGCCTCAGCGCGGCCGAGTGCGCCGAGCGCGTGCCCAAGTTGCTGCATTTTGCAGGTCTGGAACGTTTCCCTGACCGACTGGCAGAGCGCCTATCCGGGGGCATGAAGAAAAAGCTCGCCCTCGCCAGCGTGTTGATCCATAACCCCGAAGTCGTCTTTTTGGACGAACCCACCCTGGGAGTAGATCCGGTTTCGCGCCGCGAGTTCTGGGACTTGCTCTCCACCTTACGGGCAGAACGAGGGCTGACGATCTTCATCTGCACCCCCTACATGGATGAGGCCGAGCGTTGCCACACCGTGGGGCTGATTTACGAGGGGCGTTTGATCGCTCAGGGCAGGCCCCAGGATATCCGTGCTCTATTGCCCGGCCAAATGCTTGAGATACACACAAATGACCTGCGCGCCCTAGAGATCGTCTCCAACATGGATGGAGTCCTTGAGGTACAAACATATGGGCGGCTCCTGCGCGTCTTTGTGGATGATGCCGAGAGCCGACTTGCTTCCCTGTTGACAGTCATTGCAGCAAGCGGCATCAAGGTGGATAGCGTGCGCCCAGCCGAGCCAGGCATAGAGGAAGCCTTCGTCTATCTCATCCGCCGACAGCGCCCAAAGGAGGTGCGCCGCTCATGAACGGGGATGATGCCATCGTCGTCGAGCGCCTCT
Source organism: Anaerolineae bacterium (assembly GCA_034436315.1). Lineage (GTDB taxonomy): Bacteria > Chloroflexota > Anaerolineae > UBA1429 > UBA1429 > DAOTVR01. Next base: position 8,151 of record DAOTVR010000361.1, read on the forward strand.
CCAAGCGCTTCGGGGAATTCACGGCCGTGGATGAGATAAGCTTCAACGTAGCACGCGGAGAGGTGTTCGGCTTTCTGGGGCCAAATGGCGCGGGCAAGACCACGGTCATTCGCATGTTATTGGGCCTTTTACAGCCCACCAGTGGGCGAGCACTGGTCCTCGGCTATGAGCTTCCACGCCAAGCCAAAACCCTACATGGGCGAGTCGGTTATATGTCGCAGCTCTTTACCCTATATGACGATCTGACCGCCCGCGAGAACATTCGCTTCTATGGACAAGCTTTTGGTCTGCAACGGGGCGAGTTGCGACAACGCATGGACGAGATCCTGACCATGGCCGGGCTCAAGGGACGAGAAAACGAGCTCACCGCACAGCTCTCCGGGGGCTGGCGACAGCGCCTGGCCTTGGGTTGCGCAATCATCCATAAGCCTGAACTGGTCTTTCTCGACGAGCCGACGGCCGGCGTGGACCCCGTTTCTCGACGGGAGTTCTGGCGCTTGATCTACGAGTTGGCCGCTCGTAACACGACGGTTTTTGTGACCACGCATTACATGGATGAGGCAGAACACTGTCAGCGGCTGGGATTCATCAGCCAAGGCAAGCTGGTCGCGCTTGGCTCCCCTGATGAGCTGAAGGCGACGGTGATGCGAGGTAGGGTTTTGGAGGTCGATTGCGATAATGCTGAGCGCGCCTTGCGGGTCTTGCGACACAGCGCGGAGCGTGGTGAGTTCCTCGCCGAAGAAGTGGCGCTATACGGGGCGCGCATTCACGTTGTGACCCTTGATGAGGCCACGGCCCGCTCCGCGATCATATCGCTTTTAGCCAAAGCGGACATACGGGTAAAAAGCATAGAAAGCATCTTGCCGTCTCTGGAGGACGTCTTTGTTTCCAGCATACGCCAGCACAACGGCAGAGGAATGTTGATATGAGACAACGCCGACTCGCAGGTTTGCTGCTGCTTTTGGGATTGGCCCTAACGTATTGGATAGTCTACGAACGAGGGGCAAGCAGCCTCCGCTCGCTCGTTCAGGGGCTCGCGCCCCAACGCGAGACGCCCGTCCAACTGATTGCTTCGGGAACGATCAAGGCGCGCGAAATCGCTCTCTCCTCAACGGTCGGCGGGCGAGTGGCTAATGTGCTTGTGGCTAAGGGCGATAGGGTACGTCAAGGGCAGCTTCTCCTCTCGCTGGATCGCTCGTTGTATGAGAATCAAGTGGCAGTAGCCCGCGCCCAGGTTAAATTGGCCCAAGCCATCCTAGATCAAGCGCGGGCCGGCGCGCGTCCGGGCGAGGTCCTAACCGCGGAAGCAGAGCTCGCTCAAGCCAAGGCTGCACACCAAGCAGCGCAGAGCACGCTGGAAGATCTCCTGATCCTGCGGGAGAACCAGCAAGAGCTCGATTTGCAGATCGCCGTCGCCGAGGCCGAGGAGGTGGCGCTGAGTTATCGTCTGCAACAAGCCCTCGCCATGAAGGACGCCGCCGAGGTCCAAAAGGAGTCGTTGGAGCATGTCCAACAAGCCCTGACCAATTGGCCTTACCCGTTCCCCAAGCCGAGTATCCCCATGGAGCTACAGGTATCGCCATACTCCTGGTGGAAATCCTGGAGCAGTGTGAACGCGGCCAAAGAAGCCTTGGAGGGAAAACGAGCCCAACTGGCATATCTGCGAGACTTGAAAGCCAATCCCCTTGCGCTTGACGCGGCGATCGCCTCGGCCCGGGCGACCATCTCCCAGACCGCCGCTGCTGTGGACGCAGCTCAAGCGAAAGTACAGGGTCTCAGGGCCGGCCCATCCCGTGAACAACTTGAGGCGTTGGAAGCACAGGTGAACCAAGCACAGACAGCCCTTGAGGCCCTTTTAGCTCAAGGCGAGGAGATGAATCTCATAGCGCCGACGGATGGGGTCGTCGTCGGCCAAGTTGTCCGTGCCGGCGAGTTGCTCGTGCCATGTGCGACTGCCCTGGTGCTGGCAGACCTGAGCCAACTAACGCTCAACGTTTTCGTCCCTGAGCCGCGCTTGGGAGAAGTCTACGTGGGGCAGGCTGTTGAGGTAACCACGGATAGCTGGCCAGGGCGCACTTTCCCTGGGGAAGTGAGTCACATCGCCGACCGCGCCGAGTATACGCCGCGCAACATAGCCACACAAGAGGGCAGAATGTTGACCTATTACGCCGTACAGATTCGGGTACACGATCCAGAAGGCGTCTTGAAACCGGGCATGCCGGCCGATGCCGCATTCAAGTGAGGCGTGATCGGTATCCTATACAACGAGGACAGATAACGTGGCCAAGTTCTATACGATCTATTTGAAAGCACTCCTATGCGCGTTGGTGGCCCTTCCCTTAGCTCCCCTCAAACCGCCAGAAGAGGCCGTATTGCTGGCCTCGGGAGTGGTCAGTGTAGAGGAAATCAACATTTCCTCCGAGTTTCAAGGGCAAGTGATCCGCCTGGCTGCCAAAGAGGGAGAAGCGGTCTCCAAGGGACAGGAACTAGCCACGCTGCACAATGCAACCATTGAGGGCCAGCTTGAGCAGGCCAAAGCCGCCTTGGCAGCGGCCGAGGCAGACCTGGCTTTGGCTCGCCGTGGGCCTCGGGAGGAAGCAGTAGCCGCCGCAAGAGCACAGGTAGCCTTAGCTGAGGCAAACGAGGCCAACGCAAGAGCACGTCTAGATAGTGCGCGGGCTGCCCGCGAGAACCTTCAGGATTTACGGGGGAAGGTGCTAGAGGCCGAAACGAAGCTCAAACTGGCAGAACAAGCCGTTGAGGCCGCCACTGCAGATTACCATCGCTCCCTTTATGAGCGCGATAGGGCCAAGGTCGGCTCTGCAGAAAGGCGCACCCTAGACTTTATAGTCAAGGCCAACGAAGCCGCCCTGCAAGCCGCCCGCGCCGAACAAAAGGCCGCTGCGACGTCCTTGAGCCATCTACGCAGCATACTGGCTAATCCTCTCAGCCTAGAGGCTGAGGTTCATCGTGCGGCGGGAGAGAAAGCCGCGGCCGAGGCGGCGACCCGCGTCGCCATCGCGCGCCTTTCCGACCTATTGGCCGGGCCACGACCGGAAGAGGTCGCTGTCGCCGAAGCGCGAGTAGAGCTCGCCCGCGCTCAGCTTGAACTTGCCCAGGCTCAGTACGAACGCCTGACACTTCGGGCACCATGTGCCGGCCTAGTACTCAAACAAGTGGCGGAGCTCGGTGAGACGGTCATGCCCGCGACGACGATCTTTGTCTTGGCCGATCTGCACCGCGTGACGGTGACGGTTTACGTGCCCGAACCAAAACTGGGGCAAGTTCGCCTGGGACAGCGAGCAGAGGTTAGGGTAGATAGCTTCCCAAGCCGGCTTTTTGAGGGCACTGTGATCTACATCGCCGATCACGCAGAATATACGCCTCGCAACGTCGCCACTCGCGAGGGGCGCAAGAATACCTTTTTCGCCGTGGAGATCAGCGTAACAAACGATGACCTGGCCCTCAAGCCGGGGATGCCGGCCGATGTGACCTTCAAATAGCTTCAGCGGCCTCACGGTCACGTCTTTGCCGCACGCAAAGCTGGAAAGGGAAGCTCTCAAAGCTCTACCTCGTCCGGCTGAAGAAGACAGCGCAACTTGCCTTTCACCTCAGCGTTCAACCCCGTCCACGAGGCAATGGGAAGGTCTATGCAAGCCACGGCCGCCGTAGGTAGGCGAACGGCTTCGCCCGCAAGCAAGAGAACGAGCTCCTCCAAGAGGGGGTTATGGCCGATGATCAAGGCCCTTTGTGCGTCATCGGGTAAGCTCGCCAGGCGTTCAAGATAAGGCTCTAGACCCTGAAAGTAGAGCCGCTCATCGTAAATGACCTCACCGTTGTACTCGCTGGCCTCAACGACTCTTCGCGCTGTGCTGCGCGCTCGCTTCGCCGTAGAACTCAAGATAACGTCGGGCAGCAGATCATGGGCGCGCAACATCTGGCCCATCTGGACCGCTTGCCGCTTGCCACGCTTGGCCAGAGGGCGCTCGTGATCCCCAACACCTTCCTCATCCCAACTGGACTTGCCATGTCGCATTAATAATACGGTTCGCACAGCCTCTATCTCCTTCGACGATCTGGCCACGTTGGTCTAGAGCTTTTGTAGTGCACGTTCTACAAGGGCTGCAAACTCGCGTAGCCCAAGCTCAACGTCAGCCCCTAGATGGATGCGCAATACGCGCCGCCCCGCTGCACGCAAGGCCTGCAGGTCGCCCAGGGCCTGGGCTCGTTTGAGGACCCCAAAGGTGTAAGAGCGACCGGGAATGGCCAAATCATCGGGCTCGTCCTGGGTAAGCTGCAAGAAAAGGCCCATGTTGCGCCCCCCCTTGTGCAATTGCCCTGTGCTATGCAGGAACCTTGGCCCAAAGCCCACCGTGGTAGCCACCCCCAGTTTCTCGCCCAGAGCACAGCGCACCTTCTGCAGAAGGGCGCGATGGGTTTCACTGCGCTCAATGTAGGCCATCAAGGCGATATACTCACCTTCCTTGACCTGCCCCAAGAAACTGCAGAGATATTCGCTCGCATCGCTCGTTG
>DAOTVR010000362.1:0-2449 GCA_034436315.1 Anaerolineae bacterium
GTTCGCCCCAGGGCTGGTGGCTGGCGATGCGCTTTGTATCGCGTTTGCTACTATCCCAACCATGTCCCGTGTAAAGGTCATAAGCGCGCTCTCGCCAATAGTGGCGGGGAACGGCTTGCTCAAGGGACACTATCACCCTGCGGACGTACTCCTCTTCGGGGAGGGGTATAGGATCACTGGTCACGACGAGGAGGACGGCGTTTTGACCGAGCTCGCCGCTCGTGCGTACCGTGTGCGGGGTTAGTCCTTGGTTGCGTCCAGGGGTCGGCTTGGGCACGGGGTTGCGCCCGGCGAAGGCTCGATCCAGTTGTTTGTAAAAGGATTCAAACTTGGAGCCGAAATGATCCCAGAAGAAGAACACGGCATCGTTGTAGGTGGTATAGGGAATCAGCACGGCTATCCCGAAGGCTATCGCCGATAGTAAGGCCCCGGCGATGAGGGAATCGCGTCGCAACTCGGGCGAGAAATCAACCCCAAGGCGCGCCCAGAGGGCTTCCATACGCCCGATATTGGCCCAAACCAGGGTCAGCAGGGTAATGCCCAGATACACGTGGACGTAGGCCATGCCGATCTCGGTGAAGCAAACATTGGAGATGAGCGCTACGCCCAGGGGGAGCATGGCCACGAACGTACGCCGCCGACGGAAAAGCTCAAAGCCGGCATGCCAGGCCAATAGCCAGAGGACGAAGGATACGCCCAACCATAGGGCGGTGTTCTCGCGGCTGCTCTCGCCTTTTTGGATGGCCGCGTACCAGGTGAGGAGGCTCTGCACCATGGCCCCCCATCGCTCAAACACGTGGGAAATAGAGCGGGAGAAGGGAAGATCGGGGCTGAGGGAATGGCGCATGACCAGCTCCCACAGCCAGGTGAAGATGCGCGCCAGGTCGCCAAGGACTATATCCGCCTTGGGGAGCAGCTTGCCGGCGAATTGGAGGCTGTACTCGCCTCCCAAGATCAACCCCATCGGCCAGGCCAGCCAATCGGGCAAAGGGGATCCGGCCATCACAACGCCGGCCAGGGCGGCCCAGAGCGCCACATAGATCAGCCGATTGGCTTCCGGAACCCATCTTGACGCCTGAATGGCGAGCGGCAGGCAAAGCACCGCTGCCAGCAAGAGGATGAAAAGGAACCACTTGCCCGGTTTTCGCTCTTCGCTATCACTGGACGAAATCATCGTGACTCACCCTATTCTGACCGACTGAAACCCATTGGGAGTCGGGCTCGACTCCCTTGTGGACGGCGATCACCCTTCCTGTGCCAAGCACCTTGTACTCGGGACGTTGCTGGCGCGGCTGGGTTATCTTTTCAAAATGAAAACCTTGCCCGATGATATGGGCCGATACGCCCAGGTCGGCGAGGAAGCTCATGATGCCCTTCATATCGCCATTACCCCCGAAGGTGCTGGCATCCAAAAGAAGGCCTGTGGGATGAATGCCCCGTCGTAACAGGTTGGTAAGTCCCTTGATCCATTCTGGATCCGCAGAGGGAGTGATCAACGCAGCGGACATGCCTCGACCCATGATAGGCTCTACGAGATCCAACATCTGGCCTAAAGAGACCTCGGCGACGGCATGGATGCCTGCCAGGGTGCGGAGCAGCTCCCAGAGCTGTTGGTGGCCCTTCGCCGGCCTGATCACGATGGGCTCTTGGGCATGGCTGACCAGCCCCACCGCGTGGTTATCGCGCAGCATCTGATTGGCCAAAGAGGCGGCGATGACGACGGCGTATTCCTCTGTGGATTCAAGCCCCTCACCGGCGTGAGCGCGGGCGTTCATGTCCAGGATCAGCCAGAGGTCGCCTGAGGGTTCTAGGTCGAATTCTTTGACGAATATCTCCTCCTGATCCGGCATAGAGCGGCGAGCTGTGGAGCGCCAATGGATGCGATTGAGCGCATCGCCGGGGACGTAGGGGCGCACGGAGGCCGCGTTGGTGGTCAGGTCGAGGCTGCGGACGTTCGTCCTTGCCGCCCCGCGGGCCAGTCCCCGCGGCTCGATCAGGCGCGGCAAAGCCGCTATCGGCGGGTAGACGACGAAGGTCTCGCTATAGTTGTGTTGGATGGTCACCTGGAAGAGGCCGAAGGGATCTCCCGTGAGGATCTCTAGAGGCCCCAGGGTGTAGATGCCGCGCCGTTCACAACTTCCCTCAGTGGTCCAGCGGTTTGTGGTGCGAGCTCCCATGCCGATCGCTCGGCTGGCATTATAGCCCGGCAGGTTGCTATGGTCGCGTACCTCGGCCCAGAGGACGGGTAGCCAGGCGTCGTTGTGCATGATAAAACGTTCCTCAATGATGTCGCCCACTTGTGCCCAGCCGTAGCGCCGCTGCCGACGAATGGTTACCCCGCCGGCCATTTGGCGTGCCCAAAAATAAGAGATGCCCAACACACTGAGGACGACCAGCAAAGAGAACATGATCGCCGGCCGCGGCGAAAAGACTTGGAGGAGAAAAAGCA
>DAOTVR010000363.1:0-3724 GCA_034436315.1 Anaerolineae bacterium
ACACCCAAGCGACGATCACATCGGCGAGTATCTTTCCTTTGCTTGGGAAGAGTGCGGCCTAGAGGGCTATGATTTTGAGCGAGCAGACGCTTATAGGGCGCAATCCTGGCGGCGTGTGCTGGATATCGCTCAGGGCAAGGAAAAAGCCCCCGATCCAGGGCAGATGCGCCCATCTGGCGAGTTCGCCATGCCCATTATCGTCTCCACAGTGGATAATCGCCACAAGCTAATTGAGGCGGTCAATATCCGCAATGATGGATTGATCGCTGACGTCCCCGATTGGGCCGTGGTGGAGGTGCCAGCCGTAGCTGGGGCCGATGGGATCAAGGGGGTGCGAATCGGCGCGTTACCAGCAGGTATCGCAGCGCTGGTAAACACGCAGGTCCACGTGCAGGACCTGGTGGTGGAGGCAGCGGTACACGGCTCTCGCAAGCTGGCTCTACAAGCGCTCCTGGCAGATCCCGTTGTACACAGCGCCGAGGCGGCGGAGAAAACACTGGATGAATTGCTGAGCGTTCACGCCGCGTACCTGCCACAGTTCAAGTGATCCTTCCTCTCATCGTTGTGTAGGAGGTGAGCCTATGATCATAGATGTTCATGTGCACGCGCCCACTCAGATGGAGACCGTTCGTGAGCCGAAACTGAGCCCGCCCGGATATCGTGGGGATAAGCAATACAAACAGAACGTGGGTTGGGCCGAGTTTCAAGAGGCCATGGCCCCGGTAGATAAGCTCATCCTACTGGGGTTGGCTCAAGGGAGCAAGACCCCAAACGATGATATCGCTCGCTGGGCCAGGTTGTGGCCGGAAAAGATCGTCCTTTTTTGCTCGGTGGATCCCACTGATCCCGGTGCGATGGAAGAGCTGGAGCGCTGTATAGAGGACCTAAAGATGGTGGGCATCAAGCTCAGCCCTCACTATCAAAATTTTGCCCCTATGGACCCGCGCGCCTGCGCCATCTACGCCAAAGCAGAGCGGTTGGGATTGCCCATCGCCTTTCATCAAGCCACATCCCCGGTGCGCACGGCTCCGCTACGCTATGCTCACCCTATGGCATTGGATGAAGTGGCTACAGCTTACCCGGATCTCAAGATCGTGGTGGCTCACTTTGGGCATCCCTGGGAGCCGGATACCATCGTGCTTATCCGCAAGCATCCGAATGTCTACACCGACATCTCGGCCCAGTTCTACCGCCCCTGGCAGTTTTACAATGCCCTCGTGCTATGTAGGGAATACGCCCAGATGCACAAGGTCTTTTTCGGCACGGACTACCCTGTGACGACGCCCCAAGAGACCCTGGACGCCTTGCGCGCCATTAACGACCTAGTGGAAGGCACGCGCTTGCCGCGCATTCCAGAGGAGGAGATCGAGGCGCTCATTCAACGCGATGCGTTAAGGCTATTGGGACTTGGCTAGAGAGCCTAGGGGGAAACACACTATATCGGCCCGGCAATGCTGGCAGCGCCGGAACTGTGGCACAGCCTCCTCGCACGCTCGTCGGGCTTGTTGTAGCTCCTCACAAGTGGGAGGGCGAAGCTCGCTCATTCGCCCGGAGGGAATAAGGGGCATAATGTTCATCAGGCGCACGCCAAGCGCCCTTAAGCGTTGCGATAACCTCACGACGTGCTCGTCGTTTACGCCGGGGATAAGCACTGTATTGACCTTGACAGCCAATCCCGCAGCCAGTGCCGCCCGGATGCCCCTGAATTGGCTGGCAATCAGAAGCTCCGCAGCCTCTTGTCCGCGATAAACCCTGCTCTGGCTGAGCACCCAGGCATAGATGTCCTTTCCCACCTCTCCATCCGGGGCATTGACCGTCACTGTAAGGGCTTTGACTCCCGTCTCAAGGATCAGGGGCAGCTTCTCTTCTAGCAGGAGGCCGTTGGTGCTAAGACAACGCAAGAGTTGGGGGAATTCCTCTTGAAGCAAGGCCAGGGTCTGGAACGTCTCGGCGTTGTAAAGTGGTTCTCCTGGGCCGGCTATCCCGACCACAAACGGTTCGTGCGGATGCTCTTGAACCAAATGGCGTACAAGCTCCACGGCTTCGCTCGGCGAGAGCAAGCGCTCTGCCCAACCAGGGTGTTGCATGGTCAGGTTAGCGCATATACGGCGCTCGCAGAAAGCACACTGGATGTTGCAACGCGGGGCGACGGGCAAGTGCACCCGCCCCACGCGGTCATGGGCGCGTTCACTGAAGCAAGGATGCGCCCACATCATAGCTTCAAGCTGCGATGGCGCTTTGGGCAAAGGGACATCTCCTCAAGCCGGCACCGGCCTTCTGTGCTGATTCACATGGCGGCGATACATCATCTCCAAAGCTGAGACCTCTTCAAACGGCGTGGGGATCACCCGCGAGGCGTTCTCCAGCAATCGTTGCGCCAGGTCGCGAAATACCTCAGCCTCTGGAGATTGGGGAGAATGCTGCAATACCGTCTTGCCCTCCACCTCACAAGCTTGGATGACGGGGCTGCGGGGGATAAAACCGATCAATTTGCTACCAAGGGCCTGAGCAAACTCGGTGAGCACAGCCTTCTCAAAGTCCTCATCCCCGGCGCTATTGCAGATTACTCCGGCCAGCCCGGTCTCGCCTCGTCGGGCCAAACGGCGAATGCCTTTGGCGATGTTGTTAGCCGCGTAGAGGCTCATGAAAGCGCCCGAACAAAGAAGGTAAATCTCCTGGGCATAGCCTTCACGGATGGGCTGAGCGAAGCCCCCGCAGACCACGTCACCTAGGATATCGTAGATCACTACATCTACGCCATAGGTCTCAAAGGCCTTGAGATCCCTGAGGATTTGCAAGGCCGTCAGCACCCCTCTCCCGGCGCAGCCGATCCCCGGCTCCGGCCCGCCTGATTCCACACAGAGTATCCCCCGATCCCCTATGAAGACGATATCCTCCAAGGCGATGGCGTTCTGATCGCGGCCCACCCGTAAGAGATCGCGAAGGGTCTCCAGAACGGTGGGGATCATCCGCCCGCCGGTAAGCGATCTCGTAGAATCCCTCTTGGGGTCACAGCCCACTTGCATGACCTCAAGCCCGCGCTCGCGGAAGGCCATGGAGAGATTGGCAGCAACAGTGCTTTTGCCGATCCCCCCTTTGCCGTATATGGCTATCTGTCGCATCTACCACCTCGCTTTGTAGCGTCGTTCTTTGGATCGGTAGCGGTCTAGCCAGTCGTTCTGGATGGATTCAATGAGGTTCAACATCCCCTCGTAACCCCAATAGGCGCGGTCAACAAGGCGGAAGCGCGAGATGGGGTTCACCAAACGGAAGACGAAGGGGATGCCCAAGTCTTCGACGGCATGGCGCTCTATATTGGAGCCCAAGACCATCTCCGGCTTGACCTCGGCGAGGGCCGTTTTGGATTGATAGACGTCGGTGTTGTAGATCAGCTTGGGATTCAAGGCCAAATCTACCAGCTCGTGCTCTAGGAGCTCTGTGGCACCGGCTTGACCAGAGCGCAAGCAAATCAGGCGAGGGATCATCTCCAGGTCCTCGGTGATAAAGCGCACCAGAGGAATGCCCACGGTAGCATCGGCCACGATGGCTGCTGAGGTGCGATGCATGGCCGAGATCTCCAATCCTTTACGCCGACACACTTCAACCACTCTCTTCTCGCCCTCGGAAATCAGCCTTTCAGCCACGGTTTCCGCTCCAAGACGTTGGCCCAGCTCGGTCAACCAGCGTCGGGTGTTGGTGAAACCCACGGGCAAAGGGAGGCCCT
>DAOTVR010000364.1:0-1637 GCA_034436315.1 Anaerolineae bacterium
TGCCCGCGGCCAACGCACAGACCAGGGTCACCCCGACGACGACCCACCAGCGTCGGATGAGGACGGCCAGATACTTGCCTAGATCTATTTCTTCCTCCATCTTCGCTCCCCAAAATAGCTGAAACTAAGGCGCATTATAGTCTTGAGCCCAAATATCGCCAAGCAGTAAATACATCCGTAGCACACGTCCCTTTTTTCAGCGTCCCCAGCTCGGGGCTTGTTCCTGAGCCACGCTTGTGGTGAGGTTCGTTCGAACGCCCGTCTCCAAATCCAGGGTGTAGATATCCCAGCCCCGATCACGGTTGGAGAAGAAGGCGATCTGCCGGCCCCAAGGAGAGCAGGTCGGGCCACGATCATCAGCCTGAGGATCTCGGGTGATGTTGTGTAGGTTGCTGCCGTCAGTATTGGCTGCATAGATCTCCATGTTGCCGTCGCGATAGCTCTCCCAGAAGAGCTGTTGGCCGTCCGGCGACCAAGTGGGGTTCTGATCGGTGGCCTCATGGTGAGTGAAACGTACGGGGTTGGAGCCATCCGCCGCCATAATATAGATCTCCAAGTTCCCGTCACGATCGGAGACGAAGGCAATCCGTTGGCCATCCGGCGACCAGGCCGGATGAGCGTCTACCCCTTTGCTCTTGGTCAGCCGCGTCGGGTTGGCGCCGCGAGCATCCATGACATAGATCTCCCAGTCGCCATCACGGAAGGAGGCGAAGGCAATGCGCTTTCCATCGGGAGACCAGGCTGGCGTCCAGTCATCGGCCGAATTCAGAGTCAGATTGATCTGTTCGGTCCCATCGGCGTTCATCACATAGATCTCGCGGTTGCCATCACGATCGGAGACGAAGGCGATCTTGCGGCCATCCGGCGACCAGGTCGGCAGCGTATCGTTGTGCTCGTTATGGGTCAAGCGGGTTGGGTCCGACCCGTCGCTGCGCATAGAATAGATCTGCCAGTTGCCCTCCGGATTCTCCCTGGCCATGTAGGCAATATGCCCTTGCGAAACTCCCGTATTCGGCGCGATAGTGATAGCCGTTGGAGCTACATTTACCTTTTCGGTAGACGTGGGGGGAGTAGGGCCAGTGCTCCGAATGATCCCCGTCGGGCGTGAACGCCAAACGAAAGCGATGACCAGGACAAGAAAGCCGGCCACAAGCCATAAAAAGAGGCCTAGCCAATCCATGCGCTTGCGCCGGGGAGTTACAGTTGGGCGTATGCGCACGCGCCGGTAATCCCGTGCCTGACGCACGGTTTCAAGGGTGTTATGGCTTTGCTTCAGCCAGCGGCGGAACAACTCGTTCGTAAAGCGAAAGGTCCCCCCTCCTAGGCGTTCGAGCACATTTTGGGCCACAAGTTCATCCAAAGCCCGGGCCACGTCTTCCCCAGGCATTTGGACACCTAAACGAGAGAGATAAAGGCCGAGATCCTCGCCCGATCCTACACCATGAGAGTACCCCACCATCTCTGCGAAGGCACAGAGCGCGATCCTGGTCGCCGGGGTACAGGCTTCCCAGATGCGCTCAAATTCGGGCGAGCCCTGGGTGATAACCCAGTCTATGACATGCTCTACCTCAGATATTCCCACCCAACCGGCTCGCGCGCGCTGGTCAAAGACTATCCGGCCAAACAACTGCACAAAG
>DAOTVR010000365.1:0-3702 GCA_034436315.1 Anaerolineae bacterium
CCCTCTACCAGGATGGGTAGCTCGCGCCCAACCTGCCTCTGGTTACAACGCAGGGAGATCTCTTGCTGGACCAGCATGGCGCGCTCATAGCGCTCGGCGATCACCTGCGGGGGCACTTGATCGGGCAAAGAGGCCGCGGGAGTGCCTTCCTCCGCAGAATAGGCGAAGACGCCCACTTTATCCAAGGCGATGGCCCGCATGAAATCCAGCAAGGCCTCGAACTCGGCTTCCGTCTCGCCGGGGAAGCCCACGATGAACGAGGAGCGCAGGGCGATATCCGGCATGGCCTCACGCAAGGTGGCAATGAGGCGGAAGATGGCCTCAACGCGATGTGGGCGGTTCATCCTGCGCAGGACATCGGGATGACCGTGTTGCAGCGGCAAATCCAGATAATGGCACACCTGAGGCAAGCCGGCCATCACCTCTATGAGCCGAGGCGTGACGTGCTGGGGATAGGCGTACAAAATGCGCAGCCACTCCAGCTCGGGGACCTCCCGGCTCAAGACCTGCAGAAGATGGGCCAGCGCATCCGTCTCCGACCGATCCCGGCCATAGGCCGTGGTATCTTGAGCGATGAGCACGAGCTCGCGCACCCCCTGCGCGGCGAGCTCCTTCGCCTCGCGGAGGACATCGGCTAGGGGCTTGCTGCGCTGGGGGCCTTTGATCAGGGGGATAGCGCAAAAAGCACAGGCCGCATCGCAGCCGTCGGCGATCTTCAGATAGGCCGTCGCCCCCAGGATAGCCCGGCGCGGCACGGAGGCGACCAGATTTCCCCCTGGACTCAAGATACAAGGTGCTTGTGCCGGCTCCTGAGCCTCCAGGCGCTCAAAGAGGGTGACGATCTCGGGCCAGGACTGGGTGCCGATGAGGGCGTCCACCTCGGGCACCTTTTGGCGAATTGCCTCGCCATACCGTTGCGCCAAGCAGCCCGCAGCCACCAGCCGCTGTCCGCGCCTCTTGCCCACCGCCAGCTTGCGCAACGCAGCATAGGATTCCTCGCGCGCCGGAGCGATGAAGCCACAGGTGTTGACGATGAGCACATCGGCTCTACGCGGTTGATCCACCTGAACATGGCCGGCCCGCCGCAGCAGCTCGGCCATCATCTCCGAATCGACCGTATTCTTGGGACAACCCAGAGTGATGATATGAAAGCGCACCTACAGACTCCATTAAACAAAAGAGGCTGGCACAACGGGCGCCAACCTCAGTGACTATCGGAGGAAAAGGACCTAAGGCTTGGGGAGGTTGTCCAGCGTATACGTGACGTTGAGCACCTCGCCCTCCTTGCCCAACGGGCCCACTTCCACGCCGTTTACCTTCAACTTCAGGCCCGCAGCGTTGCCCACGCGCATCCAGAACTCTCGCTCGGCGGACCAGACCCGGCTATCGCCCTTTTCCAAGATGCCCACAAAGACTTGCTTACCATCTAGGGTGACCTCAATATAGGTCTTGGCCACCACCTCCATCTCCACGCGGATGCCCGTAAGGGGCGTCGGCGTAGGGGTGTACGTCGGGGTCGCCGTCGGCGTCTCGGTGGGGCGTTCCGTGGGCGTAGGGGTGGCCGTCTCGGTCGCCGTGGCCGTGGGCTGCGTCGTCGTAGGAACCTGCGAAGCGGTCGGCATCAGCGTGGGCGTAACAGTAAGCTGAATAGGGGTCACGGTGGGCGATTTGAGCGCACGAAGGGCCGGCAGGGGATCTGTGCCGAGATAGAAACGGCTGTAAACATACCAGCCAACCAGCCCCAGGGCCAAAGCCACCATGGTAAACAAAAAGACGGCCGCGCCCACATTCCTGGGCTGACGCCGGGTCAGAGGACGATCCAACACCTGCGGGGGCCGCGTCTTGGGGGGCGTGCCCTTCGCAGCCCGATAGGCGGCCAAGGCCTCCTCCGGATTGAGGCCCAGAAAGAGCGCATAGTTGCGTACAAAGCCCTTGGCATAAGCCTCGCCGGGAAGATCGGCGAAACGCTCCTCCTCCAGGGCCTCTAGGAAGACGCGACGGATGCGCGTGACCTTTTCCACTTGCTCAAGGGTGATCCCTTGTCTTTCGCGAGCTTCACGTAAAAGGGTGCCCAGTTGACCCACGGGTTGCGGCTCCTCTTAGAGTGCGTTAAGCCGAACTATACATGCGAAAGCCGGGCCTGTCAAAGCATCGGCCTCGCAAAGGCGGATCCCTCTTCGCGGGGAAAGCACTAACAGGGGCAAGCTGGCCGCCCACGATCCGGCGGTGATGGAAGCGAAGCCAGCGGTAGAAGGCCCCGTGATCCACGCCTCCGAGGGCAAAGGACAGGCTCCATCCGCGTTTAAGCCAGCTGGCGGGAATTCGTAGCAGGCAGAAGGGCAAGGGTGGCGATAGCTCGCGGGGAGACGGTGAAGTAGGCACGGTCACTAACCAGGGCCAGCTCGCCGAGCGGCCGCTCTAGGGCGTCGCAGCGCTGGGCAGAGATGTAAGGTGGGAAAAGGCGCAAGCTGCCCTCGACCGGGCGATCGAGCACGTTCCACAGGCGCAAGATGAGGCGCGTCCCATCCTCGGCGAGCTTGAGGGCGACGAGTGGGCCGCCATCAAAGCGCAGGTCGAGCGGCTCCAAGTCGGGGAGGACGGGGGGCGCGCCAGGGACATGGAGCCAGGCCGGCACGCCGAAGCGTTGGGCCTCGCGAAAGGGCTGGAGGGCATCGTAAGCGCCCTGGGCGAGGATGAGACGGTAGCGGAAGCACCAGTGACGCTCCCCACCCTGGTCAAGCTGCCAATCATTGCGGGTGAGGTTCATCATGGGAACGGCGACGATGGCCGGGGCCGTGCCGCCCCCTGGCACGCCCGCGAGCCCGAACCCGACGAGCAGGGTGTCAGGCGCGAGCAGGATGGCACCGCGCCGGGCATCAAAAGCGGCGGCGAAGGTCTGGGCGGCGTAGAGGACGGGGTTGGCACCGGGGAGATCATCACCGCCGGCGGTGCGAGGGCCGGCGACCTGGACTGCACCGGGGCTATCGTAGCGATAGGTAGGCTCGGCGAGGGCAAGGGGGAAACAGAAGCGCACAGCCTGGGGGGATTCGGTCCAGCCGTCCTCCAACGTATAGGTGACGTCGATCCAAGGGGCAGCAGCGTGGAAGCGCCAGAGCGTGCGGAAGCCGAAGCCCCAACGGGTGCCCTCGGTGCGAAGCTGGATGCCCGCAGGGTGGCGCGATAGTTCGACGCGGTAGGTGCGGTTGGCAGCGGTGGGCAACTCGCCAGGCGGGAAGACGGCATCCGGCGTCGGGCCGGAGGGGTAGAGCGTATGGATGAACTCGCCGAGGGCGGGCGCGCCCGGCGCAGTCCAGCAATAACCATCGGCATCCACAAGGGAGGCGATGGCGCAGCGGTGGGGATCAAAGATCACCTCCCCACCTCGCCAGGCGAAGGCGGGCGCGTCGCAGGGCTCGCCGGGGGACTCCCAGCCGGCGTCGGCGGGCATGGGCGGGGCAAGCGGATGGGCGACGGCGCGGGCAACGGCCGCCGAACCAGCGCGCACGCCGGCGGAGAGGGCAGCGGTAGCACGGTCGACGCCGCCAAAGTCGTGCTCGGTGAAGTCAAGGAGGGCATCCCAAGCGACGCGCAGGGCAGCCTGCGCGCGAGGGTCAGGCTGGGGGACGAGGGCTTGAGCAGCCTCGGCGCGTCGGAGGAGGCGTTCGGCTTCGCGGAAGGCGGCGGTGGGCCCGGCGAGGTGAG
>DAOTVR010000366.1:0-3638 GCA_034436315.1 Anaerolineae bacterium
GTCTGGGCGCGCAAGGCGCCAAAAGGGGGCTGTTTGGCGTCCTGGTGTTCGTCGTGCTTGCGAGCTTGGCCGGGTGCGGAGGTGGAGCCCCTCAGA
The DNA here is from genome assembly GCA_034436315.1 of Anaerolineae bacterium. Classification (GTDB taxonomy): domain Bacteria; phylum Chloroflexota; class Anaerolineae; order UBA1429; family UBA1429; genus DAOTVR01. Next base: position 97 of record DAOTVR010000366.1, read on the forward strand.
TGCCCCTGCCGACCCCCACATCGTGGCTAACGTTGGTGGCTTCCTCGGCGCTACCTGCCTCGGCAACGCCCACAACGAGGGTGACGCAAGCTGTGCCGACAGCCCCGCCAACGCCCCTGCCCACTCGGCCGAGCCGGCCGGCCTTGATCGGCACTTTGACCATAGGCTCCTTGCCCGCCGCCGGACGTCGGCCCGCCGGCATCGCCCTCTTGGGGGAACGGGTTTACGTGAGCAATTACGATAGCCACAACGTCTCGGTGATCGCCTCGGGGGCGGTGAAAGCGGTGGTGCCGGTGGGCCGGGGACCCAGGGCCATCGTGGCGGATCCCGCTTCCGGGCGCGTCTTTGTGCTCAATGAGGGTGAGAGCAGCTTGAGCGTGCTTGAGGGAGCCAAAGTGGTGGCGACCTGGTCCCTATCTGAGTCGGCTTCGGGGCTGCTCATGGTTGGCGGGGAGCTATGGGTGGCCGGCCGCGGTAAAGGGCATATCACCATCCTCTCCGGCCGGGATGGCTCCACGTTGGGCGAGGTGGAGCTATCCGCAGGGCTCGTATCCGCCATGGTGGCCGGTGGCGATGGTCGGCGGGTCTATGCCGCCGATTATGCCCGGCTTTGCGTGGTGGATGTTGCCTCTCGCCGGGAAGTGCGCAGCGTCGGCCTCTCTGGGATAGGCTTACTGGCCGTCGCTCCCTCAGGGCAGGGGCTGTACGTCAGCGGCTACGATGCGGATAAGCGGGAGGGGTATCTGGCCCTCTTGGAGGAGGAGAGCTTGGCCGAGGTTCGGCGCGTGCCCTCCGTCCCCGACTTGGCAGCTCTGGTGGGCGACCCGACCAGCGGGAGGGTGTACCTGCTCTCCGCTTATAACGACGAGCTGGTTGTGCTGGATGGCCAGAGCGGCCAGGTCGTGGCCAGGCTGGGCGTGGGCTATGAGCCACGCAGCATGGCCCTGGACGCTCCACGGGGCCTCCTTTATGTGGCCAATTATCGGGGAGATAACCTCGTCGTGGTGGATACGGCTAAGCCGGCCCTCGTCGCCACGGTGCCGCTGGCCCTGCGTATCGGGGGCATGGAGGCCGATCCCATCGGCGGGCAGCTCTATGTGGCCGTGGGCAGTGCGAACAAGGTGTTGGTCTTGGGCGAGGCCGGCCTCGTGGGCGAGTGGGCCGTCGGCGGGTATCCCTCGCAGGTGCGGGTGATCCCCGGCACGGGGCTGATCGCCTGTTTGAGCCTGAGCGAGGGCCGGCTCCGGTTGCTGGACCAGACGGGGCAGGTGGTGGGGGCTTATGCCACGGGGCGCAGGCCGAGGGGTTTGGCCCTGGATGAGATGCGGCGACAGATCTTGGCCGGGGACACGGTGATCCAATGGGAGCAGGGCTTGACGCAGACGCTGGCCATCACGACGCCCGCCGGCACGGTGGAGCAGCCGGTGCAGGTTGTCTTGGATGTGCGCCGCAATCGCTATTACGCGGTCGCGGCGAACGGCGTCCCCGGCTCCAATTACGGCTATGTGGCCACGCGCGTGGACGAGGGAGTCGCTAACCCGGAGGCCCCGGCTCCCGGCCGGCTGAGCATCGTGGAGTTGATCTACGATGAGGAGATGGATCGCTTCTACGCCACGAGCACGCGCATGGGCACCTTTGGCCTACAGGTAAGCCGGGCCGAGGATTGTCAGGAGCTCCTCTGGCTGAACTTGAACCGCTATCCCCAGGCGATGGCCCTGAACCCCGCCACGCGACATGTGTGGGTGGCGTTAGGGGCCGCCTCGGCGCAGGCGGGCGTTTCGGATACGCAGGTCGTCGTCTACGATACGCGCACCTTCGGGCAGGTCGCTCAGTTCAACCTAGACGGCCTGGTGGAGGCCTTGGCGGTGGATCCGCGCACGAATCGCGTCTATCTGGCGGTTGGCGACGTGGGGGTGATTCACGTGGCCCAGGATGTGCCCATGGAGGCGCCTACCGGCCCCTTGAGCTACGCACCGAATCCCTAGGAGCGCTTCACAACGTCGTGCGAGGGGCCTGTGCCTCGCGCAACGTCTACCGGATAGCCTTATTACGGGAACACGTGCCCCACGAGGGCGTAAGCGGCCATGCCGGCGAGCATAGTCCATACCACGTTACGCGTGCGCCAGGCGACGAGGAAGGCGGGGATGGCCGCCAAGAGGTAGGGGTTTCGCCAGCTCAGGGCAAGGCGTTCCCCTTGTACGAGCAGGGCTTGGGCCAGGGAGGCCGCCAGGACCGCGCCGGGGACCAAGCTGAGCCAATCTTGGGCCCACGTGGGCAGCGTGACGCGGCTGAGGGCGGTCAAAGGCAACAGGCGCAGCAGATAGGTGCCCAGGGCCAATCCCAGGATCAGGAGCGTGAGGGCCATCGTTTCCAAGTCACTCCCAAGCTTGCGGCGATGAGGGTGGCGGCCATGGTGCTCCAGGTGCCCGATACGAGGGGCCGCAGGAGCAGGCTCAGCGCGGCGGCCAAAAGGGAGACCCACATGGCCCGGCGATCGCGCACCAGGAGGAACAGGAGGCAGATCAGGCTGCCGGGCAGGGCGTACTCCAACCCCCAGCCGGTGGGCAGGCCGGCTCCTAGGGCCGCCCCGGCGGCGGTGACGAGCTGCCAGGGGACGAAGATGGCCAGGCCGGAGCCAATGTAAAACCAGGGGTCGGCGGGCCGGCGGCTGAACTCGGCCATGCTCACGGCAAAGCTCTCATCGGTGAGCAGGTGAGCTATCAGGGGGTATAGGCGTCGGGGAGCGCCCTTCACGTGGGGGGTGAGGGCTGCGCTCATGAGCACGAGGCGCATGTTGATCAGGATGCCGGTGAGGAGGATGGGCAGATAGGCTGCGCCCTGGGCGATCATGCTGGCGGCGATGAACTGCGCCGTGCCGGCGAATACGGTGAGCGACATCAGCTGCGCTTGCCAGAAGGCCATATGCTGGCCGGCGATGGCCCCGTAGGCCAGGCCAAAGGGGGCCACGCTGAGGGTGAGGGGCAAGGTGGCGCGAACGCCTCGCCAGAGGCGAGGCCAGGTGGCGGTTGGAGGAGTAGGCTGCGACATAGCGGGCGATAGGTTAGCACGGTCTCTCCGAGCCGTCAAGCGGGTGGATGATGGAGCGGTATTGCTCCCAGGAGGGGCGTTCTGCGCTGTAAAACAAGTGCGTGCGGCAGGAGCAGTCGGACGCGCCGAAGGGCTTGTCGCAGGGGCTGAGGGTGGGTAGTTGGGCCAGGGCGCGCGCCCAGGCGCATTCGTAGCGCTCGGGGCCCAGGTGATACCAGACCTCAACGACCTGGGCGCGTTGGAGCAGGTAGTCAATGTGCCAGTGGAGGCGCTTCGTGGCGCGCAGGTGCCGCGCCAGGCGCTGGCGCAGGCCGTTCAGGGCGCTGCCCACGTAGAGGTAGTAGCCGGCACGGAAGGGGAGCGCTCCAAGGCGGCCGATCTGGATCAGGCTGTCGCCATGCAGAGCAAGGAGCAGGATATACGTGCCCGGACCATCCGTGATTGCCATCGGAGACGAGTGTAGCTTTTTGGGCCTGAGGGGGCAAGCGGATGTG
>DAOTVR010000367.1:0-16231 GCA_034436315.1 Anaerolineae bacterium
ATTCCCCGCCGCTAGGATAGAGGTTGGCATCCAGCCAATCCTTCAAAGGCCCATTGGGACCAAAAGTCCCCTTATAGAGCACGAACCAGAGCCGCTCACGCGTCCTGGTGTCGCGCTCAATACGCTGAGCGATTTGCTCTATCGGCTCGATGATCGGATCCCAGCGCATCGCGTAAGACCATGAGGGGTCCTGGGGCTGCCTCAGGTTCTCATACCACCCTGCCCTAGCAAGGACATTGAAATAGACCAAATCATTTGGCCCGGCATGTTGCACCAGGAAGCGGTAATCGGCGCTGGGATCAAAGGGATCAACAACCTCCAGCATCTTGGCGTAAACCGTGCCCGTGCTCGCCGGCCAATAGGTCGCGCCCAGGGCCAGGAGAGCGATCAATAGGAAAGGCCATCCTCTCTCCGCCAGGCGATCCAGCGCCCAGGCGAGGGCCAAAAGCAAAAAGATGCTGGCCGGGACCAAGTGTCTGACGGCGAACCACCTGGAAGCCTGCGCGCCGTAGGCGACCCCTAGAACACTAAGGCCCACTGCCAAGAGCGGCAAAAGGAGTTTCTTTGCCTGGGCCAAGCTGCGTAACCCCACCGCCAGCCCGACGGCCAACACCACTCCCAAGATCACTGCCGTATGCCAGCCGCTACCGTAGACGAAAGCCAAACCTCCAAGGGTGGGCTTGAGGAATTCAAGCACGCCCCTCAGCGGATCCTTGCCCATGACGGCTCCGACACTGATACGGCCCTGCAGCGTCGCGCGAGAAGCCACAACCCAAGGCAGGTAGGCAAGTACGGCTCCAAGCCCTGCCGCGATAAGCCGGGGAACGCATCGCGGACGAATGAGGGCCGCATACCCCCACAACGCAGCGAGAGGCCAAAGTGTGTAATAAAACGTGTACAAGGCGAGCGCCGCGCTCAGGGCCAGGCCAAGGTCATTAGACCAACGCCCATCGTCCTCGCCTCGCAAGATGAACCAAGTAGCGGTCAACACCGGTAACACAGCCAAGGCGTACATTCGCGCCACTTGGCCATAATAGACGAGCAGCGGCCAGAGGGCCATTAGGCTGGCCATGAGGACGCCAACTCTTACTTTTCCCGACCAGAGTTGGGCCACCCAAGCTGCTAAGGGAACAGCAACCACCCCAAAAAGCACCGAGAGCAAGCGAATCCTAGTAGCGCTTTTACCAAGCACTAGCCATAACTTGAGTAGGGCCACATAGAGCGGCGGATGCCATTCCTCACTGGCCACCTGCCAAAGCTCCGGCCAGGGTAGGCTGGCATGGGCCAGGCTCCAGCCCTCATCCCACCGAAGCACCGGCTCGCCGAGGCGATAAAGGCGCACAGCCAAGGCTACGAGTGTTGCAAATCCTATCCAAAGGGCGGGAGAGACAAGGATCTCCTGCCATCTCCGAGGCCCCGTGGTGCTTGAGTCGTTCACGAATCCATACCCCTTAGCCTTGTCGGCGGCCCACAGCGTAAACGACCATTAAAGCGATGACTAAGGTGACAACAAAAAGGTAAACCACCAGCTCTCCCTGGCCCGCAAGCCGTCCCAACACCAAAGACAAACCGGCGACGGTGGGCGTCGGTACGGGAACGGGCACGTCCGACGGCTTAGACAGCGACGTTGCCGACGGTGTATCCGTGGGCTGCGCGGTGCTCGTGCTAGTAGGTTGAGGCGTGTCGGTCGGCGTCGGGGTAAAGGTCATTGTAGGAGTCCGCGTCGGGCTGGATGTTGCCGTGGGCGTAGGCGTATCCGTAGGTGTGGCGGTCTCTGTCGGAAGAGGCGTCCGGGTGGGCAATGGAGTCTTGCTCGGAGTGTTCGTGGGGCGTCTGGTCGCCGTCGGTGGCGGGGCCACGATGACCAAGCTGGCATCGTCCAGGTAGACGTTGTTATCCTGGCTGCGGTAATCGGGATAGGTATAGACCCAGACGGTCACCGTAGAGTTCCTCGCCACCGCCTCCACCTGGAAGAGATGCCATGCATCGTAGGCGTTCTGTTCCGGCGACCAAACGATCTCCGGGCTAAATGGATCGGTGCCCCCCTTAGGGTCAATCCCAATGCGAAAGTGCATGGGCGATGGATCGCCAGAGGTCGCTCCGCCACAGTTGCCCTTCCGCTCGTTATCGCAGGACCAAGTCATCCCCCAGAGCTCAAAGCGTAGGCGGGCGCCGACAGGGATGTTGGCCACTTGCTGGTAAACGCCCCCTTGAAAGTTGCCATAGCTATGAAAGTACTGCTGGGCCAACTCGCCAGAACGCACGCGGTTTCCGGGATAGTCGCTGCGAAAGGCCGCCTTGTACTCCGGGGCGAGTCGATACCCCTGTGAGACCTCTTCCCTGGAACCCTCAATCCACCAGGCTACCCATGGAGCTGCGATGCGACAGTTCTCCTTTCCGGGCAAAGCCACATAGGGGCGTTCAAAGCCGGGGTTTTGCAGTAGGTTGGGCCCTTGAGCCAGGCCGACCGGTACAACCAGGAGCAAGATGACGAGAACGACCGCGCTAACAAAAATCCCCTCAAATAGTTTGGACGCCATACTCATTAGCTCTCCCTCAGTTCATCATGATGTCGTGATGAATGTTTACCCAACCAGAAGAGCTTTCAAACAGACTCAAAAAGGGCCGCCGCTTGTTCCATTTTGCTCTCCGCATCTACGCCAAAGGGGCAACGCTCCACGCACGCGCCACAATGGATGCAATCGGAGGCTTTGGCCGAGAGCGCGTCATAGGCGGCGCGAAGCTCAGCAGTTAGGTTGTGCTGAGCGGTCTCCAGCAGGCGAATGACCTGGCCGATGTCAATGAGCGCAGGACAAGGCAAACAATGGTTGCAGTAAACGCACTCGCCTGGGGTATATTCGGCAAAGTCGGCCACGATGGCCGAATAGTCCTTTTCCTCCTCTGTAGATCCCCAGAAGGCCTGCACGCCGCGCAACTCCTCCAGGTTCTTGCATCCCGGAACGACGGTTGATACGCCGCTTTGCGCCAGCACGTAAGCCAGGCACTGCACGGGGGTGATCGTGACCGATTTTTCGACTTGTTTCGGTGCGCCCCCGCGCTGCCAGTTCTCTATCGCGATCACCCGCTCTTTCTGCAAGAGTTTGCCGCCAGCGAAGGGTTTCATGGCCACCAGACCTACGCCCCTCGTGGCGCAGGCGTTGAACAACTCCTTCCTTCCCGGTATGGCATTCCCCGCCAAGTTGATGGGAAACATAAGCACATCCACTATGCCGCTTTCCACGGCCTGAAGCGCGGTGGACACCGTGTGTCCGCTAAAGCCGATGAGCCGCGCCCGGCCTTCCTCCTTAAGGCGCTGGGCCATCTCGGCCATTCCTCCCGAGCGCATGACCTCCTCATAATCTGACTGTTCGTCAATATTATGCAAGAAGAGCACATCCACATAGTCCGTGCTGTAACGGGTGAGGAAATCCTCAAAGAAAGCGCGACAGGCCTTTAGATCGCGCGTCTTCTCATACTGTTCCCCTTTCATGGCGGCCCCCAGATGGGCAGCAAGCATCACCCTCTCCCGGTACCCCTTAAAGGCGGCCCCCATGTTATCACGAAACGCGGGCTGCGGCCAGAAGAGGTCAAAGTAGTTGACACCTTGATCAATGGCCGCGCGGATCACTTCTACGACGCGCTCTCGGGGCTGATTGAGGAGATATTCGGTGCCTAGGCTGATGGCACTCACCCTAAGGCCGCTTTTCCCTAGTGTGCGATATTGCATCTCAGTGCCTCCTAGTGAAACGGATGGCCATACAATATACACGAGATAGGGTAAGGGGCAAAACGAAAATATCCTTGCGTCATCCACCAAGCCGTGCTATACTGTGATAGTTAGTAGCTATTTGAAAATAGTGTACGGGGATAAACTCTTGAGCGTTCATCACATTACCGCTATTCCGACCATGAGCCTGACAGAGCGCTATAATGGCCATGATCCCCTTTTGCGTCTGCAAGAGGCCGCATCGTTAGCCGGGCAGATCAGCCAGTCCGCTGTGCATAAATTACTAGAGTATCTGGGCGACGAGCACCCTTTTGTGCGTTGGCAGGCTGGCGTTTCTCTAGCTGAAACCGCTCGGCGCCTGCGGCGTCGGGCCAGGTTGGGAGCGCCCACTTGGGATCGCAAAGCACCTGAGCTGACCTTTAGCGGCCTGCTCTTGCTTTTGCATCGGGGCCTGCAAGATCCCGATCCGCGACGTCGGGCCGCCACGGCCGATGCCCTGGCTCTCTGGGGTCATGAGGTGGCAGTAGGTTATTTGGTACAAACCCTATCGGATTCCGATCCTACAGTGCGCCTTAGTGCGGCCACGGCCCTAGGCAAACTGAGAGACAAGGCTGCGACGGACGCGCTCATCAAAGCGCTGGAGGATCCCTCGCCCTGGGTGCGACGCGCAGCGGCCGACGCTCTAGGAGCCATCGCCGATCCCAAGGCTACCTCTGCCTTACAAAAGGTCCTTGACGACCGGGAACATCTGGTGCGCGCGGGCGCGGTGTGTGCTTTAGGGCATATGCAAGTCTCCAAGGCGCGGGAGACTTTACAGCGGGTGGCACGCAACGGAGATGCGGCGCTTCGCTGGTATGCAGCTCGCGGCCTGGGACGCATCGGCGATATAGGGGCCTTGCCGGTCCTCCAGCGTTTACAAGATGACGACACAGTGTTTTTCGGACGATCTACCGCTGAGGTGGCTACCGAAGCCATCCTGGCCATCAGGAAGCGCTGTTTTGGTCCTTGGAACGCGCTCCGCAGGTTCTTCTACGGTTTGCGCCGTTGGCTGGAGAAAAGGCGCTGATCGTGTTATACTCGTGCTGCCTCAAGGTACCTAGGGTTTGGCAGCGCATGAGCGATAGCAAGATGGTCAGACTTTCAGGAGATTGAGGATTGCCAGCTCAAAAGAGCGATGAAGAGCTTATCCGGACTCTGGCCACATCCTTAACCCGAAGGGGTTGGAGCACGGCGGGCATTATGCTTCTAGAGCTGCTCAAGCCCTTCAGCTTCATTTGCAGCCAGTTCATGCTTATTGGGGAGCCTATCTTTAGCTCGTTGAGTAACCAAACCCGTCGCTATGCAAGGCTATTAGAAGATAGTTCAAATATCGAGCGGCTTATAGAGACTCTGGAAGCCAAGGAGAGCAAGTAAATGGATGCTGTGCTCCAATTGCTTGTGAAGCTTGTCCCCAATAGCGTTGACCTCGCGGCATTGGGGATGCTTGTGCTCTTCTTACCCTTATTTATCTTTTTCACGATGCAGGCCAAGAGCGGAAAACGCTTCGCGCTCCGAGAGATCCCCGCATTTACGCGCATAAGGCGTCTGGTAAGCCAGTCTGTTGAGAGCGGCCAGCCGATTCATGTGGGTTTAGGCTCTGGGCGCCTCGGAAGCGAATCAACCGCTGAGGCTGCGATGAGCTTGACGGTGTTTGACTACGTGGCGCGCCATGTCGCGGCCTGTGATCAGGACATCCTGGGCACGACGGCCGAGCCCACGATCCTCGCCAGCGCGCAGGGGATTTTATGTACAGCCAGGAAAAAAGCGGGCTTTCCTGAAAGCTATGCCCCCACGGACTTGGCCTTCTACGGGCCAGAGGCGCTGGCTTATGCTGCTGGCGCAGCGGGAGCGTTGCACGGCCGGCCGCACCTGGCCAACATCCTCGTCGGGCGTTTTGGCTCGGAGGGATTATGGCTGGCTGAAGCGACAAGCAACCGGGTAGGCGCCCAAGTGGGGGGTACGAGCGCGGCCGAAGGCGCTGCCCTGCTTTGGGCTTCCATGGACGAGGCGATCGTCGGCGAAGAGGTATACGCTGCAGGAGCTTACCTCCATCGGCCCAGTCATCTTGGGAGTCTAGCCACACAGGATATCATGCGCATCGTCGCCATTCTGGCCATCCTAGTAGGGATCGCGATGACCTCTCTGGGCTACTGGTGATAAGGGAGAAACGATGAGAAGGTTTTTGCCGATCGCTGTGGCCATTATCTGTGGGCTTTGGGTTTTAGCTGATTTCTTCGTTTCGCACCCGCTCATTGATTCCGTGGGAGCTAAGCTGTTAGAAGGGGTGATGATCCTTGCCGCTTTCGCGCTGTTCGCCGGGATACTTAATCTCTTGGGTTTCCACGCCCGGCGCATTTCCAAGGATCAAAAGGATTGGGGATATCGTCTGGTTTTGATGGTTGCCCTTGGGGGCACTCTGATTGCCGGCATCGTCTTGCCCGGCTCTGGGGCCCTATCTTGGATATTCGGCTACATGTACTATCCCTTGCAATCCACGATGGCCGCGTTGCTGGCTTTCTTTGTGGTCAGCGCGGCCTACCGTGCTTTCAGGCTCCGTAACGGCGAGGCCTTGATCATGCTGATCACCAGCTTAGTGGTTTTGTTGGCCCAATTACCCTTTAGTAATAGGATCTCGCCTTACCTACCTTTGTTACGGAAATGGATCCTTGACGTCCCGGTGACGGCGGGAACGCGAGGGATAATCCTTGGTACCGCTTTGGGCACCATAACCACCTCGCTACGCATCCTACTGGCGGTTGATCACCCCTATGCCCAAGATTAGGAGCCGACGAGGATGATCGTTTGCCCTGCATGCAGCCATCGTAACCCGGAAGGCGCCAAGCTCTGTGAAGCTTGCGGGCGCTCTTTAGCGAACTTTGTTTATCGGGTTTGTCCCTCTTGTGGGGCATTGAACTCGGCGCAGCATGTCTTTTGCCATCGTTGTTTCGCCGAGCTCGCCCTGGCTGAAGGAGAAGAACCGATCCCTGAGAGCACCTTTGTGCGGCCCTATACGCCGCCCATAGTCACCTTGGAGGAAGAGGTTACTACGCAGGCGGTACATAGGGAGGCAAAGGCACAGGCCAGCGAAACCGGCGCACGTCCCACATCGGAAGCGCTTCCAGGGCAAACCCCTTCGGAGGCGGAGCTAGGGCCTCGGGCTGCGGCACCGATAAGCGAAGAACAGGCTGTTGCCCCGTCTATGGAAGGAGAGATGGGCGAGACGCCGGCCTCAACGGAGGCGGCCCTCCCCCCTCTAGAGGCCGCTGAATCTCCCGAAGTATTGGGCGGAGGGCCAGTTGGAGCAGCAGGGGTGGAGACGCCTGCGGTCCAGGTTGCACCCCCAGACGAAACCCAAGCTTTGACGCCGGAGGCTGCAGCAAACCCCCTAGAGGGACTGGATGATCTTTTGCCCTTTGAGCCGGCGGTCACGCTTCCACACCGCCCTTCACAACACGTATCGGCGGCCCCCAGTACCACGGAGGACTATGAGGCCGAGTTGTTTCAGCAGGTCGCCGTTGAGCGCGCTCCCTTGCAGGAGGGAGCTCAGGTGGTGCTGCCACGCACGGCGCAGGGGCTTCCGCAGATTGGGCGGACGATACTCTATATCTTGGTGCTTCTAGCCGGCGTGTTGCCCCTTTTCACGTGGGGACAGATGAGCTCTTTCGTCCAGCCTCGGGAATCGGTCCTCGCCTTGGTGCGCACCATAGAAGAGTTGCCCAGTGGGGCAGAGGTGCTGCTTTCCTTTGATTACAGTCCTACCTACGCGGGGGAGTTGGACCCGTTGGCTTTGGCAGTGGTGCGCCATCTTGCCCGGCGCTCGGTGCGCATGGTGGTCATGAGCACAAAGCCGGAAGGAATCGGCCTGGCCGAGGCGATCTATCGGACGATCACTGAGGAATCCCCAGACTATCGTTATGGCGAGCACTATGTCCTCCTGGGGTACCTGCCCGGACAAGAAGCCGGGCTACGCAGTTTGAACACTGCCCTGGGCGATGCTTTCAAGATAGACTACCTCCAAAAGCGTCCCTTGGGAGAGCTGAGCGCAACCAGTGGCCTGGCAACTCTAAAGGATTTCGATCAAATCATCGTCCTTTCTGACGATAGCTTGACCGTGCAGCGCTGGGTGGAGCAGGTACAAGCTCAGAGTGACATCCCCTTCCATGCTTTAGTCACCAGCGCGGTTGAGCCGCTTCTGGTGCCTTATCAGCGCTCAGGGCAGCTGCTTAGCCTGATCCCCGCAGCAAGCGGGGCTGTCGAGTATGAGCTTGCCGGCTCTGTCAAGCCCTCAGCCCTATTTCGGTCAGACGCTTATGCGGCGTTTTTTGTGTTGCTATTGGTGGTGGCCCTTGTGACCAATGCCCTCTACGCGCGCAGAGGGAAACGAGGATCCTAAGGGCTTCGTCTGAGCTGCCGAAGCTTTCAGAGCTACCCATTTCAGGAGGATTCATGTCGGAGGTGCTCAGCGGCTTGTTTGGCCAGCTATCTACTGGCACGGCCGAGGTAATCGGGCCTTGGGTTGCCGCCTTGCTCACGCTGGCCGTGCTGAGTTATGTGTTCGGCTTTAACCCCGTCTTTCGTCTGGCAGAGTATCTCTTCGTAGGCCTGGCTGCGGGCTATGCGGGCGCCTTGGCCTGGAACCAGGTTATTTCCCCAAGATTACAGCTTCTTCTGACCGATCCGAGCACCTATTGGTATTATGGCCTCTTCTTCTTCCTCGGCTTATTGCTTTTAGCCCGCGCCTTCAGGCCGCTTTCCACCCTAGCCAACCTTCCCTTAGGTATGCTATTTGGCATCGGCGCGGCCTTGGCCTTAGGGGGAGCGCTTACAGGATCGCTTATTCCCCAGGTGCGCGCTGCTGTGGTCTCGGTGGTACCCGAAGACTACGGCCCAGGGTTGGTCGGCTGGGCCTACGCCTTAGATGCTGTGCTTTTGAGCCTGGGCACCATTGCCGTGTTGAGCGCCTTTCATTTTGCCACGCAGGGGCGAGGTTTCGTAAGCGCCCTCTGGCATGGGTTGATTAGGGCCTTGGGGCGTGCAGGCCGAGTGCTTCTGATGATCACCTTCGGCGCGCTCTTTGCGGGGGTGGCGTTCACTTCCTTTGCGCTCTTGAGCAGCCGCCTGGTTTATCTCGCCGAACATTGGTTCAAGCTTCTGAATCGCCTGGGGTTGTAAGGGATGAGCGCAGAGAGGCCTATTGAATCCATCATCGCCGCTGATATCGGCAGCACCCTCACCCATGCATGCCTTATCGATCTTGTCGAGGGGGCATACCGCCTTATCGCCTGTGCTGAATCGCCCAGCACCTTGAGCGAAGTGGAAAACGACGTGAACATCGGCTTGCGTCGAGCCGTTCGGCGTCTGGAGCAGATCGCCCAGCGCCAATTACTCGACCAAGACGGTGAGTTCATCATCCCCGAACAGGACTCGGGCGCAGGAGTAGATGCCCTTGTTGCTACCGCCAGTGCTGCCCCGCCTTTGGAGTGTGTGATTATCGGGCTGACCGACGATCTCAGCATTGAGAGCGCGCGGTACGCTTGTTCGACAGGGAACGTCTCGGTGCGGGAGGCGATCGCCTTGGGAGCGCGCCCCAGGCGCTGGGATGAGCGCGTTTGGGCCTCTTTGCATGATCATCCTCCTGACTTGATCTTGCTAGTGGGCGGCCTGGATACAGGCCCCGTGAGCCCCCTGGAGAATGCTGCGCGTGTGCTGAACACGATTTACAGCGACATTGACCCCGAGCGCAGGCCCGTGGTCATATTCGCAGGCAACCAGGAGGCTCGGCGGCCCGTATCGGCGATCCTTTCTTCCTCTTTTGACTTGCGAGTGGTAGATAATGTGCGCCCCAGCGTACACATTGAGAGCCTTGGAGAGCTGCAACGAGAGTTAGCTCAAGTGTACGAGCGCATCAAGTTGGCCACGTTGCCTGGCTACCGCCGGCTACGTCTTGTATGCGGTGCCCCCATCCTCTCGACGACAACCGCCCTGGCGAATACCTTGCGTTTCATAGCTCGTCGTGATGACCTAGGACAAGGAGTGCTGGGGGTGGATGTCGGCGGGAACAGCACGTATATTGGCTCGGCGCGCGGCGAGCTTTATCAGTGGGTTATCAGCGCTGGCTTAGGGACGAGCTTCGGCCTGAATCACGTGTTGGAGCTATCGGGCACAGAGAACATCTTGCGTTGGCTGCCGGTCTCTATGAGTGAGGCAGAGGTCAATAGCCGTTTGGAGAACGCTTATCTACGCCCCTATAGCGTTCCTCAGACAACAGAAGAACTTCTATTGACCCATGCGGCCGTTCGCCAAGCCCTCCTATTCACCATGCGCAGGATGCGCCGACAGTACTGGTACCGTCCGGGTATAAGGCCTGAAGAAGAAACAACGCCCCCTTTCGACCTCCTGGCAGTACGCGGTGGCCTCTTAGCGAATACCCCTCAAGATGGGTTGATCGCCCTCACAGTGCTCGATTCACTACAACCCGTGGGGTTGGCGCGTTTGGTGGTGGATTGGGCCTCCATTTGGCCGCAATTGGGGGCGTTAGCGCTGATGATGCCGATAGCTGCAGCTCAAGTGCTGGCACATGACGGCTTTCGCGAGCTGGGGGTCCTGATCGCCCCCATAGGTGAGGCCCGCGATGGTGAGCGCGCCCTGCACTTGACGATCTCTCCAGACGATGGGTCTCCGGTTGAGGCCGAAGTACCCGCGGGCACCGTGAAACGATTTCCTTTGGCCCCAAATCAGCATGCCACCATTGAGGTCCGCCCAAGCCGTGCCTTTGACATTGGCATCGGGCGCCGGGGATCCGGTGGCAAAGCCCGGGTACGAGGTGGAAGCTTGGGCATCGTTGTGGATACGCGCGGCAGGCCCCTCAGCTTGCCACAAGATGCAGAGCGACGTCGCGCCAAGCTCCAGGAGTGGTTAAGGAACCTTGTTGGCAATAGCAAGCAGTCCTCTTGAGATACGTTTTTCGCCCTTTGCTCAGTTCGTGCGCCAACGGCTGTTGCCGGTGCCGGGCGAGGTGTTGGTCCACGTTGGTGACCGGGTTCAAGCTGACGATATCGTGGCTCAAGCCTCCCTGGAAGGCCGTTTACAGACTTTGGACTTGGCCGAGGCACTCGGGGTGAGTGTGAATAGCCTATCCCGGCGACTGCTGGTGAGCGAGGGACAAGTAGTGGCCGAGGGTGCCCCCTTAGTGCGCCGTAGATGGCCTTGGGAGCAGGCAGTCCGTTCGCCCATCAGCGGCGTGGTACAGGGGATCGTTGACGGAAGACTCGTCATTCGTCAGGAGCCAGAGCTCCTGCGCTTGCGCGCTTACCTTCCTGGCGAGATCGTTGAGGTTTATCCCCATCGTGGAGTGGCCATCCGAGGAACCGGTGTGCTCGTCCGGGGGATATGGGGCTGCGGCGAGGAGGCACAAGGGCATCTGATGATGACTGCAAACAGCCCGGCCGACGTGCTCACGCTGGAGAAGGTGAGCCTGCGGTACCGGGGGATGGTCCTAGTAGGGGGGATCCTGGAGGATGTGCGAGTGCTCCTCAGAGCGCGGCGCTTTCGGGTCAAGGGTCTGATCGTGGGCAGCATCCTGCCGGGCCTACGCGGTTTGTGCGAAAGGTATCATCTGCCAGTGGTTGTCACCGAGGGTGTAGGCCGCATCCCCATGGCCGAGCCGATTTTTGAATTATTGCGCGAATACCAAGGTAAATTGGCTGTGATCTCAGGCGTAGCACAGGATGGGCGTAGCGCGCCCGAAGTGATCGTCCCCCTGCCCGACGAGGGGCAAGCGTCGGCCCTTATGGTGGTAAGGCCCATCGAGGTAGGGGCACGAGTCAGGCTGGTTCGCCCCCCTTTTGTGGGCGTGATCGGTCAGGTAGTGGCCATCCCTATGACGCCTCAGGAAACCTTGATCGGCACGCGCATCCCCGGAGCAGAGGTGCGCTTAGGAGATGGGCGCAGGGTGTTTGTGCCCTACGTGAACATGGAGCTCCTGTAAAAGCCTAGAAGACAACACCTAGGGGAAGGTAAACGACGCATGAGCCACATGGCGCCCGCAGATGAACACAAGAGCCAACTCTTGATCATCTTGGGCGTCCTCTTTACTTTTCTGACTATCTTTTTACTACTTAGTGCGGCTGAGCGCGAGGCCTTGTCTTTCAAAGAGGCGAAACCGGTGCCCCGAGAATCCGAGGCTGAACTCACAAGCCTGACCCATGAGCCAACGAACGTCCCCAGCCTGACGCCTACAGCCTATTCCGTGGCCTTGCCAGAGGTCCAAAAAATCGCCACCATGACCGAAGTTGCCCCTAGCCACACTCCATCGCCGACGGCAACCCTTTCGCCCACACCTAGCCCTAGCATCTCGGCCAGTCCAACGAGCCCGACAACGACGCCCAGCGTCACTGTAACGCCCGGCCTGCGCCGCCCAACGCGCGTGCCCCGGCCAACGCCAAGGTGATGGGCGTTTTATTTGTAATCCCCTCTTTCCGATGTTATAATGTTTTTATCACCTGGCCGGAGGAGATGAACGTGGTAAGGCTAAGTCGCGAGCAGGTGCTACACATCGCCGAGTTAGCCAAGTTGGGGCTCACCGAGGAGGAAACAGACCGTTTCGCCGAGCAACTCTCAGCCATCCTTGACTATGCTGAGATGCTCAATCGTTTGGATACGGAAGCCATCCCCCCAACAGCACAGACCATCTACCAACGCAACGTGACGCGTGCCGACGAGGTGCGTAGCTCCCTTCCCCCAGAGGAGATCCTGGCCAATGCGCCCCGTCGCGAGGGGAACTATTTTAAGGTTAAGGCCATCTTGGAATAACGTGGAGGTGGTTTTGGAGCTCTACGAGCTGACCATTCATGAGGCTCAGCGCTTGCTGCGGGCCAAGAAGATCTCCTCCCTTGAACTTACTCGCGCCGTATTGGACCGGATTGAAGAAGTGGAAAGCCGAGTACGAGCTTACCTGCTCACGATGCCCGAGGCCGCCCTGAAACATGCCGAAGAAGCAGATCGTCAGCGCGCCCAGGGCGATGACCGTCCCCTTCTGGGCATCCCACTAGCGATCAAGGACATCCTCTGCACAAAGGGAGTGGAGACGACATGTGGCTCGCGCATCCTAAAGGGCTTCATCCCCCCTTACGATGCCACGGCAGTCGCCAAGCTGCGCGCGGCGGGGATGATCCTTTTGGGGAAGACGAACACCGACGAGTTCGCCATGGGTTCCTCCACGGAGAACTCGGGTTACTTTACTACCCACAATCCCTGGGATCTCTCGCGCGTGCCTGGCGGTTCAAGCGGGGGCAGCGCGGCGGCAGTGGCCGCCGATGAGTGTTTGGGCGCGCTGGGGAGCGATACAGGGGGAAGTGTGCGCCAGCCGGCTGCGTTCTGCGGTATTGCCGGGCTCAAGCCCACTTACGGGCGCGTTTCGCGGTATGGGTTGGTGGCCTTTGCCTCCTCTTTGGACCAGGTAGGACCGCTGGGTAAGGATGTCACCGACTGTGCTTTATTGCTGGGTCTCATCGCCGGGCATGACCCCCAGGATTCGACCTCTGCCGAACTCCCCGTGCCCGATTATCTCGCTGCCCTAAGACCTGACGTCAGGGGAATGCGCCTGGGCGTGCCCAAAGAGTATTTCGTCGAGGGGATGCAACCCGAAGTCGAGCAAGCGGTGCGCGCGGCTTTAGATGTCTATCGTGACTTGGGGGCAGAGATCGTGGAGGTCTCCATGCCCCACACTGAGTATGCCTTACCGGTGTATTATCTATTGGCCCCTGCCGAGGCCTCGGCCAACCTAGCGCGCTACGACGGCATACGCTACGGTTACTCGGAGCCTGATCCACAAGATATCTGGGATACTTACCGTCGCACCCGGCAAAATGGCTTTGGCCCCGAGGTGAAGCGGCGCATCATGCTTGGCACTTACGCCCTCTCCGCCGGCTATTATGATGCCTACTATCTGAAAGCCCAAAAAGTGCGCACGCTGATCAAGCAAGACTTTGACCGCGCCTTTGAGAATTGTCAGGCGCTGATTGTGCCCACGACGCCGACGACCGCCTTCCGCATCGGCGAAAAGACCGATGATCCGCTGAAAATGTATCTCTCGGACATTTTCACCCTATCGCTCAACCTAGCGGGAGTATGTGGTATCTCCATCCCTTGTGGCTTTGCTAAGGGGTTGCCCATTGGCCTGCAAGTATTGGGGAATGCCTACGACGAAGCCACCATCTTGCGCGTGGCCTACGCTTATGAGCAAGCGACGGAGTGGCATCTTCGCAAGCCGCCGCTCTGAAACTCTTATCGCGTTACAAATAGGCACACACCCCTTTAATGGGGCAATACACAAAGAAAGGTGTAGAAGACAATGAAAGTCATCATTCCCCTAGCCGGACTCGGAAAGCGCATGCGCCCTCATACCTGGTCTAAGCCCAAACCTCTCATCAACGTGGCCGGAAAGCCGATCCTTGGCCACATCCTAGACAAGATACAGCCTCTGCCGGATATAGAGGAAGTGATCTTTGTCGTTGGCTGGCTCGGCGCCCAGATCACGGAGTACGTTGAGGCCAATTATCGTTTCCAAACACGCTATGTCGTTCAGCATGAGCTCAAGGGGCAGGCTCACGCCGTTTTCCTGGCCAAGGAGTTCATCAGCGGCCCTTGCCTCATTATCTTCGTGGACACGTTGTTTGAGGCGGATCTCTCGGTGCTCAAGAAGCACGAGCAAGACGACGCCGTGCTGTTCGTCCAGGAGGTTGAAGACCCACGGCGTTTTGGCGTGGTTGTAGAGGAACAGGGACGTGTCGTCAGGATCATTGAAAAGCCCTCTGGATTTGAGCATCGCAAGGCAGTCATCGGCCTCTATTACATTCGCGAGGGTGAGCAGCTCATTGATGCTATTGACTACTTGATGACGCACAATATCCAAACACAGGGAGAGTTCTACCTGGCTGATGCCTTCCAGGTCATGATCGATCGCGGTGCTCGTTTTGGCACCGAATCGGTATCCGTCTGGGAGGATTGTGGGGAGCCTGAGACCCTGCTACACACCAACCGCTATCTCTTGGATCACGGCCACGCTCAGATGGCGGAGGTCAAAAACTCGGTTCTAGTGCCGCCGGTTTATATCTCCAAGAAGGCGCTTATCGAGAATTCCATCGTTGGCCCTTATGTGACGGTTTGCGACGACGTGCACATCAAGGACGCTATCGTCCAGGATGCCATCATTGAAGCGGGATCCGTGCTAGAGAATATCGCTCTAGAGCATTCACTCATCGGTCGGAACGCTACGGTAAAAGGGGCCTTCAGCCGGCTTAATGTGGGCGATGATGGCCTGATCGATCTCACCGGGGAGAGCTTTTAGGCGGCTCGTCAAAGGAGACTGAGCATGATCATCGGCGTGCCTAAGGAGATCAAGGATAAGGAATATCGCGTCTCGCTCACGCCTGGCGGAGTCGAGTCCTTGGTTCATGCTGGGCACCAGGTACTTGTACAACGAGGTGCCGGAATCGGTAGCGGCTTCTCCGACGAACAGTATGAAGGAAGTGGCGCGCGGATCCTGGAGACGGCCGAGGAAGTATATGCCACTGCGGAGATGATCCTGAAAGTGAAAGAGCCGCTACCCAGCGAGTATTCCTTTCTGCGGCCAGGTCTATTGCTCTTCACGTACCTTCATCTTGCTGCCAACGAGGCGCTAACGCGAGTTCTACTAGAGCGTCAAGTCAACGCTATCGCCTACGAGACAGTACAACTGGCCAATGGATCGTTGCCGCTGCTCACGCCGATGAGCGAAGTAGCCGGAAGGATGGTGGTACAGATCGGGGCACACTACTTGGAGGAAACTCAAGGCGGCAGGGGAATCCTCCTAGGAGGTGTGCCGGGAGTACGCCAAGGGAGTGTCGTGATCATCGGGGGTGGCACCGTGGGCACCAATGCCGCTCAGATCGCTTTGGGGATAGGTGCGCGGGTGACGGTGATCGATGTCAATTTGGAGCGGTTGCGTTATTTGTCTGAGGTTTTGCATGGTAACCTGACTACCATCGCCTCTAACCGGCGCAACATCGCCGAGGCCGTGCGCCGTGCCGAGTTGCTCATCGGGGCCGTATTGCTCCCTGGAGCCAAGGCGCCCCGCCTGGTCAGTGAGGAGATGGTCGCCAGCATGGCCCCGGGCTCGGTCATCATCGATGTGTCAGTGGACCAAGGAGGTTGTATTGAGACGATTCATCCCACGACCCACAGCGCGCCGACCTATGTAAAGCACGGTGTGATTCATTACGCTGTGCCGAACATCCCCGGTGCAGTGCCCCGGACGAGTACTTATGCCCTCTCAAACGCCACGCTACCTTATGTACTCAAGCTAGCGGAGCTGGGTTTCGCTGAAGCGGTACGCCGAGATGAGGCTCTGCGCCTGGGAGTGAATACCTGTGCCGGTCACATAACGCACAAAGCCGTAGCCGACACCTTTGGCATGGAGTATGTGCC
>DAOTVR010000368.1:0-13591 GCA_034436315.1 Anaerolineae bacterium
TATTTTGCCGCCCACAAGGGCGGTGAAACCCTAAAGCAAATCGCCGGGACTATGGCGGTTGTGGGCTTCTCGTAGGTCATCTATTGTCTGCTTGAGATACCTCTGAATAACGCTCAAGTCCCGATGGCCAAGGAGCCTTTGAAGGCTGATGACGTCTAGGCCACTCCGTAGGCTCTGAAGGGCGAATAGCCGCCTGAAGGCGTGGGGGCTTGGGGCAGGGACCCCCGCCTTCTTTGCTCTCCGTCGTAGGATTTGCCTAAGTCCCCAGTAGGTCAGCCTAGTCCCGTCCTCAGAGAGCCAAAGGGCCCCCTCCGTCCCTCCCCTGGCCTTGAGATAGCGCAATAGGGCCCGTAGCGCTCGCTTCCCCAAGAAGACGGCCCTTGGGCGCTTCCCCTTGGTCTCTCTCAGAAAGACGGTCCCACTGGACGGGTCTACGTCCGCAAGGTTTACGCTCAATAGCTCGTTTGCCCTTGCGCCCGTGTCTACTAAAGCCAAGATAAGCGCCGTGTCCCTTAAGTCGGTTAGGCGCTTCCCCTCGCATGTCTTAAGCAAGGCTTGGACGTGCTCCAAGGGTACGGGGTCAAGGGTCTTTTCGGGCACACGTGGGGGCTTGAGGCGTCGCATGGGACTAGCGGCGATAATCCCCTCGGCCTCAAGCCAACGTTAGAACGCCCGTAGCGTCCGAAAAGCTTGGTGTTGGCCGCCGGGGTTGCGACGTTCCCGTAAAGCCAAGAAGTAGGCCCGTAGGTCGTCAATGGACGCCTCGGAGAGGGGTTTGCGTAGCCAAGAGGCCAAGTCCCCCAAGTGACGACGGTAGATGGCCAGGGTCGTTGGGGCGAGGTTCCTGACTTGGCAATCGTTCAGAAAGGCTTGGACATCCAAGTCCCGTAAAAGGGGGCGGGGCCCTTGGTCTAAAGTGGTTTTGCTTTTCAAGTAACTACCCCTCCCTTTTACCACAAGGGGTAGTGTCTCGTAGCTTTTTAAACCACTATAGGTTGTGGCCTCGGGCCCCACTTAGGGGGGAGAAATTCAATGACTCATAAGCCCTTGGTCACTAGTTCAAATCTAGTCGCCGCCACAACACAACCTACAGAGAGTATGACCAGAGGTAACCCTCTGGTCTTTTTTCGCCCAGAAGGTTTCAGAACTACCCCCACCAGCAGGTATAGTAAAAAAGGTTTCTCGTCCTTGAGCCTCAAGCAGTAAAGGGTCTACTCTATATTGCCTGCCCTTTGAATTGACACATATAGAGGTGATGGTAGAAACCGCGCTTGTCTAACAGCTGCTGATGAGTGCCTTGTTCAACGATTTCCCCCTGATTAATCACGATCACGTTATCTGCGTCGCGAATGGTGCTCAACCGATGGGCGATGACGAAGCTCGTGCGTCCTCTCCTCAGCCGCAATAAGGCCTTCTGGATACGCGCTTCGGTGCGCGTGTCCACGCTGCTGGTCGCCTCATCCAAGATGAGGATCGCCGGGTCGGCCAAGATCGCCCGAGCGATGGCCAAAAGCTGACGTTGCCCCTGGCTGAGGTTGCCGGCCCGCTCGGAAAGCACGGTCTGATACCCCTGAGGTAACTGGCGGATAAAGTGATCAGCCTCAGCCATCTCCGCGGCACGAATAACCTCTTCATCCGTAGCATCTAGGCGACCATAGCGGATATTCTCCATGACGGTATCGGCAAACAAGAAAGTATCCTGCAACACCAACCCTAGTTTGCGCCTCAAATCCGTTTTACGTATATTACGGATATCTATTCCGTCAATGGTGATCCGTCCGCCCTGGATCTCGTAAAAACGAGTCAGTAGATTGACAATCGTCGTCTTGCCCGCCCCAGTCGGACCCACCAGAGCGACAGTCTGTCCGGGCTTCGCTTCCAGACTCATGCGCTTGATAATGGGCACACCGGGCACGTAACTGAACTCAACATCCTCAAAGCACACGTGCCCTTTAATAGTCTGCAAGGGTAAGGCATCTGGGGGATCAGGCACTTCTGGCGGCGTGTCAATGATCTCAAAGACTCGCTCCGCGCCGGCCAGTGCTGCCTGGATAGAGTTGTACATGTTGGCTAGTTGGCGCAGAGGTTGGATGTAGTTCTGGCCATAGTTAATAAAAGTGGCGATCATACCCACGCTAACCAGATTCCGCAGCGCCAGATAGCCTCCCAAGCTGGCCAGAACGATGACGAAAAAGTTGCCCAATACGCCGGTCAGTGGCATCAGCATCATAGCATACGTGTTAGCGTAAACGCCGGCCTCGTAAACAGACTGGTTCCGTTCACGAAAAGCCGCGATCACAGACTCGTTCCGCCGAAAGGCTTTGATCACCTTCTGCCCGCTGATCGCCTCCTCAGAGACGCTATTCAACTCACCGAGACGCTTTTGCAACTCACGGAACCCTTTACGAGTGTATTTGGCCACAAACTCGGTGAACCAAACCATGATGGGCACAACCACCAATGTCGCTAAAGCCAACCAAGCGTTCAATACAAACATGGCCACAAGAATTCCCACCAATGAAAGCACGCTAGCCAATAAAGAGATCACATTTTGTGAGACTGCCTGATTGATGGCGTCAATGTCGTTGGTCAAGCGGCTCATGAGCTCTCCGGCAGGATGGACATCGAAAAATCCGATCGAGAGCGCTTGCAAATGGTCAAAGAGGTCCCGGCGGAGGTTTTTGAGAGCCTGCTGGGATACTCGCGCCATCACCCAATTGGCCGCCGCTTGAAAAAGGTTATACAATAAAAAGGCCAACAGCATATAAGCCGCGACACGCAACAATCCGGCCGGGTCCTTGCCGCCGATAAATACGTCTATAGCTCGGCCCATCAGATAAGGCCCTATCAGCCCAAGGAGGGTATAGATCACGACGAGAGCCAACACCAGCCCCAGCGCCAACCGGAAGGGCTTGAGGTAGGGCACAAGCCGGGCCAAGGCCCGGCGCGGGTTTTGCGCTTTCTCTATGCGCGAGAAGCGCAGCGCAGCGGGGCCACCCCTGGCCAGCAGTTTGGTGCGGTAATCGCCAGCACTCACACGACTTCGTTCAGGGATCTGATCAGACATGTTCGCCTCCGCTCAAGGCCAGTTCGGCTTTCTCGATTTGAGGCCCAGCACCCAACTGTGAATCATAGATCTCCTGGTAAATAGGGCTGGTCTTCAGTAACTCGGCGTGCGTCCCCTGGGCCACAATTTGCCCTTTGTCGATGACGATGATCTTGTCTGCTCTCAGCACAGTGCTAATGCGCTGAGCGACGACAAAGCTGGTACAACCACGCATCCATTCTCGCAAAGCATCCTGGATCTTGGTCTCAGTTTCCACGTCCACTGAACTGGTACTGTCATCAAGAATCAGGATCCTGGGTTGCATAATGAGAGCTCGGGCGATCGCAATGCGTTGTTTTTGGCCCCCTGAAAGGTTCACCCCGCGCTCCTCAACGCGGGTGTCGTAGCCTTGAGGGAGCTGCATGATGAAATCATGGGCCTGGGCAGCCTTAGCGGCAGCGATGACTTCTTCATCCGTCGCTTCTGGACGCCCATAGCGAATGTTGTCCCGAATCGTTCCGGAGAACAAGATCGTCTCTTGGGGCACAATGCCGATATGGGCGAGCAGCGAATCTTGCTGAACACGGCGAATATCAAAACCGCCAATCAGGATTCGGCCAGCAAAGGGATCATAGAAACGGGGGATCAAATTGATCAGCGAGGTCTTGCCCGCTCCGGTGGCTCCCAAGATAGCAACCACCTGACCGGGCTCAGCGGCGAGATTCACGTCTTTCAGGACTAAACTATCGCTGCTGCCATCGTAACGAAAACTGACCTCTGTGAAAGTGACGCGTGCCTGAGCGGTGTCGGGAAGCGGCAGGGCGTGGGGATCGTCGCAAACATCGGGGACAGTGTCCAAAACCTCGTTGATCCGTCGGGCGGAGGCGATCCCATTAGCCCAGGTATTGGCCAACATGGTCATCATGATCAATGGATTCATCGTGCTTAACAAGTAGTTGGCAAAGGCCACGATCTGCCCAATCGACATGTCGCCCCGAATAGCCCGCAAACCGCCGGCATAGATGACCGTGACTACACCGATATTGACGAAAGTGGTCAAAACGGGCGACATCGTGGACATAAAGCGCATCACATCAATGCTACGGGCAGTGAAATCCTGATTTGCAAGCTCAAAGCGTTGGCTTTCGTGATCTGCGCGCACGAAAGCCTTAACTAATCGCGCGCCGGCGATGTTCTCCTGCAAGATGGTGTTGAGCCTATCCAGCTTTTGTTGCAGCCGAAGAAACAAGGGCTCCATCCTAGCGCTGAAGAGGACGATGAGGCCCGAGGTGAGCAGTAACAAAGGGATCATGGTGAGCGCCAGTTCGCGGCTCGTGCTGAACATGAGGATCAGACTGCCGATCATCATCAAGGGGGCGCGGGTGCCGATACGCAACGAGACCTGAAACACTCGTTGCACTGCGGCGGTATCGCTGGACAGGCGCACCATGAGCCGCCCCGTGGTGAAACGGTCTATATTCCCATGGGAGAAAGACTGGATCTTGACAAAGAGAGCCTCGCGTAGGTCGCGGGCGACGCCCTCGCCAACCCGAATGGAAAAGACATTATTGCCAATCGCAACCAGAGTGCTTAGCGCGGAGATGCTGAGCATCAACACAGAAGTCTGCAAGACGATGCTCATATTATGCTGTTTGATCCCCTGATCAATGATCCGCTGGATCAAACGCGGTATGGATAGGTCCATAAACACGAGCAAGGTCAGCAACAACAAAGACCATAACGAGAGCTTCCAGTAAGGCTTTACGAAGCGACTGAGCTTGCCGATGTGTTTCATGGGGTTGAATGCACTTGCCTTTCGTGACGGTGGAGTTTATCTCCTAGGAGCACTCACCCGCTGCTTGGGGCAAGACTCCCTTGGAGAACAGATTGTGGGTAACCTTGATTTGCCTCTGGCTAACTACCCTAATAGTTAACTAGCTAACTATTATAGCGGCATAATGACCCTTGTCAAAAACGAACTCTCATGATATTTTATGCATATGCATAGCCTCGTTTTCCGCCGAGAGAGCACAACGGTATGAGCGATGAGGTGGAGGGGGTCATCCTGGCAGCGGGATTATCTAGCCGGAGCAGCCCCTATAACAAGATGGCTTTGCCCTTGGGCGACAAAACCGTGATCGAGAGAAGCCTCGAGGGGATGTACGACCTCGTATCTCGGATCATCGTGGTCGTCGGCTGGCAAGCTGTAGTGCTTCAGAATTTGTTAACTCCCTATGCCAAAGTTGAATGCGTGTTAAACGAAGCCTATCCCGAAGGGATGTTTGGTTCGGTTAAACGGGGTGTTGCTCATGTTCGCGCTCCGCGCTTCTTCCTTCAACCGGGCGATATCCCTTTGGTCGGCAGGGCGGTGTACCAGCGTTTGCTCACCATTCATCAGGATGTGGTCATCCCCACTTATGCTGGACGCAGAGGACATCCCTTGTTGTTAAGCAACAGCCTCGTCCCCAAAATTCTGGCCCAGCCTCCGGGTACGACCCTTCGCGATGTCCTCGCACACAGCAGCTTCACGCTGCTACCGGTGGATGACGAGGCTATCCTATGGGATTTGGACACAGCCCAAGATTACGAGTTCTTGCTCCAAAAACACAAAGAGCGCGGCATCCCAGAAGGCTAACGAGCGTTCAAGGCGATCCAAGCTCATTAAGGAGAGAAAAAAGATGAGACCATTCGCCTATGAGGCCCCTTCCTCCATTGCCACAGCAGTGGATCTGCTCGCCCAAGGGGGAGAACGGGCGCGGCCTCTCGCTGGAGGCACGGACCTCCTGGTGCAGCTACGTCTCGGCCTACGCGAAGTAGACTGGCTCATCGACATCAAACGCATCCCCGAACTACGGCACATCTCCTACGACCCGAATGAAGGGCTGGTCGTCGGTGCAGCGGTGACATGTGCCGAGTTGGGCGAGCATCCTGATGTCAGGCGGCACTACCCTGGCCTATGGGATGGTGCGGGTATCATCGGCGGCCCCGCCATTCAGGGGCGCGCGACGCTGGGCGGCAATTTATGTAACGCTGCCCCCAGCGGCGATTCCATCCCGGCGATGATCGTCTTGGGCGCTACCTGCACGATCGCTGGCCTCCAAGGGACGCGCAGGGTACCGGTAGAGGCGTTTTGCATAGCCCCACATCGGACGGTGTTAAGGCCGGGGGAGCTGCTCGTCTCTTTGCATTTTCCCCCGCCCCAAGCCCGTACGGGTGCATGCTACCTGCGTTTCACTCCGCGTGCTGAGATGGACATCGCTGTAGCCGGCGCCGCGGCATGGGTATGTCTCAGCGAGGACTACAGGCGTATTGAAGCAGCCCACATCGCCCTCTCCGCCGTAGCTCCGACTCCCCTTTTAGTGCATTCAGCCAGCGCGGCGTTGGCGGGCCAGGTAGCCGATGAAAGATGCCTGGCTGAAGCAGCGCGTCTGGCTCAAGAGGCGTGCCAACCCATCGCTGATGTGCGTGGAGGCATTGCTCAACGGCGGCACCTGGTCGGAGTACTCGTTAAGCGCGCCTTACGTGGCGCGATTCAACGCGCTAAAGGAGAACTGCCCCATGACTGAACGCGTGCGTGTCTCGGCGGTCATCAACGGTGAACCAGTCGAGTTTCTGTGTGAGCCTCGTCAGAGTCTGCTGGAATGCCTGCGAGACATCCTGGGATTGACCGGAACCAAAGAGGGCTGTAACGACGGCAACTGTGGGGCATGTAGTGTCCTACTCAATGGGCGATTGGTCAACTCTTGTCTCGTCCTCGGCGTCGAGATCCAGGGCCAAGAGGTAACTACCATAGAGGGCCTGGCACACTGGGATGGCCTGAACTTGCTACAGCAGGCTTTCGTGGCTGAGGACGCTCTGCAGTGTGGCTATTGCACCCCTGGCATGATCATCGCGGCCAAAGCGCTGCTTGATCGTGAGCCCAATCCCTCGGACGAGCGCATCCGGGCCTGGTTAGCTGGCAACCTTTGCCGCTGTACCGGTTATGACAAGATCATTCGTGCTGTGCGCTCCGCTGCCGCTGCCTTGGCTACGCCGCGCCAGGAGGTGAGCAAATGAGCCACCAAGGTATACCCCGTGCGATCCGAGGGACGAAAAGATATACGGTGATCGGCACACGTCCTCCTCGCGTAGATGCTCCGGACAAAGTCACCGGGCGGGCCATCTACGGCCCTGATGTCGTCTTGCCTCGCATGGCCTATGGTAAGATCCTTCGCAGTCCTTATGCCCACGCGCGCATCCGCTCAATAGATACAAGCCAAGCCGAGGCTTTACCAGGGGTGTACGCCGTAGTCACCGCACGGGACCTCGGCCAGACGACGGATCGCACAGCGCAAGTAGGTGAGAGCAGCGTGAGTTTTAAATTCCTTTGCGACAACAACTTGGCCAGTGATAAGGTGCTCTACGTGGGCCACGCAGTAGCCGCAGTGGCAGCTAGCTCTCCGCACATCGCCGAGGATGCGCTCAAGCTCATCAAAGTAGATTACGAGCCACTCCCACCGGTTACCGATGTGCTGGAGGCGATGCGTGAGGACGCGCCCCTACTTCACGAGGGGATGTACACCGAATCACTGGCCGGGCCCAGCGAAAAGCCTAGCAACATTGCCAGCTACTTCCAATATCTCAAGGGCGACCCAGCGCAAGGTTTTGCGGAGGCCGACGTGATCCTCGAGCGCGAGTTCCGCACAGCCACCGTCCATCAAGGCTATCTGGAACCCCATGCGGCCACGGCGGTCTGGAGCCCTGATGGTTTCCTAACACTTTACACCACCACACAAGGCTCTTTCGATGCCCGTGCGCAAGTAGCTGAACCGCTGGGTTGTCCGCTGTCCAAAATACGTGTGATCCCTACCGAAGTGGGAGGTGCCTTCGGCGGCAAGAACATCAGTTATGTTGATGTAGCAGCGGCCTTGCTCGCCCGCAAGGCCGGCCGTCCGGTCAAGATCACCATGTCGCGGGCCGAAGTATTCTTGGCCACAGGCCCCACTTCAGGCAGTGTGATTCGCCTCAAGATAGGTGCAAAGCGTGACGGCCGGCTCACTGCAGCTAAAGCCGAGCTCTTCTACGAGGCTGGTGCCTATCCTGGCTCGCCTGTCGGCTCGGGAGCTTATTGCATCTTTGCCAGCTACGAAATCCCTCACGGACAAATAGACTGCTACGATGTGGTGGTGAACAAACCCAAGACGGGCTCCTACCGGGCCCCCGGCGCCACTCAGGCCACCTTTGCGATGGAAACCCTAATAGATGAGCTAGCCGAAAAGCTGGGCATGGACCCCATAGAGCTGCGTTTGCGCAACATCGCTCATGAGGGAACACTTCTTGTCACTGGCAATCGCCATCGGAGTATCGGCGCCGAGGAAGTGCTGCGGACCACACGTAACCATCCCCATTATAAGGCACTGCTCGGTGGCCCCCATCGCGGCCGGGGCGTAGCCCTGGGCTATTGGGGCAACTGGGGTGCGCGCTCCAGCGCGATGATTAACGTGAACGAAGATGGCACGGTGACGCTCACCACCGGGTCGGTAGATATCACTGGCACGCGTACCAGCCTGGCCATGCAAGCGGCCGAGGTTCTGGGCTTGCCTTTGGAGAACATCCGTTCAACCGTGGGCGATACCGACGTAATGGGCTACTCGGATTCCTCGGCAGGAAGTAGAACGACCATGGCCACCGGCATAGCGGTAGTGGAGGCAGCCAAGGATGTCATCACCCAGATGAAAGCGCGCGCAGCCCAGCTCTGGGGCCTACCGGCAGACAAGGTGATCTACGAACGCGGAATGTTCCGGGCCAACACACCGGATGGCATCCAAGAGATGAGTTTCGCCGAATTGGCCAGGCAAGCATCCGCGATGGGCGGCCCAGTGCGCGGGAAGGGCGACGTGAATGTGCGCAGATGGGGCGGGGCTTTCGGCGCGCATATCGTCGATGTGGAGGTGGATCCTGAGACGGGCAAGGTACATATCCTGCGCTATACCGCCGTACAGGACGTGGGCCGAGCCATTCATCCGGGCCAGATCGAAGGGCAGATACAAGGCGCAGTAGCCCAGGGAATCGGCTGGGCACTCTATGAGGGTTACGTCTACACCCCACAAGGGCAGATGCTCAACCCCAACTTCCTTGATTACAAGATGCCAACAACGCTCGACGTGCCGCCCATCGACGTGGTGATCGTAGAGGTTCCTTGGCCGGAACACCCCTTCGGTGTGCGCGGCGTCGGTGAGGTCCCCATCGTACCCCCTCCTGCGGCTATCGCCAACGCGATCTACCGGGCTACCGGTGCACGCCTTACTGAACTGCCGATGACCCCGGAGCGCATCTTGCGAAGTATGGGAGTCATCTGAAACATGGCGCTGGTCTGGATTCCCTCCCTATTGCGCGACTTGACCGGGGGAAAGGCCACAGTACGTGTCTCCGGGCGCACTGTGGCCCAGGTCATCGAGGCCCTCGAGGCCGCCTACCCTGGCATAAAGGCACGTCTGGCACCGGAGGGCAAATTGGCACCGGGATTGGCTGTGGCCATAGACAACGTGGTAGCGCCACTAGGGTTGCGCACCCCTGTTGAGGAAGAGAGCGAAGTGCGCTTTCTGCCGGCAGTCGGCGGAGGATAAAAAGTATGGCCGAGGAGGCTCTCGCAATGGCGCTGGGATTTGGGGTGACCGTGCCCCAAAGACGAGCGCCTTTTCTATGGAGGTAATCCGATGCTGGGCTACGATTTGGACCTTATTTACCAAACGATCTTGGAATTGCGCCAAAAAGGGCAGGAGGCTATGTTGGTGACCGTGGCAGATAAACAAGGCTCCACGCCGGCCTTGCCGGGCACCAAAATGTTGGTACGCGCCGATGGCCAAACGTTGGGTACGGTGGGGGGCGGAGCATTGGAGCGGCTGGCCGTAGCCAAAGCCCTTGAGCTATTGGCCTTGCGCCAATCGCAGTTGATCCACTACGCTCTTACTGATCAGGGCCAGTTGCTTGACGGCGAACCGACAGGCATGATCTGTGGAGGCCGGATAGCTTTGCTCTACGAATACTTGGGGCACAAGACGCGCATATACCTATTTGGCGCCGGACATGTGGGCAAAGCCTTGGTGAATTGCTTGAGGCCTTTACACTTTTATGTCGTCGTAGTTGACCCTCGGCCTGAGCTAATGGCCCAGATCGAAGGCGCTAACCGCCTGATAACGGACGATTATAGGGTTGCACTCCAAGGCGAGACAATACCTGAGGGAGGCTTCTATGTGGTCGCCACCCCCGATCACGACATGGATTATGAGGTGCTTAAAAGGATTTTGACCGCAGGTTGGGCGCCGCACTACATCGGTCTAGTGGCCTCTAAGAGAAAAGCCGCGGCGCTCGTGCAGCAGTTGAGAGAGGAATTGGGAAGGAACTTGGATTTGAGTATGCTCTACACACCGGTCGGCCTGGACCTAGGCGGTAGCACGCCAGAAGAGATCGCTATCTCCATTACTGCCGAGATCCTGGCCTTGCGCCATGGCAAAACGGGGCACAAGCACATGCGTCTCAGCATGCTCCAATGCCAGGTGGACTTTCCCTCAAGAAACGGTCCGACAAGCGAGTACGCAAGCCAAAATGCCGACGAATGCCGATGATCGGCAATCCAACAGTGTAGTGAACCGCTTGCCCGCGGTGGGTTTTTTGGCCACAATAGAAGGGCGAGCAAAGCGTTTACCGTGGTCAGTTAACGAAAGGAGAGCGAAATGATCGGGCCAAAGGATCTCGCGGGCGCCTTCGCGCGCAACCTGGATATGATCAAACAACAAACTCAGGGTTTAACCCACGCCGACAGCGTCCTCCAGCCACCCGTGCGCGGCAATTGCCTCAATTGGGTGTTGGGACACATCGCCGAAACCCGCAACTTGGTGTTACAACAACTGGGCCAGCCGCCCCTTCTGAGCGAGGCTCACGCCAAGCGCTATGGCTATGGCTCTGCCCCCGTTTGTGCCGATGGCGAGGATATCCTCAAACTGGAGACGCTTTTAGAGCTTTTGGAGCAAAGTCAGAAGACCATTGATGAGGTTCTAGGGCATATCAGCTCGGAAGAGCTGAACAAAAAGGTCCAGAGCTTCCTGGGCACAACGACGTTGGGCCAGCTCCTATTCTTCTTATACTATCACGAGACCTATCACTTGGGCCAGACAGAGCTGCTCAGAGAGTTGGCCTTGGCCCACAAGGGAGCATAAACCCTTTCTCTAATGGGCCACAGAGCCATCAGCATGGAAGCTACCGACGATCTTGTGCCCTTTGTAAGGGTACCATGCTAACCTTTCTTCGTTGATCTCCAGGCCGATTCCCGGGCGGTCGGGCACGATCACATAGCCGCCTTCTCGCCTGAGCGGCTCATCTACGATGTCATTAAAGGCGTCGGCCCCTTCGTTGCTTTCCTGGAGCACATAGTTGGGAATGGCCGCATCCAACTGCACGTAGGCAGCGGTGTTCACTGGGCTGCCCATCAGATGAGGAAAGATGCCGATAAACGCGGCTTCGGCTAGGGCAGCGATCTTTTTGGCTTGGGTAAACCCGCCAACCAGGGAAACATCGGGGCGAATGAGGCTGACCGTCCGGGAATCTATGAGCTCCTTAAACTGATACAGGCTGTAGAAACGCTCTCCAGTGGCCAAAGGGATGTTAATGTGGCCGGCGATATAGCGCATGGCCTCTAGGCTCTGAGGTGCGAGGGGGTCCTCTAGATAAAGGAGGCGGAAAGGCTCAAGCTCGTGAGCTAGGACGATCACCTCCTCCGGCCTGAGGTTACGGTGGATCTCCAACCCCAGATCTATCTCGTACCCTACAGCCTCGCGGATGGCCCGAACGATCTCCACTGCCGTAGAGATAACTTTCGTTGGGGGATGCTGCTCCCAACCGGCGAAGAAAGGCATGGTACGCAACGAAGTAAAGCCTCGGGCGACCAAGTGCGCTGCGTTTTTCGCTCGTTCTTCCAGCGTGTTACCACCCACATTCTCAAATACCCTGATTTTGTCACGACACTTGCCGCCAAGCAACTGATAGACAGGTTGGTTTAGCGATTTGCCCAATATGTCCCAAAGGGCTACATCTATGGCGCTCAGAGCCGCACTCAACACAGAGCCCATGAAGTGCGTATCCCGCGAGACGACTTGATAATGATGCTCTATTCGCGCAGGATCCTGGCCGAGGTAATAGTCGCCTAACTCGCGGATAGCCTCATAGACCAGACGCTGATGGGCCCAAAGGCCTGCCTCGCCGGTGCCGATGATCCCCTGGTCGGTGTAAACGCGCACGATGAGAAAGCGATCTACCAGAAAGGGCGCTACTCTCTCTATTCTCATCTTCACCCTCGTTATAGTTTTACTCGCACCACCTTTGATTGGTAATGGTTTCCCTGTGTTCGGTAACCATCTATGGCCCATTATACGAGTTCGTTCGCGCGCACATCAAGCAAAAGATGCATGCCCGCCGGATCGCCCGCGCTTGTAAAGCGTAGGGCGGGCAGCTATAATAAGCCGCTGATCTTGCACGGAGGAAGAAGGAAATGGAAAAGTTTGCCCCGCTGAACCTTTCCCCTGAGGAGCTCATAGAGTACACCCCCGAGTGGCATGGTGAGCGCTTCGCCGATGGTCGCCCCAAGGTGCCTGATGGGATCATCGAGCGGATGAAACAGGTGACCATCACGCAGGCGTGGAGCGTGCTACGTGGCGAAGGGTATAACTGGCAATATGAAGGAAATTGGAAGTGTACTCATCCAGGCCAGATTCTGGTGGGTCGTGCGCTGACCGCCCTTTATATGCCCCGGCGGCCTGACATGCGCAAGCTGATGGAGGAGAAAGGCGCTCGTTGTGGTTGCATCGGCGACCAGATCTCCTGGCCGATCGACATGCTGGTTAAAGGCGACGTTTACGTCGCCGATGTCTATGGCAAGATAGAGGAAGGCCCCATTATTGGCGACAACCTCTCCACGGCGATTTACGCCAAATCGGGCAACGGCGTCGTGCACGACGCTGCTGTGCGCGATCTGGACGGCATCCAACGCATCCCTGGCTTCACCAGTTTCGTGCGCGGCTGGCATCCCACCTATGCCTCGCCCACGATCATGCTCGTGGGAGTGAATTGCCCTATTCGCATCGGCCATGCCACCGTGATGCCCGGCGACGTGGTTTTAGGACGGGGCGATGGAGTCATCTTCATCCCTCCACATCTGGCCGAGAAGGTGGTCAAAACCTCGGAGATCATCCGCCTGCGCGATGCCTTCGGAAAGACGCGCTTGGCTGAGGGCAAATACACGCCCGGGCAGATCGACGCCCGCTGGACGGATGACATTGAGAAGGACTTTTCCATGTGGTTAGAGGATCACATCGATGAGCTGCCAGTTCCCAAAGAGGCTATCCAGGAATACTTGAAGGAGCGAACTTGGTGACAAGGCCAAACGTCACGGCGCTTGCAAAGTCTGAGAAGAGGGAAAAGGAATTGAAAAGAGACACCTTCCTGAGGTAGTATAGCGGCCCACACATCCAAACTACCAAGGAAGGTGTCCCATGGAATATAATACCTGGTTGG
>DAOTVR010000369.1:0-12125 GCA_034436315.1 Anaerolineae bacterium
AACTTGCTGGCCGTATAGGGCGCCATATTCTCCCTAGAACGTTGCGCCGATATGCTGCCGATATTGATGATCCGCCCCCCTCCGGCGGCTTTCATGATCTTGAAGGCCTCGCGAGTGCACAGGAAAGGGCCGGTCACATTGGCTCCCATGACCCGATTCCAAGCCTCCAGAGAGATCTGCTCTAAAGGGCCGCCATCAAAGGCCCCTGAGCTATTCACCAGGATATCAAGGCGGCCAAAGCGTTCCATCGTTTGTTTGAAGAGCGCGATCACCTGAGCCTCATCGGTCACGTCCGTGGGTATGGCCAGGACCTGGGCCCCTGTTTGCTTCAGCTCTTCGGCAGCGGCGCGCAGGCGCTCGGCATTCCTTCCGGCGATGACTACCGCGCACCCTTCCGCCGCAAACGCCTTAGCGATCCCTTTGCCGATGCCGCTGCCGCCTCCGGTGATGATCGCCACTTTGCCCTCAAGCTGCCCCATTAGAAACGTCCTCCTCTCGCTGAAGATATATCTGTGACTCGGTATGATTATAGTGCCCAGCTCAATAGGGGACAACTTATTGTAGGTCTAACGGCTATGTGCTAGAATGAGCTCACTCCTCGATCTCCACAGTTTGCAGGGCTTGGAAGCAACTCGCAGTGTGTCTTTCGCGTAATATTCAGAGGAATCGGCAGAAATCGCCGGGCTTGGCCGATAGGATCGGATATGGAGACCAAACCTCTTGCTATAGGAACACTGCTCAAGGGCCGGTACCGGGTCGTCCGATTGGTAGCCGGCGGCGGCATGGCCTGGGTCTATGAGGTTGAGGAGCTACGTCCTGACGGGACAAAGCAGATATGGGCCCTGAAGGAACTGCGTGCCGACGCCGATGATACCCATACCTTGCAAGAGGGGCGGCAGCTCTTTGAGCAGGAAGCCAACATCCTTGTGCACCTTAGTCACCCCAACTTGCCGAAGGTCGCGGCTTTCTTTGAGGAGCAGGGGCGATCCTATCTGGTCATGGAATTTATCCATGGCGAGTCCCTAGAGAAGCGATTGGAACGAGCTAACGCACCGCTTTTGGAAGGACAGGTGCTGGATTGTGCTATCCAGATCTGTGAAGTTCTCTCTTGCCTGCATACTCGCCCACAACCGGTGATCTTCCGCGACCTGAAGCCCTCCAACGTCATGGTGACGCCAGAGGGGCGGATCAAACTGATAGACTTCGGCATCGCCCGCACCTACAAAGTGGGCAAGCGCAAGGACACCATCACCATGGGTTCCGAAAACTATGCGGCTCCCGAACAATGGGGCAAGGCGCAGACCGATCCACGGGCAGATATCTATGCCTTGGGGGCGACCATGTATCACCTGTTGACCAACGTGCCCCCGCTCCCGGCGTTCGTGCCCGCTCCGCGCCTGCCTGTACAACAGTACAATCCGGCGGTGACCGATCGGACTGCAGCGGTGATCGAGAAAGCTATGGCCGAGGATCGTGAGCAGCGTTACACCTCGGCCCTGGAGATGCGCACGGCCCTATTGGAATGCCTCCCCAAGCAGGAGCGTCAGCGGATAGAGGCTCGCTCGCATCAAACCCTATTGGCATCTGGGTCTCAATTGGCGGTGCCCCCAAGACAAGGGACAACGCCTCAACTCGCTTCCCAGACTTTTGCTCGCTCTGGGCAGGGCAATACGCCCGACCTAAGGGCAGCACCATCCGAATCCGCCGTCACCTCTCGTCCGGCCCCGCTGACACCGGGAACGGCGATCCAGCCCTATAGCAAGCCTTGTCCCAAGTGTACCAGCTTGAATCGGCCGGCGGCGCGTTTCTGTCGTCACTGCGGATACGCTTATGTGGCTCCTCTGCCGCCCGTGCTTGCCCTGGTCATGCCTCCAGGGGCGCGTTGGGAATACCCCCTACGCGGCGAAAGCACCTTGATCGGACGGCAGGGAGGTCAGTTGCCCGTTGATCTGGACATCGGCTTCTATGACCCGGAGGGCTATGTTTCACGCAATCACGCCCGTATCACGGTCACGCAGCGTCGCTATCAGATCACCGACCTGGGCAGCAGCAACGGCACCTTCGTTAATGAGGAGCGGCTAACGCCACATGTTCCCCGGCTTTTATCTCATGGCGACCAGATACGTTTGGGGCGGGTGGTCTTGGCCTTTCGGATGCGTTGAGCCTGGCGCTTTCAGAGATAGGAGAGCAGCATATGAAGTGTCCAGCATGTGGACGGGAGAACCGGTTGAACGCCGGCTTTTGTGCCTGGTGCGGCGAACGCCTTGGGAAAAAGCCGGAGGACGCCGCACCGGAGGCCAATACGGTCCCCGAAAGCGGCCCTACTGATTTGCCCTCGGAGCCCTTTCCCTCTCCTGCATCCTCTGCCCTGGACGAGGCCGCCCAGACAATAGCCGTTGAGGAATCGGAGACTCCTGAGCCTAACGAGATATCCGCCGAGAGGAACGTCACTCCCCTGCAGCCAGGAGATGTCCTTCTGGATCGCTACGAGATCGTCGAACTGATTGAAAGCGGGCCGGACTCCAACACCTACCGCGCGAAGGACCGTTACGGCTGTGCGGCTTGTGGCTTTGATGATAATGTGCAGGGGGACGAATACTGCCGGCAATGTGGGGCTTCCCTGGAGAAGGCTCGCCAGGTGACCATTGTGGAGCGGTTACGTCTTGAGCCGGAACATTATGATCTGCACTTTGAGCAAGGGGAACGCGATTACTTTGTTACCGTAGAGCCGCAGCCCAAAGCCGGCGAGGCGCCACCTGAGGGGCAAGCTGTGACCCGGCCTCTGCGCCTCATTTGGGGGCGCGCTACCGACAAGGGGCAGCAGCGAGACCTCAACGAGGACTATCTTGAGGCCTGGCTTTATGCTAGGGGCAGCGGCGGGCTACTGGGGCTGTTCGTGGTGGCCGATGGTCTGGGCGGGCACGACTCCGGAGAGGTGGCCAGTCGTCTGGCCACGGAGACCGTCTGGGAAGCCCTGCGCCAGAGTGTGTGGGAGCCCATCATTCGCGGGGAGACCTTGCAGCCCGAAGCCCTTGAAGAGAGGCTGAAGGCGGCCATCAAGGCCGCAAGCCAGGCAGTGTACGACGCGCGTATAGCGCGTCATAGCGAGATGAGCAGCACCTTGACTCTGGCTTTGATCGTGGACGATGCGGCCTATATCGGCAATGTGGGCGATAGCCGAACCTATCTATGGAACGCCAAGGGATTGCAGCGCATCACCAAGGATCATTCCCTGGTGCAACGTTTGGTGGATACGGGGCAAATCGAGCCGAGAGATGTCTATGCTCATCCGCAGCGTAACGTGATCTATCAAAGCATCGGTGATCGCCCCGACGTTCGCCCGGATATCTTCCGCTTGCCTTTAGCCCCCGATGATCGCTTGATCCTCTGCAGCGATGGCTTGTGGGAGATGGTGCGCGACGATGGGTTAGAGGAAGTGCTTTTGGCGGAAACGGATCCCCAACGGGCCTGCGAGCGGCTGGTACAGAACGCCAACCTTGCGGGTGGCGAGGATAATATCTCGGTGATCATCGTGCAGGCGCTCGCCGCCTAACCAGGCGTCGGCATCCTGGCCAGAAAGGGGTTAGAGGAACGCGGTGCCACAGGTATCGGTCATGAAAAGGAGGTTGCGATGACAGAGGCGATTCAATTGCAAGTGACGCTTAATAAGCCGGCCATACCGGTTACCAGCACGCAGCAACTGGTTTACGTGCTGATTGAAGCCAAACCCACCGAGGTCATCTCCCAAACAAGGATGAGCCTCAACTTTGGCTTTGTGTTAGATCACAGCGGTTCCATGCGTGGCGCCAAGATCGAGCGTTTGAAGGAGGCTGTGACCCTCGCCTTGACCAAGATGGCCCCCGACGATCTGGTCTCGGTGACCATCTTCAATGACAGCGCCGAAGTGATCGCCCCTAATGCAGCGCTCTCCAAACAGGTGGGGCTACGAGACAAGATCCAGCGTATTCGCGCCGGCGGAGGGACCCAGATGGCGCGTGGGATGAGCTTGGGTTTACGCGAGGTCTACCGTGCCTTTGATCCCAACCGAGTGAACCAGGTGCTTTTGCTCACCGACGGTCAGACCTACGGCGACGAAGCCCAATGTCGCAAGTTAGCCAAGGAGGCTGGCGAGCACAAGATCCCCATTCAAGCCCTCGGCCTAGGGGATGATTGGAACGAGAACCTCCTGGATGAAGTGGGCAGCTTAAGCGGCGGCGGCTCGGACCTAGTGGAATCGGCCGACGAGATCGTGCCCCTCTTCACCCAGACGGTGGAGCGCTCACAGAAGGCTGTGGTGCGCAATGCCCTGGTCATCCTGCGCCTCGTCGCGGGGGTTGTACCACGCCAGGTATGGCAGGTTTTGCCGATGATCGCCAACTTAGGCTATACGCCTATCGGCGAGCGTGACGTACAGGTGCCCTTAGGCGAACTAGACGCAGAGCAGGGCAAAGCCTTGCTTGTAGAGTTGCTCCTGCCCGCCCGCCCGGCAGGGCGCTATCGCGTTGCACAGGCAGAGGTCACCTACGATCTGCCACTTCAAAACGTCAGCGGCGCGTCGGTGCGCAGCGATGTAGTGATCCGTTACACGACCGATCCTCAGGAAGCACAGCAATATGACGCGCGCATCATGAACCTGGTGGAGAAACTGACCGCCTTCAGGTTGCAAACGCGAGCATTGGAGGAGGCGCGCTTGGGTAACGTGCTTGGGGCCACGCAAAAACTCCGCGCGGCAGCCACGCGCCTGTTGGAGCTAGGCGAGGTGGAGCTGGCCGAGGCCGCACAACAGGAGGCGAAGAACCTGGAACAAACCGGTCAGATGTCCTCCAGTGGCACCAAGAAGCTACATTACCAAACGCGCAAGTTGACCCAGAAATTGCCCGATCTTTCGTCGTAATTTGCTGTTTCTCTTCTTTTGAAAGGAGCTCAACATGAAGTGCCCAAATTGTGGAAACGAAGCTCAAGACGATGCCATCTTCTGCGATCAGTGTGGAACGCGACTGCGACAGCCGGCGACCGAGGCTCCTGCATCTACGCCGATGGCCCAGCCTGTAGCTCCGGCTGCAGCAGCCCAAGCGATCGTCTGCCCGAATTGCGGCGCGAGCGCCATACCCGGCGAGATGTTCTGCAGTGAGTGTGGAGCCAAGCTGGCGGCCCCACAACCTGAGCCAACCGCGGCGGTAGCAGCCCCGGTTGCGGCGCCCGCGGCGGTAGCAGCCCCGGTTGCGGCGCCCGCGCCGGCAGCTGCCTGCGGTTTCAGGACTTGCCCTGACTGTGGCGCTCAGGTAGCGGATGACGACGAGTTCTGCTATGCCTGCGGCGTTGATCTGCGTGTACGAGCCGCCCAGCCTGCTCCTCAGGCGCCAACAGCCCCTCAGACTGTGGCCCCTGCAGCAGCTGCTCCGGCCGAACCTGCACCTAGCAAGCCTGCCCCCGCAGCAGCCCCGGCTGCGCCAGCTCCCGCCGGAGCGGCCCTTTGCCCCGCTTGTGGAGCTCAAGTGAAGCCTGGCGACAGCTTCTGCGATCATTGCGGGGCCGCACTGGTCACGCCGGCCCCTGGGGCTGCGCCTGTCGCTCAGCCCGCTCCGGCCCCGACAGTCCAGCCTGCGCCGGCTCCGGCAGCCGGAGCGCGACTGATCGTCGTCGCCAGCGGGGTGGAGATCCCCTTGCCCATGGGCAAAGAGACTCTGGTCGGCCGCGAGGATCCCTATAGCGGCGTCTTCCCCGACATAGACCTGACGCCCCACGGCGGCGAGGAAGGCGGCGTCTCCCGGCGGCACTTCAAGATCACCCTTAAGGGCGGACAGTACATGATTGAGGACTTGAACAGCACCAACTTCACCATCCTTAATCGTCAACGACTTCAGCCCGGAGTGCCCGTGGCTCTCGCCGATGGGGATGAGATCCGGGCCGGCCGGGTGAGATTGCTCTTTAAGGTGAGCTAGTGTCGCGCTCTTGTCCTGAATGTGGTGCCGAGGTCAGGCCGCAAGCGCGGTTCTGCCCTCGGTGTGGCACATCGTTAGAGGCGCGCTTGGCCCCCGGCGACCAGCTCAAGGGAGGCGACTACCGCATTATCCGCTCCTTGACCAAGGGGGGCATGGGCGCCGTCTACCTGGCGGAGGACCGGCGCGCCTTTGACCGGCTCTGCGTCGTCAAGCAGATGCTGGATTATTACGATCCCACAAACCCGGAGGAACGACTGCGCGCCCAACAACGCTTCCAGGAAGAAGGGCGCACACTCGCCTCGCTCAGTCACCCCGGCGTGCCTAAGATATACGCCTTCTTCTCCGAAAACGGGCGCTTTTATATCGTCATGGAATATATCCAGGGCGAGAACTTGGAGGCTTATGTCACCCACGAGGACGAGAGGGGGCAGATCATCCCCGCCAAAAGGTTACCCCAAGAAGAGGTTATCCGCTACATCATCCAGGTTTGCCGTATCTTGGAGTACCTGCACTCGCAGCCTCGTCCGGTAGTACATCAGGACATCAAGCCGGCGAACTTGATCCTAGAAAGCCATCTGGGCTTCGTGCGCTTGGTGGATTTTGGGACAGCGCGGGCGGAGATCCCCGCCGGCGCAATGCCCGGCAACGGACACAAGGCCAGTATCTATGGCACCGATGGTTATGCCCCGCCCGAACAGTATCGCGGCAAGCCGGAGCCTCGCTCGGATGTATTCGCCCTGGCGGCGACGGCCTACCACTTGCTCACCGATGATGACCCGCGGAAGCACCCCTTCAAATGGCCTCTGATGAACACACTACCCAAAGAGCTAGCCCTAGCCCTTCAGCGGGCATTGCGCCCAGCGCCTGAGCAGCGCTGCACAGCCCACGAGCTTTGCGAGGCTTTGGAGAGTATTGCCACGCCGCGGCGTGCCCTGGAGACGTTCACTTTCCCGGGCGGCGCGCGGATTCGCAGTGTCTTGGGCCTCCCGGCCCTCTGCGACGAACACTGGGATGCGGCGCGCTCTTTCTTATACAACGGCGATTTCCAGCGCTGGTTGCGCGACATTAACCGCCATGACCTCGTGCTGGCCGCCGATGAGATCGTGAAGCAACAACCCAATCACGACGCCGGGCTGGAAGCCTTTCTCCATGTCGTGGATTGCGGGCTGGCCCATCCGAAGTTGGTTGCCGACCCGCAAAGCATAGACTTGGGGCGCATCGCACGAGAGTCAGCCCTCACCCGAAAGGTGACGGTGCTCAACGTCACCCGCGGTTATGCGCTGGCTACGGCCAGCACGACGCAGCCCTGGCTTGAGGTATTCCCCACGACGTTGCACCTTTGGGTGGGCAAGCCGGTAGATATTCGCGTCAATGTGCGCGCCGAGGGATTGCCTTTCCGCAAGCAGCAACGCGGATTGGTCCGTGTCCAAGCGGCGGGCCTAGACCCCATAGAGATCCCCGTGATGGCCCAAGTCTCGCTGCGGCGAGAGGCTTGGCGCCTCTTGTGGCGAGCGATCTCCGCAGCCATCCCCGAGGGCTGGCGCACCTTCCTAGCAGGCGGGCGGCTCATCGGGCGCGTCACCCGGACCGTTAGCCGGCCCTTCATCCTGCATCCTTGGCTTTTCTGGGCGATGTGGTTTGCCCTCGGCTTGGGGATCGGAGTGGGCTTACACTTTTTGCCCGCCGGGTTTTGGCCCGAGGGCTTGACGTTGCTGGGGCTAGACCTGCCGCCCCCGGCTGGGCTTCTGGATATCGCCCTTTATGCGGCGTTGGGCTTGCCCACGATCTTGACCCTCCTATGGACAGCCTTTATCGCCAGCACTCTGATTGGGGGCTTCGTCGTGGGGGCAGCGCGCGGAGCCTGGAAATCGTTTTTCAAGTAACTCGCTGAGGCTCGGCAGATGCGCTGTGCAGTTTGTGGTCGCGAGAATTTGTCTGGTGCTCGTTTTTGCGCGCAGTGCGGCGCTTCCCTACCAGCTGCCACAGACGATTCGCTCCGGCCAGGACAAACGATGAACGCCGGGCAGTATCGCGTGGTGCGCGCCCTCGGCAAGGGGGGTATGGGGGCCATCTATCTGGCGCAGAACACCCAGGCTTTCGATCGGCTTTGCGTCATCAAGGAGATGATCCCCTATTATGAGCCGGGCAAGGAGCGCGAAGCGCGGGAGCGCTTTGAGCAAGAGGTCCGCACCCTGGCCGCCCTCAAACACCCCGGCATCCCCGATTGGAGTCCCATCCTAGTACATCATGTGCTCGCGGTATACCTGCAGGGCGTAGAGATAACTCTCGTAGCGCGTGTTCGGCGAGATGGAATGATCCGAGGCAAAGATCAGCCGTGCGCCGCGCGCCTTCATGCCTTCAATGTAGGCCGTCACCTCGCGTTTGATGAGCTCTTTGTCGTTGGACTCAAACACACGCGCATCCAAGCCGCCGATAAAGGCCAGCTTGTCGCCATACTTTTCGGCAAAGACGAAGGGATCGTTATTCAGCGCCTTGCGCTCCATGGGGTTGAGGGCATCAAAGCCGGCCTCAA
Organism: Anaerolineae bacterium; assembly: GCA_034436315.1. GTDB lineage: Bacteria > Chloroflexota > Anaerolineae > UBA1429 > UBA1429 > DAOTVR01. Next base: position 8,476 of record DAOTVR010000369.1, read on the forward strand.
CGATCAAAGGCAAGGCCTCGGCGGTGCTGCCACAGGTGTGCAAAACAACGGGCAAATTGTAAGAATGGAAAAAGTCCACCATCTCCTTATAGTAAGGGAAGATCAGCTCCCGTAGCACCTTGGGCGAGGCGAAGAGGCCATTCTTGTAGCCCAGATCCTCATAAAGCCAGATGCCATCGGGTATCCCCGCCTGTTCGAAGATGTAGGTGAAATGCCTCTTGTAGAAATCGGTATAGACGCGGTTATAGTCGTGAATCCAGCCGGGATCCAGGACGAGGCTCTCGTACATGGTCACGTCGCCCATGCTCTGGCGCATCAACTCCCAAATGAAGAGGTGGCCGTAAAAGCGCCAAACGTCCGCCCCCTCGGTCTCGGCCCAGGCCTTGCGCGTATCTTTGATGTTGCAGCGCTCGGGATCTAACTCCAACAGGTGGGGACGATAGTCGCGTTCCCAGACCTGGCGGGAGGTCATGAGGAAGTCAATATGCTCCGGCGTGCCGGATTTATGCTTCCAGTACTTGAGCGCCGCGCCCGCGCCGTTGCGTTTGATCTCCCACTCGTCGGTCTCGCTGATCAGCTCTTCATAGCCGCGCAAAGGCATCACATCAAACCAACCTCCTATGCCGACCATGTCGTAGCCGAAATGCTTCCAAACCGGCACGGGCTGGAGGTACTCCCCAGGCTCTTCCACATCCACCCAGCGGCCATCGTCGCGCCAACGCTTATCGCCCACCTCTTTGTAGACCTTCTCGGTGGGGTAACCTTGTTGAATCCAAGCGGCGATGGTATCGCCCCAAGGGCTGTCCATTAAGCCAACACGCTCGGCCTTCTTGCCCCGCAGCAGATTATCAACTACCTCGCGTGACGTCATCATGAGTTGCAGACCTCCTGTTTAGTGATTCGCGGCTTCGCTTTCCTCAACACATCAAAACTCCTCATACTCCAGCACCTTTGGCGCGGTGTCGGCCTCTTTCATCCCCGGCTCCGGCCAGCGGCCCGAGGCGATGGCCATCTCCCGCAGGGTAGTGGCCAGGCGCTTTGTCAACATCTCCTGACGATAGCGCCAGGTCCAGTTGCCATGGGGCCGACCGGGGAGATTCAAGCGCGCCTCGCTACCCAGGCCGAGGACGTCCTGTAAGGGATAAAGGGCCATATCGGCCACAGAGTTCATCGCCAGACGGATGAACGTCCAGTTTATATCGCGACCATCGGTGCCGGTGTAGCGGCGCACCCGATGCTGGATCACCTCATCGCGGGTCGCGTACCAGCCAAGGGTTGTGTCGTTATCGTGTGTGCCGGTATAGACGACCAAATCACGCGTATAGTTATGGGGCAGGTGAGGGCTGGAGGCATCCGCGTCAAAGGCGAATTGCAATACCCTCATACCCGGCAATCCCAACTCCTCGCGCAAGGCGACCACATCGGCGGTGATCAAGCCGAGGTCTTCGGCGATAATGGGCAGTTTGCCGAACTCGCGTTCCACCGCCTCAAAGAAGCTCTTGCCCGGCCCCCTAACCCATCGGCCGTTGATCGCCGTCTCCTCACCTGCGGGCACAACCCAGTAACCGGCAAAGCCCCGGAAATGGTCCAGGCGCACGATATCCACCTGGCTGAGAACCCTCCTCAGCCGCGCCATCCACCAGGAATAACCGTCGGCCCTCATGAGATCCCAGCGATAGAGCGGATTCCCCCAAAGCTGCCCCGTGGGGCTAAAATAATCGGGCGGCACCCCGGCAACGACCGTGGGCAACCCCCGCTCATCAAGGCGGAAAAGCTCGCGATGGCTCCATACGTCGGCGCTATCGTGGCCCACGAAGATGGGCACGTCCCCGATGATGGTGACGCCGGCCTCATTGGCGTAGCACTTGATCTGCTCCCATTGCTTGGCAAACAGATATTGTAGATAGCATTGGTAGTCCACCTCATCCCGGAGAAGATGGTGCCAGTGAGCCACAGCCTTCTCGGTGTGCAAAGCGATCTCGGGGTCCCAATCGGTCCATACGGCCCAGCGATAGTGTTGCTTGAGGGCCATAAAGAGGGCATAGTCATCCAGCCAGGCACGATGTTCCTCCCGAAAGGCGGCTAGATCCGCCCGCTGGCTTTCAGAGGCTTGCGCGCAAAAGCGCTCATAAGAGCGGCGCAAGGCGCGATGTTTGAACTCCATGACCGGCCCGTAGAGCACCCGATCTTCGGGGAAAGGAGCCTCCAGGCGAACGTCCTCTTCGGTCAATAGCCCCTCCCGGATCAACTCGTCCAAGCTGATGAGTAAGGGGTTCCCGGCAAAAGCCGAAAAGGGCTGGTAGGGGGAATCGCCGTAGCCGGTGGGGCCAAGGGGCAGGATCTGCCAGAGGGTTTGCCCGGCCTCTACAAGGAAATCCACAAACCGACGGGCGCCCTCGCCCAGTTCCCCGATCCCGAAACGTCCGGGCAGGGAGGTCGGGTGGCAGATGATGCCGCATTTTCTCCTCAACGCCATGCTTACGCCTCGCAATTCCTAGCTTCCCACGATCACAAGGGATGATAACATAGAGATCGGGGCTGGTCAAAGAGCCAAGCTACGTCAGAGGCCCAGCGGGAATCGCCCTGCAAAACCCGAATGCGACAATATGTCGCGGCCATTACCGGCCAAACGATGCATAGCATACCGGCGTGCGCTGCCCCAGGAACCGCCCTTGACCGGGGTTTTGCCCCAGTTTATGATAGGCCAAAAATAATGAGGAGGAAATGTTCATGCCGGTTCGCAGCGCTGAAGCGCTTTGGCTGGGGAGTGTGCGCGAAGGAAGGGGAACGGTCAAGCTGGGTAGCGGCTCATTTGAGGGACAATACTCTTACCCCTCTCGCTTTGAGCAGGGGACCGGAACGAATCCCGAAGAGCTCATCGCCGCCGCACACGCGGGGTGTTTCTCCATGGCCCTCTCCTCGGGCCTGGGAAGGGCGGGGTTTGAGCCCAAAAGCATCCGTACGGTAGCCCGCGTGCACGTTGAACGGATCGCCGATGCCTGGCGCATCACCCGCGTTGAGCTAGATACCGAGGCGGACGTCCCGGGGATCAGCGAGAAGGCCTTCCTAGAGCAGGCTGAATCGGCCAAGGCGCGTTGCCCGGTCTCGGTAGCCTTGGCGGGAGTAGAGATCGTCCTGCGAGCAACTTTGCTCAAGTGAGCCTGGCCCTCTCCCAGGATTCTGGGAGAGGGCTTTTTGTGGTTCACTCAAGCCGGTATTTGTTGATGGCCTCGTCGTTGACGTCGATGCCGATGCCGGGCCTATCGGGGATGAGGAAGTGGCCATCCTCCACCTCAAAGAGCGTATCCTGGTTCACCAGGGCCAGGCAATGCTCCCACTGCTCCCAAGGGAGGAGGGGCGGATTGGTCAGGGCGACTTCCAAGATCCAGCAATTGGGCAGGGCGGCCTCGATCTGCAGCCGCGAGGCCAATCCCAGGCCATGGGTGCCGTGTGGCACGCAATCGATGCCAAAGCCCTCGGCCATGGCGGCGATCTTTTTCGTGATGAGCAGGCCGCCGCAGTTCATCGGCTCCGGCTGCAGGATATCAAAGGAGCCGTACTGGAGGTACTTGGCGAACATGGATAGCCCGCGATCCCCCTCGCCCCCAGTAATGAGGATATCCACCGTCGCCCGCAGGCGGGCGTGATCA
>DAOTVR010000370.1:0-5628 GCA_034436315.1 Anaerolineae bacterium
AGCTATCCTCAACCTACGAGCCGCTCTCCTTAGCCATGACTGGCAGACGGCGTGGGCGTTGACGCAACCCCTGCCAAACTTGCCTAAATCCTGACCTGCACCCCCTTTGGCATCGAGTTTTGACAAATCAGTGCTTTTATGCTATTATTTTGCTAAAGACGTTGAACAGGAAGAGTATCTACCTACGCCAGGTTCAGAGAGCTGGGGAAAGGTGCGAGCCCGGTACCAGGGCAGGTAGAGAATGGGCCTGGGAGTTGCGTAGCCGAAAGGATACGCCAAGTAGGTTACGACGGAGTCGCCACCGTTATCAAGGCTGAGGGTATCGGGTACCTCAATGTATGAGCATATCCTGTACCCGCGAGAGTGAGGCTGGCTCAAGAGTTTACTCCGCCATCACGGCGGAGTTCTTGTTTTCTCGGGTCAGTCTAATGAGGGTGGTACCACGGGAGCTCAAGCTCTCGTCCCTTCGGGGGCGAGGGCTTTTTTGTTTATTCAGCTCGCGCGAACGTTACGATCACGCGACGCCAATACGAAAGGAGGAAAACCTCAGGATCTAAGCGATCTGTCCCAAAGGATTTATAGGAACTGGTAAAAATCTAATGAGAAAAGGAGAAAACATGGAAACCAAGATTTTGCTCAGCGAAAAAGAGATGCCCACCGTCTGGTACAATATCCAGGCAGATCTTCCAGAGCCTTTGCCGCCTCTACTACATCCGGTGACAAAGGAGCCAACACGCCTTCCACCACCACTCTTCCCTGAAACCCTAGATGAGCAGGAGTTCAGCACCCAACGGTACATTGACATCCCCGGCGAGGTGTTGGACGTTTATCGGCTGTGGAGGCCCACCCCCTTGCATAGGGCTGTGCGGCTAGAGAAAGCCCTTGGTACCCCGGCGCGCATCTATTATAAGAATGAAGGCGTTAGCCCGGCAGGTAGCCATAAACCCAACACGGCGGTCGCTCAGGCCTACTACAACAAAAAAGCGGGAGTACGACGACTGGTCACCGAGACCGGTGCCGGCCAATGGGGTAGTGCCCTGGCTATGGCCTGCCGATTCTTTGATTTGGAGTGCAAGGTCTACATGGTCAGGGTCAGTTACGACCAGAAACCATATCGTCGCATCCTCATGGAGACCTGGGGCGCACATGTCGTCCCCAGCCCCAGCCCAGATACCGAATTTGGGCGCAAGGTGCTAGCCCAAGATCCGGGATCTCTGGGATCACTGGGCATCGCCATCAGCGAGGCCGTTGAGGATGCAGCTACCCACGACGATACGCGCTATTCCCTGGGCAGCGTCCTCAATCACGTGCTGCTTCACCAAACCATCGTTGGGCAAGAAGCGATGCTGCAGATGGAAAAGTTCGACGATTACCCCGATATAGTCATCGGTTGTATTGGGGGCGGCTCAAACTATGGTGGAGCTAGCTTTCCATTCATGCGGGAAAAGTTGATGGGCAAGAAAAACACGCGCTTTATTGCCTGCGAAGCTATGGCCTGCCCGCATACGACCAAAGGAGTCTATGCCTATGATTATGGCGACACGGCTAAGATGGCTCCCATCGCCTTAATGTACACCATCGGCCATACCTTCGTCCCGGCAGCCATTCACGCAGGAGGGTTACGCTATCACGGCATGGCCCCACTTATCTCCTACCTGATCAGACGCGGGCTGATGGAGTCCAGGGCATATTATCAGAACGAGGTCTTTGAAGCCGCGGTGCTGTTCGCTCGAACAGAAGGATATATCCCGGCTCCAGAGACGGCCCATGCCGTGCGCGCTACGATCGACGAAGCCTTGAAATGCAAAGAGACGGGCGAATCCAAAGCCATTTTACTCGCTTTCAGCGGCCATGGTCATTTTGATCTCGCGGGTTACGAGGCCTATATGGCCGGAAAGCTGCAGGATTATGCCTACCCAGAGGAAAAGATCCGTGAGGCTCTCGCCAGCCTCCCTCAGGTGCCTACGCCCTGAAAGGATCTGATGGCAGGGGAACAGAGAGCTTTCTCTGTTCCCCTGCAGCAAAAGCCCTTAGCGAGGTGCCCATGGCGAAACGCGTATTGGTCACCGAACCCCTGGCCCAGGCAGGGATAGACCTTTTGAAAGAGTCTTGCCAGGTGACGGTGCATCTTTTTCCTTCTCTGGACGAGCTGATCGGTATGATCGGCGACTATGAAGCCTTGATCGTGCGCAGCGCGACCAAGGTAACCGCGCACGTGCTAACGGCGGGCAAACGCCTTGTGGTGGTAGGGAGGGCCGGCACAGGAGTGGATAACGTCGATCTGGAGACCGCCACCCGGCGAGGCATTATTGTCGTGAACGCGCCTACCAGCAACACTGTCGCTGTGGCCGAGCACACGATAGCCTTGATGCTCTGTTTAGCGCGACACATCTGCCAAGCCAACGCCACTTTACATGCCGGCAAATGGCAAAAGCAAGGCCTTATAGGCACCGAATTGCGCGGCAAGGTGCTAGGCATCATCGGCCTGGGCCGAGTAGGCTCTACAGTCGCCCTACGGGCCCAGGGAATGGAAATGCGAGTGATCGCCTACGATCCTTTTATCTCTCCCGAAAAAGCGACCCAGCTTAATGTTGAATTGGTCGGCTTGGACGAGTTATTATCGCAGGCCGACTATGTCTCGATCCATACGCCCGCGACGGAGCGCACCCGAGGCATGATCGGCGCCCGCGAATTAGCCCTCATGAAGCCCAGTGCACGTCTCATCAACTGCGCTCGAGGGGGGCTGGTCGTTGAGGAAGACCTAGTACGTGCTTTGACCGAGGGACGCATTGCGGGCGCCGCCCTTGACGTTTTTGAAGACGAGCCCCATATCAATCCAGCGTTGATGCAATGCCCCAACTTGATCTTGACACCTCATCTCGGAGCCTCAACTGAAGAGGCTCAGGTAAGCGCTGCCTTGGAAATTGCCCGAGAGGTGAGCGATGTGTTAGAAGGCCGCCCACCTCGGTACGCTGTTAATGTGTTGGCTCTTTCGTCCGAGGAAGCGACCTTCCTACGGCCTTACCTTGACTTGGCGCAACGCATGGGCAAGTTCTACGCTCAATTCGCAGAAAACAATTTGACTCGTTTAGAGATAACCTGCGCCGGCGACTTGGCTGGCCACGACACGGCTCCCATCACAGCGTCCATGTTGGCTGGCTTGCTCGCCGAAGTGAGCGATGAGCCTGTCAACACGGTGAACGCTCTCCTGGTAGCCCGCGACAGAGGTCTCATCATCAATGAGGTGCGCACTTCAGAAGCCCAAGACTTCGCAGGCCTCATCACGCTGCGTGCTCAATCTACGCGCGGCGAACATACGCTAAGCGGCACGGTGATGAGGGGCCAGCCACACATCGTGCGTATTGATGAATTCTGGCTGGACTTTGTAGCCAGCGGTCTCTTGCTAGTGAGCGAACACATTGAGCAACCCGGCGTGATCGGGCAAATGGGCACACTTCTTGGAGAGGCGGGCATCAGCATCTCCTTCGTCCAAGTCGGGCGCAGACAAAAAGGCGGCTACGGCGTGATGGTGTTGGGCCTGGACGACAGACTCTCTCCCGAAACGCTGCAACGGGTCAAAGCTTTGCCCAGCGTACGCTCGGCACGCCTCATCGAGCTGTAGGTATGTCGTAAACACCGTGAGGGTCGGTCGGGAACGGGGGGAGACCATGTATGGCGGCCCATGCCTCTTGAGCCTCAGCAACGACGAAGAGCGACCCCGTGACGAGGACGAGGTCATCTTGATGGGCTTGGGCGAGGGCTTCTTGGAGTGCTTCAAAGGGGGTTTTCGCCACGCTTGCCCGATACCCGAGAACGTTAACTATGGATTGCAGATCGGCGGCAGGGGCAGCTTTGGGATGACGTGACTGCGTCACATAAAGAGCATCAGCGGCAGGCAACAGCAACGCGAGCAGCTTTTCAGGAGTGTGAGTTAAGCTAGCTCCAAAAATCACGATGAGCCGCTTATATGTCAGATATTGCCTCAAAGCGGCCAGAAGCCTCTCTATGGAGTAAGGGTTATGCGCACCGTCGGCGACCACCAGCGGCTGCTGTCCTAGGATCTCCAAACGTCCAGGCCAACGCACAGTAGCCAGCCCCTGTTGCACTGCCTGCTGATCAATGGACAATCCCGCCCTACGCAAAACCTCAATGGCTGCCACAGTCGCACAGGCGTTCTCCAACTGGTACTCGCCGAGCAAGGGTATGGAGAGCAGAGGATACTCGGGTGTTCTTTCCTTTCCATCGCGGTATATCCGAAACCGCTGTCCTGAAAGGTCCGCCTCAAGGAGCTGCCAGTGCCAATCCCGGCCAACCACTTCCAACGGTGCCTGGCGTTGTTCACAAGTCTCGCAAATGACCCGCATAGCTTCGGGTTGCTGCGGGGAGCTCACAGTGGGAGTCCCGGGTTTGATGATTCCCGCCTTTTCCCGAGCGATAGCCTCAAGGGTATCTCCCAGGACCTTTACGTGATCCAGGCTAATAGAAGTGATGACCGAGACCATAGGATGCAAGACGTTCGTAGCATCCAGACGCCCTCCCATGCCCACCTCAAAGACTCCTATGTCGATCTGGCGCTCGGCAAAGTAGCACATTCCTAAGGCGGTGATGATCTCAAAGACGGTCACGTCAGGGCGAACGGCCAGAACAGGGATCATGGACTCCACCAGTCGCGACACTGCTTCCTCAGGGATGAGTTCGCCCGCCACCCGGATGCGCTCACGAAAGGTATGCAGATGAGGCGAAGTATACATGCCCGTGCGATACCCTGCAGCGCGCAACACGGATTCAATCATCGCCGTGGTCGAGCCTTTGCCTTTAGTGCCGGCGATATGCACGGAACGAAAAGCATGATGCGGATTGCCGAGTTGTGCGAGAAGCTCCTCCATGCGCTCTAATCGCCAGACGCGCTCGGCATAAGGGGGTTGTTCTTGCCGCTCGTAATCTGTACGTTGAAAGATAGCTAGCAGGGCTTCCCGATAAGTAAGCATTCAATCCCCCCAACACATAGCTGTACATGTTGTGGCTGGTCACCGCCTTTATGGCCCCATGACCATTCAATACGATTTTAGCTTTACTCTCGCGCAACGCAAACTGTGTATAGTGTGAGCCCTTTCCTCCTTCCGAGTCTAATGGGCGAGGTGGCAGGGCTTGTGCTGCCTGCGGGCCGGAAGCGGGAGACGGCCATGGCATCTTCCTCTTCTGTAAAGATGTTGTCACTATCTTTTGACCGGAAGGGCTCTGGACTCGGTCAAAAGCTTGATAACCTCCCAGTAACGATCTCTTGGCGCAAGCCCAGAGGCGTTTGACAGCAAAGTTGCCATCTCATACACTGACCGATAGCGAGTGAGATGAATTGGATCAGTAGGAATCGGATGGCGGCCATTACTTTGCCGCCTCTTAAAAGGATGATGGGAGTCTGAGTAAAAAACGTGGGCCAGAATAGAGATGCTGACTTCGCAACGCCTGAACATATCCTCATCACCGGCGGCGCGGGCTATATCGGCTCGCTCTTGACCGGCGTATTGCTTAACCGGGGCACCCAGGTTACTGTGGTGGACTCCCTATCGTTCGGAGGCGAATCTCTGTTGGGGTATTGGCATCACCCCCGATTTCGTTTCATCAAGGGCG
>DAOTVR010000371.1:0-6021 GCA_034436315.1 Anaerolineae bacterium
GCGAAGGGCGAGATCGCGCGGCGCTGGAGGCGATGGCCGGGCCTAATGTACAGTTCCTAGGCTATCTGCCCGACGAAGCGGTGCGCGAACAGATGGCCCGTTGCCGGGCTTTCATCTTCCCCGGCGAGGAGGATTTCGGCATCGCCCCCATTGAGGCCCTGGCCGCGGGACGGCCGGTGATCGCCTACGGCGCAGGGGGGGCGTTGGACACCATTGAGGAGGGCGTGAGCGGCCTTTTCTTCCGCGAGCCGACGCCGGAGGCGCTGGCCGAGGCCGTCAAGCGGTTGGAGGGATTGCGCTTTGACCCGGCAGCGTTACGCCGGCAGGCGCAGCGCTTTGACGTAGCTCGCTTTCGACGCGAGCTAAGCGAGGTATTGGAACATGAGGGGGGTTAGACATCCTTTTAGTACAGAGGCTTATTTGACGGCGATTGCAGATCTCCTATAATGCAACTTGGTTGCATTTGACCGGAGCCACTGATATGTGCCAAGGTTCTGTACCTCCGAAACAACCCCTCACCGAGGAAGTGCGGCGCGCCGAACAACGGCGCCTACGAACCAATCTTCGCGAAAAGGGCCATGCTGTGACCTCACGACGGCTTGCGATCTACGATGTCTTACTCCAGACCAATGACCATATCTGTGTGGAGCACATCCTGGATGCTATCCAAAAGGCCCATCCGACCTGGCGCATGAATAAAACCACAGTCTACCGCACGCTCGATCTTTTACAAGAGTTGGGCTTCATTTATGAGATGCGGCATCCTGATGGACGCGCGCAGTACGAGTTAGCCTTGCGCGGTCCCCATGGGCACTTGTTCTGCTGCGCGTGTGGCAAAGTACAAGATATCGACACCCACGTGGCGACCGCCTTTCAGCAGGAATTGCGGGCCAAGCAAGGTTTCGAGATAGATCTGATCAATAATGCGCTCATGGGATTGTGTGCTAACTGCGCCTTGCGAGCACAGGATTAGTCTCTTTTTTCTCGCCTTATTTGCAACTAAGTTGCAAAAAATATGACCGGAAGAAGCTATATGGAGAACCAATCTTTGCTGGAGCGCGCAATTGCCTTTCACGGACACTTTTGCCCGGGCCTATTGATCGGTTACCGGGCTGCTCTGATCGGCCTGCGCGAACTCGGCGTAGAGCGCGCTCAGGACGAGGAATTAGTGGCGATCGCCGAGACGGATGCCTGTGGTCTGGACGCCGTTCAAGTGCTCACAGGCTGCACGATGGGCAAGGGTAACCTGATCCTGCGTGACTGGGGCAAACAGGTATTCACCTTTGGCCGCCGCTCCGATGGACGGATGGTGCGTATAGCCCTGCGCTACGGCGTTTTGAGTCGCGAGGAAGACAGAGCTCTCCCTGAGGAGGAACGACGCCTGCGCGCTCGTCAGCGCCTGGAGGAGTTAAGCGATGCGGAACTCTTCGATGTGCGCTGGGTGGACGCGCTGCTGCCAGAGAGAGCGCGCATCTTCAAAAGCGTTCAATGCAGCCAGTGTGGCGAGGGCGTTATGGAAGCTCGCGCCCGCCTAAGAGACGGACAACCCGTTTGCCCCGAATGTTACGGTGAAGTCTATACGCGACGCTATTAACTTATTGGGCCTTAACCACGCCAAAACGGTGCGGTCGTAGGACAAAACGTCTCGAGGAGAAAAGCATGAAAGAGTGGAGAAAGATTTCTGTCCTTCTGATGATGGTAGTCATCGGTCTGTTGGCGAGCTGTGCACCCTCCGCGCAGCGGACAACACCCATGTCGCCGCAGCCGACGGTCACGACTGAGGCCACGAAAGTGCCGGCAACGGTTCTCCCCACAGCCCCGTCGGAGCCGACTGCGGCTCCCACTGAGGCGCTTACACCAACCGCGCCTCTCGCTATGGCACCGGCGACAAAAGAGGAACTTGTGACGTATGTCATGCCCGGCGATGATTGGGGCTACCCTTCACCTTTTGCCTTCTATCCGCGAGGGCCGGGTTATCTACGTATGTCCTATCTATTTGATACCCTCGTGTGGAAAGACGATAAGGGCTACATCCCTTGGCTCGCCGAAGATTGGAAAGTCGCTGAGGATGGTCTCACTTGGACATTCCGTCTGCGTCAGAACGTCAAATGGCACGACGGACAGCCGCTGACGGCCGAGGACGTAGCTTTCACTTTCCAGTACTTTAAGGACAAGCTTGCGAAGGGTATGCTCAAATGGGGATGGCCGCTTGGCAGGGTCGCCTCAGTTGAAACCTCTGACGACGGCCGTACTGTGATCGTGCACATGAGCGAGCCTACGGCGGGGCTGCTCGCCGATCTCTTCGGCTCTTTACCCATCATCCCTAAACACATTTGGGCCAATGTGGAGGATCCACTCAAGAAGCTGGATCAAGAAGCGGTTATCGGCAGCAGCCTCTTCCGCTTGATCGAGTACAGCAAAGAGGAGGGCCGTTATGTCTATGAAGCCAATCCCGATTTCTTCTTGGGCAAGCCTGCGGTGGATCGGCTGATCTTTATCAAGGTCAAAGACCCTGCCTTGTCGCTTATCACGGGCGAAGTGGATGAAGCCGGCTTCTCCGGCAAAGGCATCACCTCGGTGCGCGAGTTAATGGCCAAGCCCGAATTTAAGGTCATCGAAGGCCCCAGCCATTGGGTGCTCAAACTCTACTTCAATACTACTCGTTCACCCTTAGACAAATTGGCTGTGCGACAGGCAATCGCTCATGCCATTAATCGCCAGGAGATCGTGAATAAGGCTCAAATGGGCGGGGCCATCGTAGCCAGCACAGGCATCTTATCGCCGGGGAGCTATTGGCACAACCCCAATTTGCCCACTTACCCCTTTGATCCGGACAAGGCAAAGGATCTCTTGAGTGCTGCCGGGGTGGCCTCGTTCGCCACCACATTGGTAACCACCGATTCCTACGTACGTGAAGCCGAGCTCATTAAAGGCTATCTGGAGGCCGTGGGCATTAACTTGACGGTCAAGACTGCGGACAGGGCTACGGTAGACAACCTGCTGCACGAGGGCAATTTCGATCTCTTGATCACTGGCCATGGCGGCACTTCCAACCCGGACATGGAAAGCCCCAGCAATGCCAAAGTTTGGACAAATGCCGAGTACGACGAGCTCTACAAGCGCCAAGCTGGTGCTGTGAACGACGAAAGCCGTCGCGAGTACGCCTGGAAGATGCAAGCGATCATCGCCGAACAGTTGCCCGTTCTAGCACTGTGGCATCCAAAGATGTGGGAAGTGTACCGTCCGGGCAAAGCTACGCCCTTCTTCACTCCCGAGGGCGTAGATGGTGGCATCCCTTCGGCGAACAACAAGCTGATGTTCATGCCCAAGCATTAGGCCGTGATGAAAGCTCAACGATCTCGAGCAACGCTCTCCGTAAAAGTATTGCAATACGCTTTCACCATGTGGGTGATCTTGACGCTCAACTTTGCTTTACCGCGCTTGATCCCGGGCAACCCCTTAGCGGAGCTGGACAATCCGCAGGGGTTGCCCATCCCTTTAAGTGGAGAGCAGCGCATGCGTCTCATGGCCTATTATGGCTTGGATAAGCCTCTCTGGAGGCAGTACATAGACTATTTGGCCGGGTTCATACGGGCCGATTGGGGTTGGTCCATTTCCTACAATGCCCCGGTGCTTGTGATCCTCATCAGGCGACTACGCTGGACGATCCCCTTGGTAGGAACCTCGTTCATCCTGTATGTGGCGTTAGGTGTTGCGTTAGGCAACTTCTCCGCTTGGCACCGTCGGCGTTTTAGCGATGGCCTTTTGCTTACTTTGATGTCCGTTACAGGGGCCTTCCCGACCTTCTTCCTAGCCATGCTGCTTATTGTCCTGTTCGGCGTCAAACTCAAGCTACTGCCCTTGGGAGGAGCGCAATCCCCCCTGGCCCTGAGCAAACCTTGGCTGACGCGCAACTTGGATCTCATCCGCCATGCCATTTTACCGACAACGACGCTGATCTTGGCCAATATAGGCGAGATCTACTACCTAACGCGCAATGCCATGATCCAAACTCTGGGCGAGATGTATATCTCTGTCGCTCGCGCTAAGGGCTTGGGGGAACGCCGGGTGCGCCTACGACACGCTCTGCCCAATGCCCTTTTGCCCATCATCACCCTGATAACTCTGCGGTTCGGCTTTCTGGTGATGGGAGCAGTAATGGTTGAGACGACCTTCGCCTATCCGGGCATTGGCTCGGTCATCGTGGAGGCCAACACCAGCCGGGACTACCCCCTGCTGCAAGGCGCATTTGCCCTGATCATGCTTTCGGTGATGGGTGCCAACCTACTTGCAGATCTCCTTTACGGCCTCCTTGATCCACGAATTCGTCGTAACGTATGAAAGTGATCCTACGTACAATTCTCAAGACTCCGCCGGCCCTGATAGGGCTATTTGTCCTAAGCCTTATGGTGTTCTGTGCCCTATTGGCCCCCTGGCTTTCACCGTATGACCCACGAGAAGCCTTTGAGCCGATGCAGCCTCCCTCGCCAAGACATATTTTGGGCACGAATGACCTGGGTTATGACCTATGGGCCGAATGGCTGCAGGGGGCACGCTTTTCGTTGACGCTGGGGGCTAGCGCGGCAGCCCTCTCCTCCGCCATTGGCCTTTTGATCGGAAGCATCGCCGGATACCAGGAACGAGCGGGCTTTGTGCTGATGCGCTTGGTGGACGTATTTCTCGCCGTACCACGATTCCCGTTGATCGTATTTATGGCCGCATTCGTCAAACCCGGCTTTTGGACCCTGCTGACCTTTTTTACGCTCTTTGGCTGGCCTCCCGTCGCTCGGATCATCTACGCCCACATGCGCGCCGAGAAAAACCGCGAGTATATCCTCGCCGCCATCGCCGTAGGTGCGAACGAGTCGCGCATTGTCTTCCGCCATCTGCTCCCTTCGGCCTTCCCCTTAGCTCTAGTACGCTTGGTAAGCGAGATGCAACACGTGATCATGGCCGAATCGGGATTGAGCTTCCTCGGCCTGGGTGACCCGACTATGCGGAGCTGGGGCATGACCCTTTCACATGCCTTTCGCTACCCGGCACTCCTGTTGACCCGTGTATGGCAATGGTGGGCTTTACCCGCAGGAGTGGCTATTACCCTGGTCTGTCTCGCTTTGGTGCTGATCGGGCTTGCCTTGGAGCCGCTGGCCAACCCACGACTACGAGATGGGTAACTCCCTCAAATATCCTCCTGGAGAAAGAACCTATGGATCATGTCGCAATTTGGAAGCAAAAGGTACGTGCCGCTCATGCAGCTGGGCCCGCTCAAGAGGACAGTCGCCAAGATGGCTTTTGGGATGAGAAACGCACCGCCTGGTTCAATCGCTTCGCCGGCAGGAGTGATCGCAGCCACACCTATCGCTTTATGGAGCCTTATGTCAAAGGCCGGGTGTTGGAGATCGGGCCCGGGCCGGGAGCCTATACGCGCCTTCTCGTGAAGAGAGCCGAGTGCGTCATAGCCGTGGAGCCTTCACCCTTTATGCTTCAGAAACTCCGTGAAAACCTTCAGGGAGTAAGCAACCTGCAGATCGTGCAGAGTACCATTGAAGACTATCTCGACCAACTAGAAGACTATGATTTCGCCCTGGCAGCCAACGTGCTCAGCGGGATCGAACGCATCGACGAGGTACTCTGTGCCGTGACACAGCATGCGACGGTCCTGTCCATCGTGATGTGGTCAAATGCCGTGACGCCCGAATGGTCCAAGGCGGTGCAATTGCAAGTCATGGGCCGTACCGTCATGGATCCCGATATGCCGGGGAACGCCGACCTGTTGGCCGTGCTGGACGAGCTGGGCCTACCCCATGAGGCCCACCCGGTGACCGTCCCGATCCACACCTTCGCCAATCGTAACGACCTCGTGGATTGGGTCGAGGGCTTTTTCTCTCTGCCGGCAGAACGGCGGGCGAAACTGGAAGAGACCCTGGCGCCCTTTATCAGCGAGCAGGAAGGCAGATTCGGCCTGCCCAGTGGCCGCGAGACGGTGGTGGTCAACGTTTA
The DNA here is from genome assembly GCA_034436315.1 of Anaerolineae bacterium. Lineage (GTDB taxonomy): Bacteria > Chloroflexota > Anaerolineae > UBA1429 > UBA1429 > DAOTVR01. Next base: position 6,001 of record DAOTVR010000371.1, read on the forward strand.
TGGGAAAATGTCGCGTGGTGA
>DAOTVR010000372.1:0-2792 GCA_034436315.1 Anaerolineae bacterium
CCAAGGGCTCCAACCCCTGGGGCCCGCTGATGCATCTCACCGATTTCACCCACCCCATCACCCAGGGGCTTAACCAGGAGCTTTACTGGGGGACGAATAACCGCCTGGATCCCATCTTCCACCTGGATGATCCCGAGGCGGTGGTATTGGGCCAGGTGGTTTACTCCCTGGGACGCTGCAAGCCGGGGATGGGGGTCAAGGTCTTTCCGCAGTGGACCTCCATTTACATCGCTGCGCCCAACGTGCCCGCGCCGGTGTTGCGGGGCATCGCCCGCTACGCCGGCGTGCACCTCTACAGCGAGGCCGGCGACGTGCTCTATGCCACCCGCCAACTCCTCGCCGTGCATACCGTCTCCGGGGGAGAGCGCCTCTTCAGGCTGCCGCGCAAGGCCGAGGTGATCTATGAGCTTTTCACCGCGCAGCTCATCGCCCGCGAGGCGGATGCCTTCCGCGTGACCCTTGCGCCCGCGTCCACGGCGCTCTACTACACGGGCGAGGCGGGGCGGCTTGGTCTCTGAGGATCGGGGGCGAGGGATCGCCCCCGTTTTTGCTTGGCGGCGAATCGGACTAGAATGGGGCCTTGGCCGCTTGGCGGCTCCTATCTCATCTGACGAGGCGTCGTATGACAACGTGTGCGGTCGAGAGCTTGGATATCCTCCGGGTTCGCGAGGACTTTCCCGCGCTCAAGGAGGTCGTCTATCTGAACGTGGGCACCTACGGCATCATGCCCGAGCCGGCCCTGAGGGCCACCCTGGAGATGGTGGCCGAATTTGAACGCTTCGGCTTCGCCTCCAAGGGGGATCTCGGCGGCAAGGCTCAGCGCACCCGCGAGCGCCTGGCGGCGCTCCTGGGCGTCGCGCCGGAGGAGGTCGCCCTGACCAACCACGCCTCCGACGGCAATAACCTGGCCCTGGGAGCGCTGGAATGGCAGCCGGGCGACGAGATCATCAGCACCAACGAGGAGCACCCCTCGCTGGATAGCCCCCTCAAATGGCTGGAGAAGCATAAGGGGGTGGTCGTGCACCGTCTGGCCGTCTCCCCCGACCCCGAGGTGATGCGCTCCAGGCTGGAGGCGGCCTACAACCCGCGGACGCGCCTGGTGGCCATGAGCCATGTCTCCTGTTGCACGGGCACACGCCTGCCTGCGCGCGAGATCGCCGCCTGGGCCAAGGCGCGGGGCATCCTCAGCCACTTTGACGGCGCGCAGGCTTTGGGCGTCTTTCCCCTAGATGTGCGCGAGATCGGCTGTGACTTTTACACCTCCAACGGGCACAAATGGCTCCTGGGGCCCAAGGGAACGGGGGTCTTTTATGCCCCCCGCGCGTGGCTGGAGAGGATGGTCCTGGGGGCGCTGGAGGCGGGCACGCGCGCCTGGGGGCTGGCCGCCGGCCTGGGGGCCAGCCTGGATTGGTACGAGGGCCTGGGCTGGGAGAACGTCCGCGCGCATATCGCCCGGTTGAGCGCTTACCTGAAGGAGCGCGTCCTGGAGCGGCCCTATCTTCACCTGCATACCCCGCTCCCCTTTGAAAGCTCTTCCGGCATGACGAGCTTCACCGTCGCCGGGCACGAGGCCGGCGAGGTCGCCAACCGCTTGCGCGAGGGCTGGAACATCTACGTGCGCGTCGTGCCCGAGTTCAACGCCGTGCGCATCTCCACCGCCGTCTTTAACGACGAGGGGGATATAGATCGGTTGATAGAAGCCCTAGAGACTATCAGCCAGGAGTGATTAGCCGTCAGCAGACAGCCAGTGGCTCCTTGGCTGATGGCTGATCGCTGACAGCCACGTAAGGAGGGAAACCGAGATGTCCGCGACTGTCAGGCAAGAGGAATTGGCCGCCGCCCGGCGTTGGGCCGACGAGGCCTTCGCCGGCGTGGGCCGCGAGTTAGAGCGCTTCCCGCTGTCCTTCCGCTACGGCGGGCGGGATTCGGCCCAGCTCCTCGCGGGTTGGACGGTGGAGCGGGCCGAGGTGGCCCTCGCGCCGGGGGTCACCCAGGAGACGATCACCCTCGCCGATCCGCAGACGGGGTTGCAGTGCCGCTGCGAGCTCAAGCGCTTCGGCGACTTTCCCGTCGTGGAGTGGGTGGCCTATTTCCGAAACGCGGGCCGCGCGGATACGCCGATCATCGCCGATATCCGGCCCCTGGACGCCTTCTTCCCCTTAGGGCGCGACCAGGAGAGCCGCGTGCACCACGCCAAGGGCAGCCAATGTCGCTACGATGACTTTGCCCCTCTGGAGACGCCCCTACGCCCCGGCGAGGAGCTTCATCTCGCCTCCATCGGTGGGCGCTCCTCCGACGGCGCCTTGCCCTTCTTCAACCTGGAGATGGGCCGGGGCGGGATCATCGGGGCCATCGGCTGGACGGGCGGCTGGGCGGCCCGTTTCACGCGCAGCGCCGAGGGGCTGCGCCTGCGCGCGGGGATGCCGGTCACCCACCTCACATTGCACCCCGGCGAGGAGATCCGCACCCCGCGCATCGCCCTGCTCTTCTGGGAGGGGGAGCGCCTGCGCGCCCATAACCTCTGGCGGCGCTTCGTCCTGGCGCACCATACCCCGCGCCCCAACGGGCAGCTCTTGCGCCCGCCCATCGCCGAGGCCGTCTGGGGCGAGCGCACCGCCGAGACCCAGATCGCCAAGGCCCGCTGGCTCAAGGAGCACCAGCTCCTCGTGGAATACTTCTGGATCGACGCCGGCTGGTACGGTGATGGGGCCTTTAACCCCCAAGCCGATACCTTCGGCACGGAGTGGGTGGTGCAGGTGGGCAACTGGTACCCTAACAAGATCCCCTATCCC
>DAOTVR010000373.1:0-4930 GCA_034436315.1 Anaerolineae bacterium
GGTATGGAGCCCCAGGCAGACGCAGGTGACGTGGCCTCCCGCTTTGGCATTAGTCGTAGCGAAGACGGCTTCTTCCGGGAGAAGCATCCCAAGCTAGCTCCTGTGGAGACAGCCTCCGATGGGATCTTTATCGCCGGTTGTTGTCAGGGGCCGAAGGATATCCCCGACACGGTGGCTCAGGCTGGGTCGGCCGCGGCCGCTGCGCTGACCCTAATAGATCAGGGGAAAGTGGCTATTGAGCCTTTTGTGCCTGAGGTCATAGAGATGCGCTGTGTAGGTTGTGGCCTCTGTGTTGAGATCTGCCCCTTCCGAGCTATTGAATTGGTCGAGCGGCGGCCTTTCCAGTTCAAAGCTCAGATCAACGAGGTGCTCTGTAAAGGCTGTGGGCTGTGTGCGGCCGCTTGTAGGGGCAAGGCCATCTCTTTGCGAGGTTACGATGATCGGCAGTTATTGGCCGAGGTAGACGGGCTGTTAAAAGTGGCCGTGTGACGGTAAGTCAGATTCGCCTCATTGCGGATCGCGAGCGGAGGTTGAGATGGCGACAGCTTTTGAACCCCGGATCGTCGGGTTTCTTTGCCGGTGGTGTAGCTACCCAGGCGCAGATTTAGCAGGCACTAGTCGTATCCGTTATCCGCCTTCGCTGCGTATCATACGGGTGCCTTGTTCGGGGCGAGTAGATCCCTTATTCGTCCTGAAGGCCTTCCGAGAGGGAGCTGATGGCGTCATGGTCCTAGGCTGCCATCCGGCCGACTGTCACTATTTGGAGGGCAATTATCACGCTCGACGTCGCTACGCGCTTATGCATCGCCTCCTGGACTATGTCGGTATTGAAAGGGATAGACTGCTCGTTGAATGGGTTTCCGCTGCCGAGGGTGGCCGTTTTGCCCAATTAGTGACGGCATTTACCAACCGCGTGAGAGAGCTTGGGCCGCGAGGAGGGATTCCAATTGATCGAGCAGATTAGAGGTAAAGCGCGGGAGCTGTTGGAGGGCAAACAGATAAGTTGTTTCATCGGTTACGAACAGGGGACGAGGGGCAGAGCTCGACCGGCTTTCATCTATGATCCCCAAGAGGTGGAGCGCCTGATTTGGGACGGGCGCTGCACTCATAACTTGACCGTTTATTTGCATCAGTTCAAGGCTCCAGTAAAGCGTGGCGAGCCCCCACCTCGGGTGGGGATATTGGTCAAACCCTGTGATGCCCGTTCGCTAAACATCCTTCTTCACGAGAAGCAGATAGACCGGGCGAGAGTTTATGTTATCGGCCTAACTTGTGAGGGGCTTGCAGCCGATGGCCAACTCCTGGAGCGTTGCCAGCGTTGCTCAGAGCGCGTGCCTGTAGTGTATGATCTTTTGCTAGGTGAGAAGCCCACCATGATCGGTCAGGAGGATTATGCGGATGTTACCGAGATAGAAAGGATGTCACCGGCACAAAGGCTGGCCTTCTGGGCGCGCGAGTTTGATCGCTGTATTCGCTGTTATGCTTGCCGTCAAGCCTGTCCAGCCTGCTATTGCTTTGAGTGTGTGGCAGAGCAGCTTGATCCTCCTTGGATGAGCATTGCCATTGATCTGCCGCAGAAGCAGTTCTTCCATGTGATGCGCGCTTATCATCTGGCGGGGCGTTGTGCAGGGTGTAATGCCTGCGAGGAGGCTTGCCCCATGGGGATTCCCCTAAGCTTGCTCAATCGCAAGATAGCCAGGGAGGTAGAGGCTCTCTTTGGCTATAGGGCAGGACAAGATGCGATCACTCCTCCGCCTTTGGCTACCTTCAAGAAAGAGGAGGATGTGCCTCTGTGAATGAGGCGGGGTAGGAGGGGAAACAATGCAAGTGGTAACCAAAGAGCATTTGCTTGTTTGGCTGGATGAGTTAGCCGGGCGTTTCACCCTTATCGCTCCAAAGAGGGTGGAGGAAAAGTTGCTCTATAAGCCCGTGCGTCACAGTTCAGAGATCGCTTTGGACTTTGATCGGACTGACCTCTCAGCCAAAGAATTTTTTCTGCCCTCTACCGAGGCCATCCTCACCATAAAAAGGGAGAAAGGGAAGATCTCTGTGGAGGAACCCCCTTTGGAGGGCGAACGGGTCCTTTTTGGGTTACATCCCTGCGATGCCCAGGCCCTGCGTGTCCTTGATGCGCTCTTTGTGCAAGAAGAACCGGTGGATCCCTATTATGCCGAGCGGCGACGGAAGACAACTCTCGTTGGCCTAGCCTGTCGCGAGATGGGTGAACAATGCTTTTGCACCAGCTTGGGCTTGGCTCCTAATGAGGCCAAAGACGTGGACCTAATGCTCACCGAGGTTGCAGAGGGATATGCCGTCCAGGTGATCACCGATAAGGGGAAGACCCTTGTAGGGGCTATGGCCCTGCAAGAAATAGAGGGCATCCCGCCCGAGCCGATCGTTCACCAGAAAAAGGTGCCCATCTTGGAAGTGGGAGAATGGCCCGAGCGCTTTGAACATCCCTTTTGGGCTCGTCTAAGCGATCGCTGTTTGAGTTGTCGCCTTTGCACTTATGTTTGCCCTACTTGTCGTTGTTTTGACGTTCGCGATGCCGAGTTGTCGGATAAAGAGATAGAGCGCTTGCGGGCTTGGGATAGCTGTATGGCCGAAGGATATCGGCGTATTGCCGGTGGCCACAACCCTCGTCCTTCCAAGATGGAGCGCTTACGCAATCGCTTTTACTGCAAATTCTGTTACTATCCGCAGGATTTTGGACCCATCGCTTGTGTAGGTTGTGGCCGTTGTATCGTGCAGTGCCCGGTCAATGTGGACGCCACGGAGGTTCTTGAGAGGCTAGCGGCGTTATAAGCGAAGGGAGGACGGCTTTGGCGATGAATCCATATCGTCCGTCTCTTGGCACGTTGATAGAAGTAAGGGATTTGGCTACCGACATCAAGCTGTTCCGGGTGGCGCTTGATGAACGGCAGGAGGGCAAAGGAGGTTTCCAAACTCGCCCTCCTTACCGTCCCGGCCAATTTGCTTTCCTTTCTGCTTTTGGGGTAGGGGAAGCGCCTTTTTGTCTGACGTCCACACCACACCGTAGCCAGGTGCTAGAGTTTGCTGTAAACAAGATAGGCACTGTTACGGAAGCACTCCACCGCCTGGATGAAGGTGATGTGGTGGGCGTTCGGGGACCTTTTGGCAATTGGTTTCCTCTGGATGACATGCACGGCAAGAACGTTATCCTTTTAGGCGGGGGTATAGGCGGCGCGCCCTTGCGGCCGGTTATTCATACCATCCTGGATAACCGTGCCGATTATGGCAAACTGACCATCTTGTGGGCGGCTCGCTTGCCCTCCTTGCTGATCTTCAAGGAGGAATTTGATAGTTGGCGAGCAGCTCCGAATACCGAGTTGCATCTTACCGTTGACCAAGGTGATGAGACTTGGAAAGGCCATGTAGGGCTGATTACCGAACTATTGGAGAAGGTGGCTCCCTCACCGGAGAATGCGGTAACCATCACGTGTGGGCCGCCGGTCATGATCAAGTTCGTTATGCTCACTCTGGCCAAGCTTGGCTTTTCTCCTGAGCAGATGATCATGACCTTGGAAGCCAAGATGAAATGCGGAATAGGCAAATGTGGCCGCTGCAACTTGGGGGAAAAGTATGTCTGCACCGATGGCCCTGTCTTCAGCTATGCCGAAGTGCGCAACTTCCTGGAGAGTTACTGAGGCCACTAGGTATGCGTGAGAGGGGAAGCCCTAAAGATGGACGCGAAAAGTTTTGAGCCCAAGATCATCGGTTTCCTTTGTCGCTGGTGCAGTTACCCGGGCGCCGATTTGGCAGGTACCAGCCGCCTGAAATATCCCCCGAACGTGGTCCCCATAAGGGTGATGTGTTCAGGGCGGGTAGATCCGTCCTTCGTGATGAAAGCGCTGGCCGATGGTGCAGATGGGGTCTTGATCGCTGGCTGTCATCCTCCGGCGGATTGCCACTATCAGAGTGGAAATATCAAGGCGATGCGCCGCTACCCTTTGTTGATCAAACTGTTGGAACAGTTCGGCATTGAGAAGGAAAGGGTGCGACTGGAGTGGATTTCGGCCTCTGAGAGCGGCAAGTTCGCCCAGGTTATCAGAGAGATGACAGAAACCATCAGGAGCCTGGGGCCGCTCAATTGGCCCACGAGAAGGTGACGAGGACGATTTGGATGGCAAGCTAGGGATATGTCGCGGGGAGGCACACGTGACGAGCAAACCGAAAGTAGCTTTCTATTGGTGTGCAAGTTGTGGAGGCTGTGAAGAGACCGTAGTAGACCTCAATGAGGATATCCTCAAGGTTGTTGCTGCGGTGGACATCGTGCTTTGGCCTGTGGCGTTGGACTTTAAGCGCCGTGATATCGAAGCCCTGTCTGATGGAGAGATCGCCGTCAGCTTTATTAACGGTGCGGTGAGGCTCTCCGAACAAGAGGAATGGGTCAAACTGTTGCGCCAAAAGTCACAGTTGATCGTGGCTTTTGGTTCTTGTGCACACCTTGGGGGTATCCCCAGCCTAGGTAATACAGCCAATAGAGAGTTGATCTTTCAGCGCAAATATATGACCGTCCCTACTGCAGATAATTCCGCTAAAACTTTCCCTTGCGTGTCCACCCTGGTGGACGGGCACGAGCTTGATCTACCTAGCTTTTACGATACAGTCAAAACACTTGACCAAACCATTGACGTTGACTATTACCTGCCCGGTTGTCCACCCCCGACAAGCCTGGTTGGGGAAGCGGTTAGAGCTATCTTGGAAGGGAAGTTGCCTGAAAGGGGAGCCGTATTGGCGCCAAACAAATCGCAATGCGATACTTGTCCACTCAACGAGACCAAACCCGAGAAGCTCGCTATCAGAGAATTCAAGCGTGTGGCTACTAGTGCTCCCGATCCTAAGACGTGCTTTCTCGCTCAAGGGTATATCTGCCTCGGACCGGCTACTCGCTCCGGTTGCGGGGAAC
>DAOTVR010000374.1:0-4617 GCA_034436315.1 Anaerolineae bacterium
GTATCATATTTTATGTCTTCCTAAAACTTGACTTGCACCCTCGCCCTGGCGCGGGCGTTGGTGCTCGACCCACAGGTGCTGCTTATGGACGAGCCGCTCGCGGCGGTGGACGCCCTCCTGCGCTCGCGCTTGCAGCGCGAAATCCGCGCCACCTGCACGGGCAAGACGGTACTCTTCGTGACCCATAGCATCCGCGAGGCCCTGATCCTCGCCGACCGTGTGATCATCCTCTCCCCACAACCCGGGCACGTGCGCCGCGAGATCCCCCTAGACGGAGCCGCGCCCCGCGCTCTCTCAGCGGAATTAGTCCGTCTGGAGGAAGAGATCGAGCAGGAGATGGCCACCGATTCTGACGCGACGCGCCCTCGGAGTTGATTCGCGGCGATCTCGGATTAAAATAGCCATGCTGCCTTCCATTTGCGAAAGCGCCGGATAGCTTTCATGCTTGCACTCTTCCTTTGGTGGCTGGCGACATCGGCCATAGGCTGGCTGGCTTGGCCGCTGAGTGCCTCGGCCCTTCCCAAAACCTGCGGCAAGGGTTATCCTTGGGCACGTGCCCTGGGGCTTATCCTCTTTTCTTACCTCTATTGGCTTTGCGGGGTCCTGGGGGGCTTGCCGAATAGCACCACCTACATGTGGGTTGTGGCGGGGGGATTCGCTCTCCTGGGGCTCCTCTGCTGGGCGCGCAAGCGAGCCGAGCTTTCGGTCTCTTTGCGGCAGGAGTGGCCCCATCTTCTCACCGTGGAATTACTCTTCTCCCTTGGCCTCGCGCTTTACGCTGCACACAAGGCGTATGACCCGGCTATTGATCACACCGAGGAGCCGATGGATTTCGCCTTCCTAAACGCCTGCCTGCGCAGCCCGCGTATGCCTCCCAACGATCCTTGGCTCGCAGGGCATTCCATCAGCTACTATTATTTCGGCTACCTGATCATCGCCCTCCTCACCAAGCTGATCGGTGCGCCCGCGGGCGTGGGCTACAACCTGGGCCTGGCCCACACCTTCGCCATGACCCTCGTAGGCGGTTATGCCCTTATCTACGAGTTGCTTCGCCTAGACAGCGCTAAAGCGCAAAAGCACGGCCGGGCTGTAAGGATTTTCAGCCTCCTGGGGGGCATTGCGCTCCTCTTGGCCAGTAACTTGGAAGGGCCGCTGGAGCTTCTCCGCGCGCTCGGCATCGGTTCGGAGGCCTTCTATCGCTGGCTGGATGTGCCGGGCCTAGCCGAGGCCAAACCAAGCGGCGAGTTATTGCCCGGCGGGGCGTGGTGGTGGTGGCGCGCCAGCCGCATCACCCTTGACCGCAACTTCCTCGGCCGCTCGCCCACGGTGATCACCGAGTTCCCCGCCTTCAGCTTCGTCCTCGGCGACCTGCACCCACACGTTATGTCGCTGCCTTACGTCCTCCTGGCCTTGGAGACGAGCGTAGCGCTCTACCTCCTGGGCCGGGAGGGGCCGGAGACCGGTCGATGGCCCCAAGGACGCCTTTGGGCTGTACCCTTGATCTTTGGGGCGCTCGGCTTCCTGAATAGTTGGGACCTGCCCACCTTGGCTTTGGTCGGCCTCCTGGCCTTTGCCCTGGGGCGCTGGCGGGGGTGCGCCTCCTGGCGCCTTTGGTTGAGGGACAGCCTCACCTTGGGAGCTTGGATGGGGTTGGGGAGCGTGTTCCTCTATCTTCCCTTCTACCTCAAACTGCGTTCCCAAGCCCAAGGGATCGGGCTCGCCTACTATGCCAAAACGCCCCTGAAGCACTATTTGCTTTTCTTCGGCCTCTGGCTGATGCCCATAACGGCCGAGACCCTTAGAGAGCTGGGAAACTCGCTGGCCATAGTCCCGTGGCGGCGCTTGGTAAGCTTATGGGGCGCGCTTTTCCTGTTACCCTGGCTGGGGACGGCGCTTCTGGGGGGCTGGGGGCGACTGCTCCTAGGTCTGGGGATGCTCGCTTACGTTGGCCCCTGGCTGCTCCTCCTGCAGAGCGGGCTACTGGCCGCCTCTTTGATCAACTGTTTCCGTGCCCTGCGCGCGGAGCGTGAGTGCGGAGGCGCACAAACCCTCTGGTATGCCCTAATCGTAGTCGGCTTAGGCCTGACCTACGCCGCCGAGTTCTTTTACCTGCGTGACCTGTTTGATACGCGCATGAACACGATCTTCAAGCTCTATTATCAGGCCTGGGTGCTTCTGGGTGTTGGGGGCGTTGTGGCCGCCTCCCGCCTCTGGCGGGCGAGGGGCCGGCATCGGATCGTAGTGTGGGCGAGCGCGCTGCTCCTTTGCGCCTGTCTCTATTACCCCTTCGCCGCGGCCTATACCCGAGGCGGAGGTTATCGTGGCCAACCGACGCTGGATGGCACGGCCTTCTTGCGCCAGGAATCCCCAGGCGAATACGGGGCCTTCCTCTGGTTGGTCAAGCATGCCCGGCCGGGGGACGTGCTGGTAGAAGCGGCCGGAGAAGACTACTATCCCTCGCACAACCGCCTCTCCTCTTGGACGGGCTTGCCCACGATCCTCGGCTGGATGGGGCATGAGGCCCAATGGCGCGGGGGAGATGAGGAGGTCCTGGCGCGCCTCCCCGATCTGGAGGAGATCTACACCGGTCGGGACCGAGAAAAAGTCCTCAGCGTCTTACGCCGCTACGGGGCTATCTATCTGTATATAGGAGAACACGAGAAAGCAACATACGACATAGGCCCTGAGAGGCTAGAGTGGTACGCCTCGTTTCTGGAGCTGGTGTATGCCCAGGGGGATATCAGGCTATACAGGGTGCCCGCTGCGCGCCCCTCATAAACAGCGAAAGACATCGCCCAATGACCCGGCGATGTCCTCAGAGCCTCTATGATAAGGCGATAAAACGGCAGCTAGCTCGCGGCTTGTGCTGCTTGTAGCGCGTTAAGGCGCTTCATCAGGCGCGATTTACGGCGGGCAGCGGCGTTGCGGTGAATAACGCCCTTCTGGGCCGCGCGGTCTAGCTGACTGACGGCCTCCCGCACAGCCTCAGCGGCCAGGGCATGATCACCCGCCGCAATCGCCTCTCTCGCCTTCTTGACGAACGTGCGCATCCTGGAACGTATTATGCGATTGCGAATGCGCCGCTTCTCATTCTGGCGCATGCGCTTCAGGGCAGATTTGGTGTTAGGCAATTGACCTCCTCCCAAGACACAGCAAGCGTTATCTGGCCCCTAAGTATATGCGGATCGTCTCGCTTGTCCAATTCGGACTGTATATGTGTAGCCGAGGGCTGCTCAATCGGCGAGGCGCTCAATATGCATGACGCGCCCACCCTCAATGGTGGCCCGAAAGCGCCTTTGGCTCAGTGCATCGCTGAAAAGCACCTCGTTGGCACGCTCCTCCTCGGGAATCAAGCGTACGTCCTTGCCCAATAGGCCTAGCCCCTCAATCTGACTCAACACGCTCTTGTCGCTGATCAGTTCATTCGCCGACAAACCGCGCCGCACCCGCCTCAGGCACTCATAGAGGATAGCGTACGGTCTGCGCTCGGTCATCTCCCAGATGACCTCGGCCATGGAGGCGTCGGCCTTGAGCTTGGTTTGCCGCACGTACACATCGCCCCGCCGAGACCAGGTGGCCACCAGACGGCGATGCGGGCAGGCGTGACACTCGCTAAAGACCTCATCCTCGCCCACGTCAAGCCCGAACGAGGAGCCGGAGACTTGTAGCGTATTCAATCCCTTGCCCACGAACTTGATCTCGCCATCTGTGGTGATCCAATCCCGACATCCCTGAGGGCTCCACACGGTGAGCCATGTCGCATCCTCCTGGCGGCGAAGCAAGGAGAAAGCCGGCTGGATCGAGCTGGCCCCGATGACGCCGAAGATCAAGCCCAGATCGTTACCCTCAAGGCGCGCATCCAGGATCAAATCGCCGCTGGCCACGAGTTGGGCGTGCCCCGCCTCCAGGACATAAATCGCCATGGGCGGTAGTTGAGCCAGGGCGATCTCTTGCGTCAGGCGCTTGATGCGCGGTCCCGCGAGGTCAAGCTGCCACCCGGCATCCTTTAGATACTTGTGCACTTTCTCCGATAGGGCCTCATCCGTCACCTTGCCCTGAGAAGCGACGAACTGGGCCACCACTTCGGCCATAGCGCCGGGATCATTCACAGTGGCCAGGAAGCGTGCCTGCCAAGGGTCCATGACCACCTTGGGCACATTCGCTTCGGGAGAGGGCATCCAGCCCAACACCTCAGCTTGAGGCCCCAGGGAGAGCAGGCGACGATCACCCCCATCGGGGCGCACGGCATACCAATACTCATCCTGGGCGCTGCTTCGGTGATGGCCGATGATATAGGCCCCATCGGGCGTCCAACCAAACAAAGAAGAAGCGGCATCAGGCTCTTCTAGCACCTTCTTGGCCTGCATCTCGGCCACATCAAGCACCCAAAGGCCGAGGCCCTTTGTGGATTCGTCGGAGAAATTTCGGCCCTCACGAAGCAGATAGGCCACATAGCGCCCATCGGGAGACCAAACATGGAAAACACTGTACGAGCCAGCGGGATGCTGCCAGGCCCTAGGCCGAGCATTCCTGCCCTCCTGCAAGTCATACAAGAGCAATTGAGCTCCCTGGTCGCTCAAGCGCTCGGTCAACACATAGCGGGCATCTGCCGAGACA
>DAOTVR010000375.1:0-7320 GCA_034436315.1 Anaerolineae bacterium
TCCGGGTGTTGCCCGCGCAACTCAAAGGACAGCCGCTTGGCCGCTTCACCAATCACAATCAACTGATAGAGCACGGCAGACTGGGTCTTCAAGAAAATCCTCCTTTTGCATGTCCTGTACAAATTAAGAATAGCCTGAAGTTCCTGCTGCATTCTGACATGATCCAGCAAACTCCACTCTGTGTCGTCATCGAACGTCACAATAAAATATCGCTCTCTGAATCAAAATCCGCGCGTAACACAGAGCCAAACACCGCCATCTCTTGAATCTTCCAGCGCCGACAGAATTCGGCAATCTCGTCCATCGGAAACATTGCTACCAAATCTTTCATCTCCCACCCTCTGGCCCACTTACCCATGTAGGCCGCCCAACGAGTTGCAGTTGAGCCATACCGCGAAGTGCCGTCTGACCCAGTCGCAGGTTGGGTGGCTATCTTGAAATTGAGACCATACTGTTATCACTGACGATCAAAGATGCCCAGGATATCCCAGCGGTCTTTCCATTGTTCAAGTCTACTCTCATCAATCGAGTGATGTGTCGAATCTGGATTCCCAGGACGTATGCCATCGTGTCTGTTTAGATAAGCCTGGTGTGTCTTGTAGATGTTATCTTTTATCCACCATTCTGGCACAATCCAGTAGCGTGGGCATGTATTGGTATCACCCAAATCAACAAACACCCAAAAGTGGTCTTCATCGGCTTTTGGAGACATCGGCTGACTGCCAACAATACTTGAGTGCCAGTTCTTCCCGCCGCGCTTCGTCTTAACCTGAATGTAAACCGTGCGACTTTCATCGCTGTTGCACGCAATGACATCGATCTTGGGCATATTTCCAGCAAAAGGCACAGCAAACGCCCCGCGTTTGTTCAATTCAGCGACGACGAAATATTCACCAGCTCGTCCAACCTGTTGATTTCTTGCGCCACGTAACGTGCACTTTGCCGACATAGAACATCCCCTGCACTACTCAGATAAAACCACCCAACCACCGATTATGCGGAATCCCTCTTTTGCACCCCTAAAGGAGACTCTGCAATCAGTCTGATCCTCCCCTTAGCACCTCTTACGAAACCCCTCTATATAATCAACCTAAAGCGCCTCTACTCCAGTATACAGCATGGCTTAATACCGTGCAACGCCTCAATCGCTCCCCCGCTTGTCAACGGCCTCAAGCGTAACTAGAATACCTCCACAACGCTCGCATCCAGCGTTTAGACCGACTCGCTATCCCATCACCGAAGGAGATGTTTATGGCCATCAGCGAGATGACCCTGCGTTACGGCATGAACCCTCACCAGAAGCCCGCCCGCGTTTATGTCGAGGACGGTGCGCTGCCCTTTGAGGTGCTTAACGGCAGCCCCGGCTACATCAACCTCCTGGACGCCCTCAATTCCTGGCAGTTAGTGCGCGAGCTCAAGCGCCTGACGGGCCTCCCCGCCGCGGCCTCCTTCAAGCACGTCAGCCCCGCCGGCGCGGCCTTGGCCATCCCCTTGAGCGAGACGGAGAAGATCTCCTGCTTCGTGGAGGATCTGGAGCTTTCCCCCATCGCCACGGCCTATGCCCGCGCGCGCGGCGCCGATCGCATGTCCTCCTTCGGCGATTGGGTCGCCCTGAGCGACACTTGCGACGTCCCCACCGCCCGGCTCATCCGCCGCGAGGTCTCCGACGGCATCATCGCCCCCGATTACGAACCCAAAGCCCTGGAGATTCTGCGTAAGAAGCGCGAGGGCACCTATCGCGTCCTACGCATAGACCCCAACTATGAGCCGCCCCCGATGGAGCGCCGTCAGGTCTACGGCCTCTGGCTCGAGCAAAGGCGCAACGACGTCGTCCTCTCGCCGGAGGTCTTTCAGCGCGTCGTCACCAACGCCACGGACCTGCCCCCCACCGCCCTGCGCGACTTGACCGTGGCCACCGTGGCCCTCAAGTACACTCAGTCCAACTCCGTCTGCCTGGCCTATAACGGCCAGGTGACCGGCGTGGGCGCCGGGCAGCAATCGCGCATCCATTGCACCCGCTTGGCGGCGGGCAAATCGGACCTCTGGTTCCTGCGCCAGCATCCGGCGGTGTTGGAGCTCAAGTTCGCCCCCGACCTGCCCCGCGCCGAGCGCAACAACGCCATAGACCTCTACTTCATGGATGACCTCTCCCCCGCCGAGGAGGCCGCTTGGGAAAAGGCCTTCCAGGTCGTCCCCAAGCGGCTGACGCGCGAGGAGAGGCGCGCTTGGCTGGATCGGATCAAAGGCGTGGCCCTCAGCTCCGATGCCTACTTCCCCTTCCGCGATTGCATTGACCGCGCCTGGCGCAGCGGCGTGAGCTACGTCGCCCAGCCCGGCGGCTCGGTCAACGACGCCAGCGTCATCGCCGCCTGCAACGAGTACGGGATGGTGATGTGCTTCACCGGCATTCGCCTCTTCCACCACTAGCGAGGCAGAAGGCATGAGCGGGGCCGTCTTATCCTTCATCCTTCCGCCTTCATCCTTAATAAATAAGGAGGTCCGACCATGTCCGTCTTCGAAGTCAAAGATCACCATGGCTCGCCGACCCTCTTCATGGACGGCCAGCCCACTTTTGCTGCCTTCTATCTGTTGAACTTTCGTGACCCTGAAAGCGGCTGGCAAGGTGAGCCGAACTTTGAGTCCTTCCGCGACGCCGGCTTCCATTTCTACTCCTTGGATATGCCCGTCCGCTTTGACGACGCCTACGACCCTTCTACAGGAGAGTTCCCCTTAGAGGCCTTTGCTCGCTTGGATGGCCTCAAACGCTATATCCGCCTAGATCCCCAAGCCCAATTCCTCCTGCGCGTCGGCGTGGAGCCGCGCGGCGACGAATCGGCCTGGCTGCGCCAGTACCCCGCCGAGTGTGAGGTGCTTGAACCGCGGGCCAAGGGGATTTACCTCACCCCTTCTTATGCCTCGCAGCATTGGCTGCGCGACGCGGGCAAGTTCCTGCGCGCCTTGATCCGTTTCCTCTACGAAGATGGCCTTGCGGACCATATCCTGGGCTATCTGGTCTGCGGAGGCGATAGTGCCGAGTGGGTCAAGATCGGGCCGATGGAGGATTGGGCCGGGGACTATTCTGCCCCCATGCAAGCCGCTTTCAGGGAATGGCTTTGCGCCGAGTACCATAACGACGTTCAGGCCTTGCGCGCTGCCTGGGCCGATGATAGCGTGGATTTCGATCAGGACCTGATCCCCTCACCCGCCGAGCAAGGGGATACCGACCTCTTCCTCTTCAAAGACCCCCGGCGGCGCCGAAGGGCCATTGACCATTTCCGTTGCCTAGCGCATATCGTCGCCCATGACATCCACACCCTGTGCGGGGTAGCCAAGGAGGCTTGCCATCGCCAACATCTGGCGGGAGTCTTTTACGGTTATCTTCAGGAGATGGTCTGGAACAACGGTTTCTTCGGCCAGCGCCTCGCCGATGCCGACGTGGCCCATTCGGCTGCGGCGCGTTCGGGACATGCCGGGCTGAAGGAGGTCCTGGCCTCACCCAACGTGGATTTCCTTTCCAGCCCTTACTCCTACGGCTTCCGCTGGGTTGGCGGGGAGGGAGGCTTTATGTCCCCCCAAGCCAGCGTACGCCGCGCCGGCAAGCTCTGGATCAGCGAGGAGGATATGCGTACCCACCTCTGGCCCAAGGACTCTTTCTACGGCCAGACGCGCAACACCCGCGAGACGGCCGCGGTGCTCAAGCGCCAGATCGCCAACATCCTCACCCATTCTGCCGGAGCCTGGTGGTGCGACTGGGGCAAACCCACAGGAGGGGCCTATGCCGAGCCAGAGCTGATGGAGATCTTTCGCCGCTCCCTAGAGCTCGGCCGCCATCATCTCTCCCTGCCGGATCGCTCCTCGGCGGCCGAGGTGGCCATCGTCATTGACGCCGAAAGCTCCTTCTATCGCTCTACCCTGAACAACTTTGACATCCCCAACTGGCGTAACCGCGCCTGGGGTATCGCCCGCATGGGGGCACCGGCCGATTTCATCCTCCTTAGCGACCTTTTGGAGGGCCGAGCGAAGGAGTACAAGCTCTACTTCTTTATGAACACTTTTCACTTTTCCGCCGCCGAACGCGAGAGGGTCAAGGCGCTCTTACGCCGTGATGGGAAGGTAGCCCTTTGGCTCTATGCGCCCGGCTTTGTGGACGAGGACCTCTCCGTGGAGCACTGCGCCGATCTGACCGATATTCGTTTGCGCTTGACCGCGCGCCAGTGGGGGGCAAACATCTACATCAGCAACTTTGAGCATCCCATCACCCGCAACCTGCCTACGTCCACCTTCTGGGGCACCGATATGCGCCTCGGACCGCTCTTCACTGTGGATGATCCCGAGGCCATCACTCTAGGCACGGTTGTCATCAACCAGGGACGTTGTGAGCCGGGTTTCGTCGTAAAAGAGCACGAGGACTGGGCCAGCGTCTATTCTGCAGCGCCGAATATCCCGCCAGGCGTCCTCAAAGAGCTGGCCCGCTATGCCGGCGTGCACATCTATTGCGAGTCCGAGGACGTGCTCTATGCCGACCGCGCCTATGTGGCGCTACACACCGTCCGCGCGGGGGTCAAGACGATTCGCCTGCCACACCGCGCGGATGTATGGGAGGTCTATTCCAACCGCTTGCTGGGGCGCGACTGCACCGAATTCCAGGATGTGGTTGAGGCTGGCTCAACGAGCCTTTACTACTACGGCCCGCCGCCAAAGCCGTGAATCCTACTTTCCCCAGCTTCTGAGCGTCTCTATGCAACGCCTCACGCATTCCAGGGGCGGCAGGGCATAGTTTTCCTGCTCCACGATGTACCACTGCGTGCCCCCGATCGTCTCGCAAAGGCGGAAGAGATCCTGCCAGCGCACGAGCCCCTCGCCGATGAGGGCGCGGTCGTAGCTGGTGGAGTATTCCTTGAGGTGCACGGTGATTGCCCGGCCCGGATAGCGCTCCAGGAAGGGAATAGGGTCGGCGCCACCATGTAAGGCGTTCCCCGTGTCCAGTTGCATGATCACGTCTTGGCGCGTATGGCCAAAGAACGTGTCCCAGGGCAGCTCCCCTTCCAAGGGAGCGAATTCGGTAAAGTGGTTATGGTAGCCCGTGAGCATCCCCTCTGGAGCGAGCTTCTCTGCGATCTCGTTAAAGATGCGCGCCGTCTCCAGCCAGGCCGCCCGCGAGGCCGTCCGCTCCTTGGGCAGGCTGGGCACGATCAGGAAACGGTTGCCCAGGATGCGGTTGAACTCCACCGTGGCCGGGAGATTATCCCCCAAGAGCGAATCCAAGCTGATGTGCGTGCCGGCCACCTTGAGCCCCAGATCATCCAGCATCCGGCGCAGTTCTTTGGCCGAACGACCGTAGTAACCGGCGAACTCCACGCCGTCATAGCCCATCTTAGCCACGGCCTCAAGGGTGCCCGGTAAATCCTTCTCACAAGCCTTTCGCACCGAGTAAAGCTGCAAAGCAATGGGAATCTTTTCCACCTTTCTGCTCCTATTTGTTATTCAGATCGAGTTCACTCTTCAGCCTGCGCAGATCATCCTCCAGTTCATCTAGCTCGACCATCATCACCGTAGGCGCAGAATGCCTCGGCAAGCGCGCTCGCAGCTCGGCAATGCGCCGCTTTAGCTCCCTGATCTTCGCTGCATGCCCATCCTCAGAGACGCCCAAATCGAGACACTCCTCCCCCGGCGGAGTTCCGGTTTCATCCCTCATACTTCTGCCTTCATCCCTTGACTTCGGCCGCCGCCTCATCCATCACGTTCAGCGTCTCATCTATATCGGCCATCGTGTGGACGTAAGAATAGCCATGGTGGGGCGAGAGATGGTGTAGGTACACACCTCGCTTGAGGCACGCCAGGTGGAACGCGGCCATCTTGCCCAAATCCTGTTTGGCCACGTCGCGGTAGTTGCGCGGCTCAGCATCCAGCCCAAAGAGCAACCCGAAGCGACAACCCACTCCCTGGACCCAGGCCTTGATCCCCCGCCGGGCAAAGATCTCCCGCATCCCGCTATAAAGCCGCTCGCCCAGGGCGTTAAGGTGCTCGTAAAAGCCGGGCTGGCTTGCCACTTGTAAGAAAGCCCGCGCGGCAATGACCAGCGTCAGATGCGCGTTATAGGTGCCACTGTGTAGCGCCTTGCCTACAGGGGTGCAGGTCTCCATGATCTCGCGCTTGCCCATGAAGACGGAGAGCGGCATCCCCCCGCCCACGGCCTTGCCCAAGACGGTCATATCCGGGATCACCGCATCCCCCAACGCGGCTCCCAGCCTGACGCGAAAGCCGCTGAGCACTTCATCAAAGATGAGCACGATGCCCAACTCACGGGTGCGTTCGCGCACGGCCTGCAAGAACTCGGGCGTGGGACGTAGACCGCAGGAGTCATAGTTGATCGGCTCCATGATCAGCGCCGCGATCTCTTTCCCCTTTTCCTCTAGGCAACGCTCTAAAGATGCTACATCGTTGAAGGGCAGGATGGTCACCAGCTCGTTGTTCGCCGGGGGGATGCCCGCCGAATCGGGCACGGGACGAGGACGATCCGCCGGGCCGGCCAGTTCCAGCTTGGGCCAATGGCTGTAGCCCACGGTGTCGTTCACGCCATGGTAGTGCCCCTCAAACTTGATTACCCCATACCGCCCCGTGTAAGCGCGAGCCACGCGCAGAGCATGCCGGGTGGCCTCCGTGCCCGTACAGGTATAACGCACCATATCCATGCCGGGGAAAAGGCGCGTGAGCTGCTCGGCCACCTCCACCTGCACCTCGGTCTCGTAAGCGCAAAGGACGCCCATCTCCAGGGCTTCCTGCACTGCCGCGCGGATTGCCGGGTGTCCGTGGCCTAATAGGCTCGCCCCGTGCGAGAGGCAATAATCAATGTAACGGTGACCGTCCACATCGTAGAGATAGGCTCCCTCTCCTCGCTGGATGAAGAGGGGATGTCTCAACGCCGGATTAAGCCGAGCCGAGGCGTTGACGCCTCCCGGCATGACCCGCCGCGCACGCTCATAGAGTGCCACGCTCTTATGAAGCTGAAAATCTCCTCCTTTAGTCATCTGGATCTCCCTTTCGTGAATAGGATGACTTTAAGCGATATAGACATCCGATCTAATCGTTGTTTCCCCTTGAAGGGACGTAAATGACTCAACAACTATAAACAGTCTCTGGGTCCAGCGGGTAAATCGGCCGCCGCAAGCGCTTCCAGGGTAGGGAGCTTAACTTGGGCGTAGAGATCCCCGGTGAGTCAATGATCAGGATCTCATCGGCCAATGGGCCATAAGCGGCCCGAAACGCCGCCGGGGACTTGACCTGCACGATGCGCGCGTCGCTCGGCTCCTCGCCCAAACT
>DAOTVR010000376.1:0-12980 GCA_034436315.1 Anaerolineae bacterium
TGCAAGGTTTCCAGGTCAGGCTGAATGGCGGCGAATGGGAGGAGTCGCCGGCCGAGTGTGCATGGCCCCTTCAGCGCGGCGAGAACTTATTCGAGGCGCGCTCAGTGAGCGCCTTTGGCCTGCCTGGACCGGCAACTTGGGTAAAGGTTGCCTGGGACTAGTCGGTGTGAAAGACCTCTTCCATGGGACACTCGATCTCACCGGGCTGGGCGGTTTCCAGGCGATCAAAGCAGGGCAGGCAGAGCTCGGCCCATTCCCTGTTCTTCTGCTTGAGCTGCTCGAGGGGTATGCTGCTTGACTCGTCGTCGCCCGGGCGCTCATCATACTCTAGGTAACTGAAGAGGTAACCATCGCGGTAAAAGATGGAATAGTTGTGAATGTGCCCCTTACGGATGAGCTCCAACACCTCCGGCCAGACGGCGGCATGGATGCGCTTGTAGAACTCCACCTTGTCCGGCTTGAGGCGGGCCATCTTGGCGAAACGTTTCATGGCGTTGCTCCTGAAGCGGTTGATATTGCGACTAGGCGATTATAGAATGCGGGCACAGCCGCTGTCAAAGCCCGACAGCGGGGCCCTATAGGGAGAGGCATCAACCGCAGAGACGCAGAGCGCGCGGAGAGGAGCAGAGTAATAACGGGAAGGCTCCGCGTCTTTGCAGTGAGTCCCACGTCCAGAAAGAGGTACAGGATGTCTGAGCACATCAAGCAGCCCGTCACCTGCCAGGAGCTTTTGGCGGCTATGGTGGCGATAGACTCGCGCAACGCAGCCTTCTCCGGCTGTCCTCACGCCGAGCGACCCCTGGCGGAATACCTAGAGGGAGTGGCCCAGGCCTGGGGCCTGGATACGCGTCGCCTCACGATCACAGAGGGTGATTTTAACCTCCTGATCTATCACGTGGTGGATGAGGCCGCGCCTTGGCTCCTCTTTGAGAGCCACTTGGATACCGCCGGGACAGAGGGCATGACCATCGAGCCCTTTACTCCCCAGATCAAGCAGGGGCGCCTCTATGGGCGCGGAGCCTGCGATACCAAAGGCTCCGGCGCGGCCATGCTTTGGGCCTTATGTCGCTATGCTGCCGAAGAACATGGGCCATATAACGTGGCTCTGCTTTTCAGCGTAGATGAAGAGGCCCACAAGATGGGCGTGAAGGCTTTCGTTGACCGTCACCTGGCAGAATTGGGCTGGAAGCCACTAGGGGCTATCGTCGGCGAGCCCACCGAATTGCATCTCGTTGTGGCCCATGCCGGCATCGTGCGCTGGTCCATTCGCACCCACGGCCTGGCCGCGCACTCCGCCGACCCCTCCCGAGGACGCTCGGCGATCAGCATGATGGTGCGAGTGATCGATGCTATTGAGTCGCGCTATATCCCTAACCTGCAAGCCAGGCACCCTCTCGTGGGCAAGGCCCAATGCAGCATCAATATGATCCGCGGCGGAACGCAGATCAACATGATCCCGGACCTATGCGAGATCTGGTTGGACCGTCGCCTGGTGCCCGGCGAGGACCCGCAACAGGTTTTGCCGGAGGTGACCCACATCCTAGAGGCACTCAAAGAACGCGTGCCGGGCCTGAAATACTCTATGAGCGAGCCGTTCATTGACCCGCCGCTGGATCCGGCTGGCCATGAGGCCTTTGCCGCTCTTGTGCAGCGCGTCCTGGGTGATCTGGGGCTGCCTACCGAGGCCGGCGGGGTGACTTATGGCACGGACGCCAGCACCCTGGCCGAGGTGGGGATTCCCTCGGTCGTCTTGGGCCCGGGGCACATCGCCCAGGCCCATACGAGCGATGAATGGCTGGAGCTGGCCCAGCTCGAGCGGGCGGTGGAGGTGTATCTGAATTTGATGGGAAAACCGTGTTCGTAGTGACGCCGTCAGGCGTTATCATGCCCTTACGGGCACACTACGAACGTTCGTAGTGACGCCGTCAGGCGTTCATGCCCTCACGGGTACACGACAACGTACGGCCTCTTGCGTTGAACCAAATATCAGAGATCACGAAAGGGAATACACCATGCTGACCGAAGCCACCCGAAAGGCCGATTTCCCCCTGTTGGCCGGGATGAGCTATCTCAACACCGCCGCAGAGGGTATCCCGCCACGCGCCGTATTGGACGCTCTGAATCACTATGCCCAAGACAAGCTCCTGGGGATGGATGGCCGCAAGCTCCACGAGGCGCAATGGGAGCAGGCCAAGGCGCGCGTGGCCCAAGCCTATGGCTTGAGCCCCCAGGAGGTGAGCATCTGCTCTTGCTCCTCGGAGGCCTATAACCTGGCGGCATTGGCCTTGCGACTGCGTCCGGGCGACGAGGTGATCATCAACGACCTGGACTTTCCTGCCGGAGCCACGCCCTGGCTGCAGCCTGTCTGCCCGGCTACGGTCAAGCTCTGGCGATCGGTCCAGGGGGCGCTGCGCGTAGAGGATCTTATCCCCTTGCTCAGCCCCAAGACACGCCTGGTGACGGTATCTCTGGTGAGCTTTTACAATGGCTTCATGATCCCCTTGGAGGCTGTGGTCCAGGCCGTGCGCAAACACTCCCCTGCCTTGCTCGCCCTGGACGTGACCCAGGCGCTGGGACGCATCCCCTTGAACCTATCCGGCGTGGATCTGATCGTCAGCTCCACCCACAAATGGATCCTGGCCAGCCATGGTGGGGGTTTGGTCGGGGTGCCCGCCGCGCGGGCCGAGGAGTTGACCGTGCCCGCAGGCGGCTGGTTCAATTTGCAGAACGCCTTTGACGCCGATCGCTTCGAACGGGCCATCAGCAAGCCGGGGGCAGCCAGCTTCACCGTGGGCATGCCCAACTACCCGGCAGTGTACGCCATCAACGCCGGCTTGGGCTATATCCAACAAATCGGCGTTGAGGCGATTGACGCGCACTGTCGCCCATTGGTCAGGGCCTGTTTGGAAGGCCTTAGGAAGCTACCCGTGGAACTGCTCACCCCGCTAGAAGAACAGGCCATCGCCGGGATCATCGCCTTCAGACACCCGGCCTTTGAGCGTATCAATCATCTGCTACACCAGCGCAACATCCATATCATGGCCCATGCCGGGCGGCTGCGCGTGGCCATTCACGGCTATAACACGATGGACGATATAGAGCGTTTCCTCAAGACGCTGACGGAGGCATTGGCTTATGTCTGAACGCGCCGATGCCCACATCCATCTTTTTGAGAAGGGATTCGCCGGATCGTTCGCCGGCCGGCCCGGCGTGCGCCTGGACGAGCCGGCCTGTTACGCCTCCCTGGCCAGCGACTATGGCGTTAGCCAGGCGCTGGTCATCGGCTATGAGGGAGCACCCTGGTGCGTGGGCAATAACGACTGGTTGGCCCAACGGGTGCGGGAATACAAGTGGATACGTCCGCTAGCCTATGTAGATCCTCGCCATCCTCCCAGCCTCTTGGAGCTAGAGCGGCGGCAAGCTCAGGGGTTTGTGGGCATCAGCCTGTACGTTTTTGACGCCGAGGTCCAAGAGGCATTGACGCGCCTCCCCGAGGCCTTTTGGTCTTGGCTTGTGGAGCGGCGCTGGTTGGTCAGTGTGAACTCGCAGGCCCCATACTGGGCCACTTGGAGGCCGATCCTCCAGCGCCATGGGGAGCTGCGCCTACTGGTCTCGCATTTGGGGCTGCCCCCCAAGGTAAGCCGGGCACCCAGCAAACCTCAGGCTGACGAGGCTCTTAGAGAGGTGCTCGCACTGGCCAGCTTCCCCGGGCCACGCGTCAAGCTAAGCGGCTTTTACGCCCTTACCGAGCCGGGCTATGACTATCCACACGTCGCCGCCTGGCCTTATGTGGAAGCACTCCTCACCACCTTCGGGGTAGAGCGCCTTCTGTGGGCCAGCGATTTCTCGCCCTGCCTGGACCTGCTCACCTTTCCACAGACCTTCGGCCTTTTCGCTCACATGCCTTTCCTTGATGAGACGAAAAGGCGAGCCATTGAAGGGGAGAATCTACTTGGGCTTCTGGAATCATTGTGACGTCGCTAAATGCAACCCATCATGTCTCCATCGCCCTATGGATGATCTCCTTTAACGCCCGATCCTCTTCTTCGGAGATGGCGCTCGGCGGAACCGGGCCGGCCAGGATGTCCAGCACCTGCTCGCGCGCCCGATCTATGTCGGTGCGCCCGTCGGCTTCCCTCCAAGCAGCGAAGTTGCGCCGCTCCCAGAGCGTCGGCTCCCATAGCTCGCGGCGAAACCAGGCCGCCGTGTGTGGCTCGCCGGCGAAGGTGCCACCGGGCCCCACTGCTGCTACGACGTCGGCGCCGATGCTTTCATCGGAAACCTCGTACTCATGAGCAAATTGTTTTAGGGCGCTCATCATTTGGCTGTCCAATACGATCTGCACCGGCGAATACACTTGGTCCACCGCCAAGAGGCCCATGGGTATGTTCACCCTCCCACAAACGAGGAACGTGGGCAGGGCGGATTGGAGCTTCTGCGCCGCAGCCTGTGGCGAGGGACGAGTGGCGTCCGTCAGGCCGCTATCCCCACCGAACTCGGCCCCGTAGCGGCGGGCCATCTGCGCGCCCATCAGGTTGGCCAGGACCGAATCGGGCCGGCCAAAGGGACGCATCATCGTCCGCGGATCCATTGCCGTGACCGACATCCAAATCCGCCAAGTACGATCCCCATACAGGGCGCGATGCACAAAACCCAAAAGCAACGCCTCGGCGATGGCCAGGGTCACCATCCCCGCAAGGGTCACCGGCGCGGTTGCGCCGCCCGTGGGCATGCTGCCCCCGATCCCCACGCGTAGGCCGCGCTCCACGCCCCAGGCCACCTGCTCGGCCTCCTGGTAGCCCAGTTTGAGGGGCGGGACCAGGTATACCGTAGCCTTGAATACCTCATCTAGAGGACGGCCCCAAGTTGCTGCATGCACCTCGCACATCTCCAGGATATACGGTAACAAGCGTAAACGGTGAACCGAACCATCGGGTTCTGCGCCCAGCTTCCAGCACCAATAACGCTCATAGAGTGGCTCAAGGGCGGGCGGGATTCCCTCCAGAGGGCAGCCCAACATCCCCAAGCCATCTACATGGGGCGTAGCCCGTGCCACCTGAAAGTACTCCCGCGCCCGCTCTATTGTCATGGGCAGGAACTCGTCGGTGCGCGGATCCAGATAGTAGCCATAATAGATATCCACCCCACCATATGCCTGAGGTGTCCTATCCTCCCAAGCGATGCGCGCTGAGGAAGCGATGAATTCCTCAGCGGCTGCGGGTGAAAGGGCCAACCGCCGCCGTCCGCGATCCACCCGCCCACCAGCAGCGGCGAGGCGCTCCAGGAGCCTTTCGTTCTCCACCTGTAAGCCCACCTCGTCCACCAGACGCAAGACGTTAGCATGGATGGCCTCTTCCTCGGAGGGCCTGAGAACGTTGAACGGATGACCCGCAGCACGCATGACACACCTCCCTAGAAACCACACTGCTCCTCATCGCCTCGGCGGCCAGGGATCCAGCGTCGCCCCGGTTGGCGCCGGGCCTTTAGGACGGAAGGGTACCTCGGCTACGGGGGTATAGCGTACCTCAAGATGTGGTGTCTCCAGCTTGATATGACCTCGGTAACGCGATTCCATCGCCGCAGCCAAGACCCCCGTCGTGAGCAGCGTGCGCTCCACCGGATAGCTGGGCCTGCCCGTCAGGAACATCTCCTCAACATTCAGGCTGAGGTAGCTGAAGTGAGCGTAAGGGCTGCCGGCCTGCAAGACGAACTCGCAGCTTTGCACCTTGTCCTCTGATAGGCCGGCGAAGGCGAAGGATTGGGTATAGCCGTTAAGTATCAAGACGACGGCCCTCAGACCATCGCGATAGTCCACCAGGAAGGCCACCGGCTCGGGGACGTGCTCCGCCGCCTTATCCCAGGGGCCGGCGGCGTCCGCAAGGGAACGAGCGCAACTCGCGGCGAGGGACTGGTGTACGGGGTTCTCCGCCAACCATGCCCAGACCGCCTGACCCTCCAGACACTGCACCGCCTTTACGCCCGTCTCATAGCCCCGACGTCTTTCAACCATGCATTGTAACGTCTCCAGGGCGTGAAAGCCATAGATTTCAATTGGCCCGTAGCCGATCACTGCTGCCGCCTCAAGGGGTGTACCCAAAGGATACTCCAGGAAGGGCCGCCGCCAAGCGAGGGGGAGCGAAGAGCCGGCCATAAGAGGTATGCTCAGCTCCTGGGCACGCCGATACATCCACAGCGCGTCAGGCCAGTTGTAGGAGAGGTGCTTGTCTACAAAGACGGGCACGCTCCTCTTGTTTGAGGCCAGCGTCCCGGCCACCTGTTCAAAAAGATGCTTGCGCGGATAAAGGACTTGGCCCAGCTCGTTCACGGCGTATTCGCCATGCTCGCCGATGATCAGCACACCATCTACGGCCAACGTCTCCCCGCCCAGGGTCAGCGCGCGCAGGATGCTGGGGAAGACAGGCACATTGAACTCGGCGGCTGTGGCCAAGCCGATGTCGCGCGGATTGACCTGGTCAAGGTACATGGAAGCGATCTCCACCCGTGGGGGATGAAGGCCGTCGTCGCAGGGAAAGCCCCGCAAGAACTTGCCCACGATGACGTCGGCGTGCGAATGGGTAAAGTATTCGGTGATAATCGCGGCGATCTTTTTCCTTTCCATAAGAACCTCCTTAATGTAGAGGCGTCCCGCCGGGACGTCTCTACCTGCCCGGCGGGACGTCTCGTTACCTTGCAGAGTACAACTTGTCCATCGCCCATTGTATGGGGTTGTTCTGAATGTATTCGCGAATGCGGTTCAGATCCTCGTCATCACGTATAAGATGATCATAGAACCGCGTTTGCCAACGAAAGTCCCAGTAGCCGGCGGACCGAATGCGTTTTGTACAGATCGATTTAAATTGCCCAACAACTGCCCCCAGCGACCCAGATCGTAAACCATCCTTTGTAGAGACGTCCCGACGGGACGTCTCTACGCTCTCGTTGATAATGATGATTCCATGTAAATGGTTGGGCATTACCACCCACGCATCGAGGCCAATATTCGCGCGAATTTGGGGCGCCTTGTTCCACTCTTCTGCTACAATCTGCCCTGCGACGGACAAGATCACAGAACCATCCACGACATCCCCAAAGAAACAAGCCTTATCATAGGTACAAATCGTGACATAATACCAGCCCGCCCAAGCATAATCCCATCCGAGCAATCTCGTTGATTCAACGCGATACTTGCCTTTGTAAAGCATCACGGCCCCCTTTCATAATTCCCCTCGTAGAGACGTCCCGACGGGACGTCTCTACTTACACTCCCGGCGGGACGTCTCTACGGTTTCCCGGCCAGAAAGCGCTCCACTGTAGCCCGATCGGGGATCCCCGCCCGGCCACCGGGTTGGGTGGCCTTGATCCCCGCTGCCGCTGTAGCCACGCGGATAGCCGTGTGCACCCCCTCCCCCCGGGCGAGGCAGGCCGCATACGCGCCGTGGAATACGTCCCCACAGCCGGTCGTATCCACCACCTGCACTTTGAAGGCCGGATAATGCTGCACCGTCCCCCCGTGTTCCGCGTACCAGCAACCGAGGTCGCCCACCGTGACCACGGTGCAAGCCCGGCCTGGCCCGGAAAGGGCGCGTACCATGGTCACCGGGTCGCTTTCGCCGGTTGCACGAGCAGCGAACTGCGCCCCGACGATGAGATGGTCTATTCCTTGCAGCAGCTCCTCAAACCCTGCCCCCACATCGCGCTCCACGTCACCTACAACGGGAATACCATGGGCATGGGCCAGTTCAATGGCCTGCAGGCCACCCGCGAGCACGGTATGATCCACAAAGAGCACCCGACAATTGGAGATGAGCTCCTCGCTCATCTCTTCGGGCCGGCGCGCTGTGAATCCGGCAAAGGAGAAAAGGATCACCCGCTGCCCCGTAGAGCGATCCACGATGATCCGCGAATGGATGGGTCGCGCGCCTGCACGGCGGAGGGCCGGCGAGCAATCCACCCCCTCGCGCTCTAGCTCTTGGATAGTAAAGCGCGAAAGCTCGTCATCGCCCAGGATGCCGCAATAGGCGGCTTTGGCCCCCAGGCGGGCAGCAGCAACCAGAGCGGTGCCGGTTAATCCACCCCCTTGGCGGCGCTCTTCCACCACAGGCACCTTACTGTCGGGTGCGGGGTAGTGCTCCACGTAGAGCAAATCATCCACCGTCACCGCACCAAAGCCCAGGACATCCCAACGAGCATTCATAGGCCCACGCCCCGCAACGCTTCCTGGGGAGTTTTGCCCTCGTGAATGACCATCTTGAAAGCCTGCACAGCAGCAGTGACCCCTTCAAAGCCCCAAACGTTGCGCCCGATGGTCGCCCCGCGCGCACCGCTCTGCACCACCTCGGCGATCATGCTCAAGGCGGCCTCTAGGGTTTGAGCGCGAGGGCCTCCGGCGGCGACAAGGGGCACAGGGCAATCGCTCACGATCTGGGCATAAGCGCGCACATCGCCACAATAGGGCACCTTAACCACATCTGCCCCCACTTCCACAGCGCAATGAACCGCCCAGGCGATATCCTCTGAAGCGAAGGATACCCTGGGCGTACCGCTCATATCACGGGGGTAAATATGACAGATCACCGGCATCTCATAACGCGCTGCCTCGCGCACACAATCGGCGACCACGCGCAGGCGCGCCCCCTCCGTCGCCCCACGAATGAAGGCGGCCACGGCGAAAGCGTCGGCCCCTAGGCGCACGGCGTCCTCAACAGTGGCAATTTGCTCGCAGACGGTATCGTCTGGGCGGGCAATAGTACTCTGCAAGATCAAAGGCACAGCACCCGCGTGATCTCTCCAGAGCGAGGCGGCGATCCCTTTGTGCATTGTAATGGCATCGGGCCTGGCGGCGACGATAGCGGCCAGGGTAGCCTTGATGTGCCGCAAGCCAGCGGGCAAGCCCTCGCCATAACCGATAAAGTGATCTACCGCCACCGAGCAAAGCCGGCCCGAAGGATGGGCGAAAAGGCGATTCATGCGCACCAGTTTACCTGTATTCATAACTTTCCTATCAGTTGGGTGGATTCAGCGAAGCGAATATGGAACCCATTATAGCGATAGCGCCGCGGCCAGCTCAGGATGCGTACGGGCATATTCGGCAGGCGAAATACCCAGGCGGTGAGCCTCTGCCGCTTGCTTCATCGCCTCCACCCCGCCTCGCGTGCCCATCGGATGAGAAAAGATCCCTGTGCCCGCTAGAACGATAATCTCTGTCCCAAAGGCAGCCAGGTTCTCGCCCAGGTTGCGCGGGTTCAGGCCTCCGGAAAGCACGGGCACCGCGTCTACGATTCCCGGGATCTCGGCACGTAGAGTCTCATTGATGAGCATGTACTCCTCGCGCGTGCCCACCAAATAACTGCCGAGGATCCCAGAGCGGAAATAATCCCCTCCTGCAAGCCGAGCA
The DNA here is from genome assembly GCA_034436315.1 of Anaerolineae bacterium. Lineage (GTDB taxonomy): Bacteria > Chloroflexota > Anaerolineae > UBA1429 > UBA1429 > DAOTVR01. Next base: position 9,395 of record DAOTVR010000376.1, read on the forward strand.
AACTTGGCGATAACGTTCGGGGCCACGCCCTGGCCCTCGGCACGCCCCAACGCCTCCCGCCCGCCGCAATGGGCGTAAAGGGGGACGTTGATGTTCGGATCTCTGGCCAACATCTCCAACGAGCCAAAGCCCGCGGCGAAAAAATTGAGCATAAGCGCAGTGGCCCCGTTCTCCAGGGCGATATAAGCGTTCTCTTTAATGCGCTCTGGGCCAGCGGTGATGTGTGGGGCATAGAGGACCTTTTGGCCAGTCGCATCCTCAGCCCGCTTCAGCCCCTCGGCGACAAGCTTCACCCGCTTGGCCAGGGGGCAATAGGCTGGGTTCATCATCTTTTCGTCATCCTTGATGAAACGCACACCCCCCATCGCCGCATCATAGCACATCTCGGCCACCTGCTCGGGGGTAAGCCCCGAGGTGGGCTTGACGATCGTGCCCACGATGAGCTCACCCTCCTGCATACCCAAGAGCTTGCGCGTGCCCCTAATGCCGAACTTGGGTCCGGGGAAATGCCGATAGGCCCAACCGGGGAGGGAAAAATCCAACAAGCGCGATTTCTCATAATCCACCAGGGCGAAAGTGGCTCCGCCGATCAGAAGCAGCCACACCGAAGCAAAAGCGGCGCGCTCCAAGTCAAGATTAGAGAGAGGGAAGAGGATAGAGATGACCCCCTTTCCCGGGGCGGTCTCTTGCACGTCGTAGACCTCTCCCTTGGATTCCAGGAAAAGTTCGCTGGGCTCTCCTTTGCCCAGCCACTTTCCCGTCGTCTCCAACTCGGCGATGGTCTTGGCCACCTGGGCCAAGCTTTGCTTGGTCTCAATATAGTAATGAGCCAAGATGCTGTCTTCGGGACTATGGATCGGGGTCATAACCATGACATCTCCTAAATTGGCAACTTTAGTTCCTCTAGTGCGGCCTGAACGAGGTCCTCAAGGGCCGGATAGGCCTCTAGATCCACTCCTCCAGCCTGGCGGAGCACCTGCGTCAACCCTTCTTGGTGCAGCATGTGCTGCAGCTGTTCCGCCTCGGGGTCGTCGGGAGCACGATAACAAAGCAGTGCCGCGATGCCTAGAGCCAGGTTCTTCGGCACGAGACCGTAATCCAGGGCCATGCAGGCCGGGCCGATCAACCTTTCGTTGCGGCCGACCTTACGCAGCGGAGAGCGAATGACCCGGCTCACCGGGTCGATGATCAGTTTTCCGGCCACGCGAGGGATGAAATCCTCACCATAGCGGGCGATGCTCTCCTGAGAGAAACCGTGTTTGCGCCGCAGAGCCTCGCCGGATTCGTTCATCGCTCCGCGCACGACGGCCTGAATCCAGGGGTCCATGATCGCTTCACACATCACCTCGTAGCCCTTGAGCCAAGCCAGATAGCCGCAGACGGCATGGCCAGTGTTGTGCATGTAAAGCTTGCGCTCTAGGAGCGCGGGGAGGTTATCCACCAAAGACAGCCCCTGGATGCCTGGGTCCTCCCCTAAAAAGCCTCCGCGATCCACAGGCCACTCGTTGTAATCCTCGGCCTCCAATAGGAGCCGGTCCGCCTTGGGCGCAGGCACTACGCGTGAGATCATGGCGTTGGGAAAGCCCACATGGGCGCGAAGGTAATCATGGTAGCGGGCGTCCAGGGCCTCAAGGACGTGCCCTCGCAGGGTCGTTGATCCATTGATCATGTTCTCACAGGCGATAACGTTGAGGGGGGCCTCTATCCCCAGTTCGGCTCGGCGAATGATCCCTCGGCTCAAGGCCTTGGCGACACCGGGCAGGTTCTCCGCTAAAACGGCGGTGAGCACAAGCCTCGCACTGGCGATCTCCCCCGCGACCGCGTGCTCATCACTGAGAGGAAGAACGGTAAAGTCCTCAATGACAACCTCATGCACCTTGGCCCCCACCAAGCGCACCGTGTAGCGCCTGCTGGCGGAAAGCTCCCGCACCAGAGACTCGTCCTTATCCACAAAGACTAGCCGATACCCAGAGGCATAGGCGAGCTGCCCGATATGCCCTCGCCCGGTGGCCCCTGCGCCAAAGATGACCACTTTTCTAGGGTCCACTCTAGCGGTTATAGTCATCAGCCACCCTCACCACGTCGTCCAACTGCGGGGTAGAGACTTCAATCAGGCGCGTATCCTCTAAAGCCTCCAGACGGTGCTTGCGCAGGGGCGGATTCTCAATGACATCGCCGGGGCGAAGGATGGTATCCACCATCTGGCCTGTCTCATCCTCCAGCGAGGCAATGACCAGCCCTTGATCGATGTAGATCGTCTCCCGCTTTGTCTGATGATATTGCAGGCTGGTGCGGGTGCCTTTTTTCACCCAAATGATTTTGAAGGCATAGAACTCGTTATGGGCCACCCAGAGTTCCTCGCCCCAGGGCTTTTCCACGCGTTTCATCTGTCTCTCCTAAGATGGAAAGCAATAATCCTCCATCGCCTCGCAGATGGCCTCTATGTTTCTCAAGGGGACATCATCTCCATAGATGGCGGCCATGAGCATCAAGCCCCCTTCGGGAGCGCCCATCACCTCCACCACCTCTTTGATCTGCTCGCGGATTTGGGCTGGCGTGAGGAAGGGAAAACTCTGCCGATCCAAATCCACGTTGGCACAGAGCTTGCCCTTGTAAGCGCGGGCGATCCCATCTAGGGTGTTGGCCCGCAACTGCGGGTCATGTACGGAGACGCCGCACTCCACAAGGTCATCCACGATCTCCAGCAGACAACCGTCCGAGGAAAGGGAGACGTGAATGCCCGCCTGACGGCAAGTCTGAAAAAGCCTCTTGAACATCGGTTTAATGTACTTGCGAAAACTCGCCGGGCTGATCATCAACCCCTTCTGGGTGCCGATGTCGGTATGAAAGCCGATCACATCCACACCGAGGCCGATCCACTTCTGAATCAGCTTCAGCTCGTATTCCTCCAGCATCCCGATCAGCCGGGCGAGCTCAGGAGGTTCCAGGGCAAAATCAAGCATCAAGTTATCCCAACCGCGCAGGAAGTAAAGCCGATCAAAGAGGCGCTCGCCGTTGCCCACGGTCAACAAACCCTGCGCCTTTTGTTCGGCGATGGCGCGTTCGATCTTGGCCCAATCCCTCGGCCCACGCTCTTCAAGGAGCAAGGGATCGGGCATCCGGTACGTTTCCAAGGCCCGCCAATCGGCCAGGGGGTGCTCCACGACCTGGCCCTCCAGGCCACCTTGGATGTTATACCATAGGCAGCCCCAATTATCGCGATAGTATTCACCCTGCCGGTAAACCGCGGGCATCTCATCAAAGAAATCGGCCTGCCCCGGCCTATAGCGAGGGAAAATCCTGGGATGAGCCAGCACAATCCTCTCCAAGTCTTGGCGATAGCGGTTCCAAGTCAGCGGCGAAAAGCCCACGCTACAGGGAATCCATTCCGGGTAACGAAACTCAACCGCCCGCAGCCAGTTTTCCCTCGCCTCCATGAGTTCCTCGCAAGCAAAACGAATAAAGCTCTCAAACGCAAAGGATTCTATCGCGAAAGGCCCTGCGGGTCACGGCGCTTGCAAAGTCTGAGAAGAGGGAAAAGGAATTGAAAAGAGACACCTTCCTGAGGTAGTATAGCGGCCCACAC
>DAOTVR010000377.1:0-6759 GCA_034436315.1 Anaerolineae bacterium
AATAACTGCGCAGCAGCTCTCTGATACACCAAATGCCCGCAGCCAACCAACATTAAGTTTCACAAGCTGGTGTTTTGGAGACAAGGTAACCTCCCAGCATCTTTCGCCGGCCGCGTGTGCTTGCAAGATATAATCTGCGAACAAGTCCAGACACATTTTACGCACCTGGAGATCTGGCAAGATGGTCTCCAACACCTGGCTCGCTTGCGCTTCCTCGGGGCTTTCTGACGACAGCGATGGGCCAAACAGAGCCTCTATGGCCCTCCCTTCTTCGGGCGTCAACTCAATCACAGTCTGTTCGCCAGTGCCAGCGACATCTCCGGGGGCCTTCTCCGTCGCTTCTTGCTTGACCCACCACAGGAAAACGTCTGCCGTCAGGTAATCCACATCTTTTAGCCCAGCATCTCGCAACGCCTGGCTTACCTTGTCCATGTGAGGCTGAAGTGCCAGGTACACGTAGGGTTCCGACTTTTGCCCGCGCGGCATGGCAGCTTTCACATCCTCCCCCAGCTTCTGAAAAGCAGGGAGGGTGACGTTAGGGCTGTACGTCCAATAGCGCGTTGGGAAGCGATATGCCAACAGTTCCGTGGATAACAATGTTCCTAGGCCACGCATTTTCCAGATCAGCCCAAGATCATCTGAGGTCAGGCCACGTTCGCCCCGAGCGACAAGCTCTCTTAGAGCGTCCCGCAACCTCTCTATGCCGAATTTCTGTAAGCGAGCCTTGAACCCTCGCTCTTTGTCTCTCAGGAACCAGGGGCTAAAGGAATCAGAGTCAGAGAACAGAACGAATAGATCATCCTCGGTCAGGCTAGGGATATGCTCCAGCCTGAGCATCTCCCGCGCCCGCTGACTGCGCCGGCGATGCTCGGCCATGTGGCCTTGCAGGTCCTTTGACGTTTGTAACTCGCGCACGAAGGCTTTGGCCAGTTGCTTTAGCTTGTTTTCATCCATGGATTAGCCCTCCCTTCCCATTCGTCCAGGCCTCATCGGTAGCGCCCCAATCCCTCGCGCCTCGCCCAATAGGAGCTCGCTCAGAGTAATCCCAGGCCGCTTGCCCCATGCGCACTCATAGAACACTGCCTCATCCCCCGGATATACCGCCACCGCTGCGCGCACGCCCAGGGCATCGCGATAGGTGTGCATCTTGTAGAGGTCGGCACGCTTGGCCGTGGCCTGGGGTGTGTCCTCCTCTTCGCCTGCTTCTAACTCGGCGCGTTCCAGGCGGAACTTGGCATCCAACACGACCTCCGGGCGGCCGCCCACCATCCAGGTAAAGTCGGGTCGCAGGGGCAGGGAATAGGACGTGGGCCGCCGAAAGCCCCGGCTATAGACAAGCGTTCCTTTTTCCCCAAAGCGCGCCTCCGAGTGCCACTCCAGGCCACGCTTATCCGAGGGGCGCAGGTCAATGACGGGGGATTCCCCAAGGCATACGCCGATCTCCTCTACCAGGGCAAAGAAAACCCAGAACTCGTAGAGCGTGGCGATGTCGCGCAGCTCAATGGCCTGCTGCAAGGGAGCGAAGAGCGGCCGGCGGGCCTGCTGAAAGAGCCGCCAAAGGGCCAACATCTCGCGGTAGCCCTCGCGCCTGAGCAGCACCTGCGAGCTGAAGGGCAGGCGCTGCATGGGGCCGACCTCATCCAAGGGGGCAAGGGCCAGCGCCTGGTGCAGCAAGGATGCCGCTTCACGCACGCAGCCTTGCCGATCAAGGGGCACGTTGCGCCACCAGGGTTGGGCGGGCAGGCCCTCGGCGGCCACCAGCACCTGTCGCAGGAAATGCAGGACAAAGCGATTCTCCGGGGTATCGGCCGTCTCCTCGGGCCGCCTCTGCCAGACGCGCGCCGGCGCCCGCCCTTTGAGGGCCACCGCCAGGGGGAAAGCTCGCGAGGTCGGCTGCCACTCCTGAGGGTTATGCAAGATGCTGAGGAGCACGTCGGCATCGGCCTCGGCAGCCTCGGCCAGGGGCACGCGCCGGGGGTTATCGCGCAGTTGGCGATGCGGCGCGGCCTGGATGATCGTCAGCGCCTGGCGCAGGGCGGGAGCGTATTGGCAAAGGAAGTGTAGGGTAAAAAGCGGCGTGGGCGGGCGCAGCGCCTCGACCACCCCGCGGCCGGTGGGAGCGGAGAAAGTGAAGGGCAGCCGCGTGGCGCGGATGAAGAGCTCGTCCAGCAAAGTGTGGTAGAAAGCCAGGTGCTCACCCGGCGTGGGGAATTTGGGCGAGAGCACCTCCAGATAGAGCGGCGCGCCGAGGGGCCGCCCTTGGGCGTAAGGTTGGATCCTTGCCAGGCCGAGCTGGTTCTCAAAGCGCAGGCAGAAAAGGTCTCGCCCTGGCACAATGGGATCAACTGACCCCGTACCGATGCGCAAACAATCCGCACTAGGGCATATGATCCAGTAGGGTTGCCACTCGTAGACGTAATGCGTAGCTGGGTTGAACAGGGGGCACAGATGAGAAGGCATTTCCTGTCCAAGCGTCCTAAGGTCACTGGTATAATCGGCCACCTTCTGTGGCTGACGGGCCTCAGCGCCCGGGGGGGTGCTCATTCTCCATCCTCTATGAGCAAATCAGCCACTGTCCGCTCGCCCCGCGTGCGCGCCACAGGTTTTCTGCATCTCAGCTTGCGCCCGCTCCACTGGATAAAACCGGCACCAACCAGGGCTTGCATCCGATCCTCCAGGGACTGGGTGAAGGGCATGATCTGCGCTACCGACTTACCCCTGACGGTGACCACAAGGATCATGCCCGCCTGGACTTGTGCCAGATAACAACTGAGACCCGCCCTCAGCTCACTGATGCTGAGAGTCTCTTTGTCCATGTGCAAATCTGCCTTTGTCCAGATTACAACACAATAATGCCACGGCAAAGCCAGCATAGCAAATGCTCATTCATACCTCAGCCCGGCGCTGGCCAGAGTGTGCGCCGCCCCCAGTGCCGGCCCCAGGCTGGATACGGCCGCTAGGCCCACCGTGAAAGCCATGCTGCCCAAGACCGCCCGCGCGGAGAGGACGAGGGGCAGGGTGAAGAGCACCCGGCTCAACTGAGCGGTGAAGAGCCGGGCAACAGGGTAGCCGAGGGCCAAACCGACGAGCCAGCCCAAGCTCCCCAGGGCCAACCCCTCGGTGAGGAAGGAAAGGATCAGGGCTGCGTCGGTAGCCCCGATGGCGCGCATCACGGCGATCTCCCGGCGGCGCTCGGTGACGTTGAGGGTGAGGGTATTGAGGATACCCAGCGCCCCCACCAGGGCAACGATGATGACCATCGCCGCCAGGGCCAAGGTGAGCAGGCGCGAGGCCTCGCGGGCCGATTCTATCTCGGCATAGACGGGCTGCACGCCGGGGCGGTAGGCCCGGAATCTGCGTTCCACCTTGGCCAAGATCTCGTCGGCGACCTGGCGTTCGCGGCTGGCGAGGCCCAGCGCAAAGAGATTGACGCCGTCCTCCTGGCCCAGCAGGCGCGCCAGGCTCGCCCGAGACATGAAGGCCTTGCCCGCCAGGGTGCTCCCCAGGAAGATGGTATTATCCACGGCGATGCCCACCACGGTGAAGGTGCGTGAGCGCCCGTTGGCCTGCACCTCCACCCGTTCACCCACGCGCACCCCTTGATCCTCGGCCAGTTCGGCGGAGAGCACCACAGCATCCGGCTCGTCGGGGCGAAACCAGCGCCCCTCGCGCATCACCTGGCGATAGAGGGTGCTATCGGGGGGAAGGCCCCACAAGCGGGCCTCGGCCAGCTTGACGATGCCGTTGGCGATGACCCAGCCCTCGGCGGCATAGACCCCCTCCACGGCGAGGAAGGACTCCTCAAACCGCGAGCTCACGCTGCGATCCAGCCAGGTCCAGGCGTCGGCATAATAGGTGGTATAGATGTCGGCGATGGCCGAGTCCACCGATTCCCTGGCGGCCACAGCCCCCAGAAAGGCTGCTGTAGAAAGGGCAATCACCAGAAGGGTCAAGAGGGTCCGTGCCCTACGGCGGCCGGCGTTGCGCAGAGCCATGGCCACAAGAGGGGGGAGCTTGAAACGCTGCAACAAGCGCTCCAACCAACCTCGGCCATAATCCGAGTGGATGCCATAGGATTCCAGGGCCTCACGGACGGAGACGCGCATCCCTTGGAACGCCGGAGCCAGCCCGGCCAGTAGGGATACGCCAAGGCCCACGATCACCCCCAGGAAAACCCCTTCGGGGGCCAAGCTAAAGCGCACCGTAGCGTTGGCCAGCGAGCCGATCCAGGCCAGCAGCCGCCACCCGCCGATAGCCCCGGCAGCGATCCCCAGCGGCGTGCCGAGAAGCCCGTAGGCCAAGGCCTCCAGTAGGTAGAGGAACAAGATCTGGCGACGCGTGGCCCCGATAGCCTTGAGGATGGCGATCTCGCCGATCTGTTCGGCCACGCTGGCCGAAAGGGTGTTGATCACCAAGAGCGCGCTCAGCGCTAGCCCCAGCGCAGAGAAGATGAACATCACCACGATGAGGGCATCCAGCTCGCGCTTGCCGGGGAACTCATCGGGTTGGCGGATTTCCGGCGAGCCCGCCGGCACACCTTGCCGGCGCAAGAGGCGCTCCACATAGCGAACCGCAGCTTGGGCATCGCGTGGATCGTGGAGCTTGATGAGCAACTGGTTATTGCCGGCGATGTTCATCAGCCGCCGGAGGAAGGCGGCGGGGACGTAGCCCACGGCCACTTTGGTGATCGCGCTGGATAGATAGCTGGGGCTGGCCGAGATGCCGCTCACCACGAGCGTTCGCTCGCGCCCGCCCGGATCACGATAAGAGATCTCGTCGCCCACCTCTACCCCGGCAGCGCGGCTGGCCGAAACCTCCAAGACGACCTCTCCAACCGAGGGGTAACGTCCCCTAAGCAAATCAAACCGGTTGATGCGCACTTGAAAGTCCTCAAGGCCCACCAGCTCGATATCCATCCAGGAGCCGCCGGCCCGCCAGCGGGTGAGGTAGGTCAGGCGCAGCTCGGCAGCAGCGATGCGCGGATGGGCTTGTAAGGCGACTGCCAAGCGATTCGGCGCATCCCACACCCAATAGGTGATATCGGCTTGGGAGGTAGCGTCAAAAAGCTCGCGCTGAGCGCGAACCACGTTACGAGCCGTAGAAGTAATGGCTACCAATCCACCCACTCCCACGGCGATGCCCAAGATAGTCAGGGCCGAGCGTATGCGGCGCCCGCTAAGGTCGCGGAAAACTTTACGTAACAGGATGAACATGCCAAGCCCTTATCTAGCCCTTGCCCGATTCCGGGCTGGGACGGTCCTCACGCCGTTCCGGGAGAGGGAGCTGGGCCGCCTTGAGCACCAGCGTGGCGTAGCTTCCCGGCGGAAGCGTGAAGTGCACCGGCAACTTCAGCCGGCCTGGGAAGCGCTCATCTTCGCCGGGGGCATCCACCTTGATCTCCCCAGGGATCACCAGCGCGGCCCGGCTGCCCTTGGCCAGATAGGCCTTTTTCAGAATACGCGCCTTGAGGTCGGCTAAGGCGAGGCCCTCGGCGGCCAAAACCCTTTGGGCGATATCCGCCACTTCCACCGGGAAGGCGGCCTGATGGCTGGGCAGGGCAATGTGCAAAGAGGATAACTCCCCGAGAAGCCGCTCGGTGAGGCAGGTATGGCAAGGCAAGGATTGGCCAGCGATGGTCAGAGCCGATGCCCGCACTCCATCCTGCTGGTAAAGCCGGGCAAGGCAAGTGCCGGCAATGCGGTTCCACAGGTAGCTCTGGTAGGCGGCCAGGTAAAGCGCGAGCAGGCGTTGGGGGATGAGGTTCAGGGCCTTGCGATAGTCGGTGGGATGGCTCACCAAATAGGTCAGCACGCTGCGGTAATTGGAGGGGCGCGGGGCGATCTCTAGCATGGCCGGCCAATTGGGCCAGAGGTTGGCGGCGGCGCGCTTGAAGGCCAGTACTGTCCTCGGATCGCCCAGGAAGGGCTGGGTGAAGTAGGCGCGCAGCGCCCCCTCTGCGTCGCGGCGGAGGATCGCCTTGCCGATGAAATCTCCCTCGGCCATGAGGGAGCCAAAGCGTTGCTGATCAAAGTAGTTCGGCAAGCCATAGCGCCCGATCTCGGCCAAACGCCGGGCAATGTGCGCGGCCTCCTCCTCATCCAGATCGCGGAGCAAGATGGTAAAGGCGTTGCCCCGAAGGTCCGTGGGGCGAAGCGGCCGGCGCAGGAAACCGACCTTTTGCGCGCGGAAGCCCGTGTCCTCAATAACATCGGCCAGCCCTGCCGGGAACGCGGCGAACTGCACGGCAACGGCCTCCTTATCCTTTAAGGCGGGAAAGATCACTTGCTGCTTGGAGAGCTTGAGCAGAGAAGCCAAGCGCGCTTGCACCTCAAGGGTGCTTAAGCCGACTTTACGCACGCGATAGGCCGCCCATGGCCCCGAGGCTACCAGGGGCAAATGGACTTGTTCCTCAACGACAAAATCAGCGGGGACGACCTTGATGCGCACCGTGTAGCCATCTCCTTACGAGCCAAAAGGGCAGGGGAATCCACCACAGAGGCACAAGGGGAGGGAAAACGAACAAGTCTATGGGCCCACCAGGATTCGAACCAGGGACCAACCGGTTATGAGCCGGCCGCTCTAACCACTGAGCTATGGGCCCTAACCCCTACCGGTAGCCCCGTGAGGCCCAACCCCCTACAACATCTAGGGGCCAAGCGCCAACTATGCCATAATGCGTCCACTTTTTGCTGTACGTTTTGCTGTACTTTTGCTGTACAAACAACAAGCCCGCCCCAAGTGGCTTGACACCTGAGACGG
>DAOTVR010000378.1:0-2494 GCA_034436315.1 Anaerolineae bacterium
GCGGCCCCTACGCAAGGCTGGGGAGAATAGACCAAAGCCAAGTCAAGCGCGCCATTAGGCTTAAGCCCACAGGCGACGCCGGCGGCCTCAAAGCCGGGCGTGGAGGTGATGCTCCCGTCGGGGATAAACTGCACTTGAGCTGTGGACATCGACAGTTAGACCTCCTGACCGGGTTTATCGCAAAAACGGCAAGTGCACCCGAGCTCACCACGAGCCTCGCCTACAGTGCACTCACCAGCATATGAGCCGAGAACGTCTCTGCGGGCAGACGCTAGCTACTCGGCCACGATCCCAGGCACATAGACAAGCAAAGTGAGCAGCGCATCGCAAGCCACAAAAAAGCCAAAGGACGGCAGCAGCGATGGGTATTCGCGCCGTTTGATGTACAAGATGGTAGCGACCGTTGCCAGACCCGAGATCAGTAGTGGCGCAGTGTAAATCAACGCATCGCTCAAGCCGGGCGACAGGTTGGGCGGCAAGGGCAACGCTGCCAACCAATTGGGCCTGAAGAGATACTTGAAGATCGTATAGAGTAGCAAGCTGACCACAAGCATGATGCGTGGCCCCAGGCGAGCCAGATCTCCCTCAACACGCAGAAAAGAATAGAGGATGATGACCAAGAGAGGCACAAAGATCCATACCAGGATGATCGGAAAGAAGCTCAGCGCCTGCACTATCCCCCAGAGGAAGTTGAATGCGCTGGCGAGGACGTCTTGCGCTGTGAGCCGGTTCAGGTTAGCCCGCGCTTCCGCCGAAGTGCTGGCATAATACACCTCGTAAACCCCGAAGCCGGCCACATCAATCCAAGCCAGATGAAGGTCGCCCTGGGCGTCTTCAAAGAAGACCGGCCTCATGGAGCCGGTACGCGTCTTGTTGACGATTTGGTAGCCCCGCATCTGGCCATCGGCCCAAAGGGTCAGCACGATATGGGTGGCCTGCTTTGTCCGCGAGCTTATCTCTACAGCGAACGCCGCCACCAATGCGTCATAATGGCCACGGATCGTGTAAGGCTGATAGATGAAAGTGGAAGGAAAGTCCGTTGCCCGGCTTATGGCCAGCTCACTCACGCGAACAGGGGTCTCCATGTGTGTATAGGCCGGATGGCCTGTCGCGGGGACGTTGACCTGCCGTGGCTTGCTCGCAGCTTCCGGTCGGCCGAGGGGAAATGTCAAGCAGTAGGATTCGGCCGAGGGCGGGGTGAGGCCCCCTCCACGTCGCTCACGGGACCAGAAGATATAGACGTCATCTCCTGCCAACCCCAGCGCCGGGCGATCCGTGACCAAGCCAGTGCCCGCAGCGAAGGAGCTGATGCTTACAGGATCTTTGAGGGCGCGACCGTCCCGATCAAAGATCGCATAGTAAAGGTAATGCTCACCTGCGCTGGGCTCTTCTTCCCAGACGAGATGCACGAATCCCTGACGGTCAACCCGGAAAGTCGGATTAAAACCCTTGCGCCCTAGGTAACGGTTCGCAGCCTTAATCTCTCCCGCCTCGCCCAGCCGCAGGTGATAGAGGCCGGCACTCTCCCCCTCCCGAGCACCCCAAAACACCTCAATATCCCCACTCGGCCCAAGGGCCATCTCATAACTCGTCACCTCAGCCTCGGGCAGCGAGAGCTCCTGGGGTTGAGAAACTAGCTGGCCGGCTGCGTCTAAACGCGCATAGAACAAATGCACGTTCTCCCCCAATCGGTCGAGCCAAGCCAAGTGTAGGTAACCCGCCGGATCACCAAGTAACTGGACCTGAGTTGGCCTGTTGACCTCAATGGGTAGCTCGCCCGAACCGAGCAAACGTCCAGAGCGATCCAAACGCACAAGGTACAGGAACTCGGGACCATTGCGCTCGCGCTCGGCCACCCAGGCCAGATAGATAGCCTCTTGAGAGGCATCCGCAGCAAAGCCCACTCGGCCATTCAGGGCCGCCTTGCCTAATGCCTCACCGCGACTCCAATCGGGGTTGGCCCTTTCGGTTTTATGCCTCACGGGCTGGCAGCCGGCCATCAGCGAGGAGACGACGATCAAAGCCAGCGTAAGGAAGAGAACAAGGCGAACGTTCGATCGATACATCTTTATTTTCCTTGAATCACACGAGGCACCTTGCCCCGTATCAGGCCAGCCAAAGCTGAGCGTAACCACCCCTTGCAAGCAATCATACGCTTTTAGCAACAGGCTGCCAAACCAGACCCCGAGCCGCCCGAAAGCCAAACAAAAAACCCTTTGGCCACTGGATGACATGGCAGTCAAAGGGTCTCAGATCGTCCTTAGCTCCTCGGGCAGGACTCGAACCTACAGCCAACCGGTTAACAGCCGGCCGCTCTACCGTTGAGCTACCGAGGAACGCTACAAGGGGTAGCCCCCCTTATGCTCTCCCCCTACAACATCTAGGGGCCAAGCGCCAACTATGCCATAATGCGTCCACTTTTTGCTGTACGTTTTGCTGTACTTTTGCTGTACAAACAACAAGCCCGCCCCAAGTGGCTTGACACCTGAGACGG
>DAOTVR010000379.1:0-7677 GCA_034436315.1 Anaerolineae bacterium
GCTCACGGGGTGCGAGCTATGTATCACCGGCAACGTGCCCATCGGCGCGGGGCTAAGCTCCTCGGCAGCCATTGAGGTAGCTACGGCCTACGCCTTTCAGCTCCTGGGGGATTTAGCCCTGGATGGCATCAGGCGGGCGCTCCTGTGTCAGAAGGCGGAAAACGAGTTCGTCGGCATGCGCTGCGGCATCATGGATCAGTACATCATCTCCTTGGGCAAGCGAGGGCACGCGTTGCTGATAGATTGCCGCAGTCTGGAATATCGCTTGGTGCCCATCCCCACCGGGTGTAGCCTGGTCATCTGCGATACCAAAAAGCGCCGCGGCCTGGTGGATTCCGAATACAACACCCGGCGGCGAGAATGCGAGGCCGGGGCCAAGGCGCTCGGCCTGCGCGCCCTGCGCGACATCACTCCCGAGGCATTCCAGGCCCGTCAGGACGTATTGGATGAAGTGACCCGCAAGCGCTGCCGACACGTCGTGACGGAGAACCAGCGCGTCCTGGAGGCGGTCCAAGCCCTAGAGGCGGGTGACCTGGCCCGCTTCGGCCAACTGATGAACGCCTCACATCTCAGCTTGCGCGATGACTACGAGGTGAGCTGTCCTGAGCTGGACGCTATGGTGGAGGCCGCTTGGGCGCAAGATGGGGTCTTGGGTGCGCGGATGACCGGGGCCGGCTTCGGCGGGTGCACGGTGAACCTGGTGCTCAGCGAAGCCACCGAGGCCTTTCAGCGCAACGTGGCTCGCATGTACACCCAAGCCACCGGGCTTGTCCCCGAGATATACGTTTGCTCGGCCGAAGAGGGCGTGCAGCACCTGTAAGGGATAAAAACTCGTTCCCTGCGTGCTCGGCGGGGATCCTATGTTTACCCACAAGGCCGGGGCAGCGTGGCCACTGGGGGAAGCGTCATGAGGACTGCCTGTGCAGTCATCTTTTGGCTTTCTCTCCTGGGCATCCTCTACACCTACGTAGGGTATGCCCTTCTTATCACCTTGCTGGCCCGCTGGCGGGCGCGCCCGGTCAAGCAGGGCGACATCACCCCCACCGTGACGATGCTCGTGGCCGCCTATAATGAGGAGGCCTGTATCGGGCGCAAGATCGAAAACACCCTGGCCCTGGATTACCCTCCAGATAAGCTGGAATTGCTCGTCGTCACCGACGGCTCCACCGATAGGACGCCGGATATCGTCCGCGCTTACGCCGAGCGAAACGCGAACGTGCGCCTCTTACACCAGCCTGAGCGCCAGGGCAAGCCCCGAGCTTTATTGCGCGGGTTCCCTCAGGCACGGGGGGAGGTCATCGTCTTCTCCGATGCCAACTGCTATTTCCAACCCGATACCCTGCGCAAGCTGGTGCGCCATTTCGCCGATCCAGAGGTGGGCGGAGCCAGTGGGGCCAAGCGCATATCGGGCCAAGGGGATGCGGTCGCCAAGGAGGGGGAAGGGCTATATTGGCGCTACGAATCCTACCTCAAAGCCTGCGATAGCGCGGTGAGTTCGGTCATGGGGGTGCCGGGGGAGATTTGGGCCGTGCGGCGAAGCGCCTACATCCCTCCAGAGCCCGATACGCTGTTGGACGATTTCGTGGCCTCGTTGCGCCTGGTGGAGAGGGGCTGGCGGGTGGTCTTTGAGCCGCAGGCGCTGGCCTACGAGGAAGCCTCGCCCAGTTTGCGTGCCGAGTGGCAGCGCCGCTCGCGCAACGCTGCCGGCGGCTGGCAAGCCTTCTTCAGGCTGCCGGGGATGCTGCGCCACCCCAACAAGCTGATCACCTTCCAGTACCTCTCCCATCGCATGGCCCGCTGGATGGTGACGCCGACGCTCTTCATCCTCCTTTTCTTCTCCAACCTGGGGCTGTTGGGGCAGCCCTTTTACCGCGGCACACTGGCCCTCCAGGTGGCCTTTTACCTCCTGGCGGGCCTGGGCTGGCTTTTGGCAGCGCGCGGGCGGAGGGTGGGCTGGCTGCTTGCGCCCTTTTACATCTGTTTGTTGAACGCCGCGGCCCTTGCGGGCGGTTGGCGCTTTCTCCTGGGCAGGCAATCGGTCATCTGGCACAAGGTACGCTGACAGACGCTTGCAGTGACGCCGTGAGGCGTTTCATGCCCTAACGGGCACACTACGTACAAAGGAGGGAATTCATGGCAACTACCGCTGCAGAGGCCCGGCGGATGCTGGCCGGAAAGTGCATCTGGCTATGGCACTATCTGCACGCCGATTGGCAGTGGGAGCAATCCCGCGCCTGGCACGAGGATCGCTACGCCCTGGCGGTGAGCGAGGCCCTGGATATCATGCGTCGCGATCCCGAGTTCATGTATTTCTTTGATACTGCCAGCGAGTTCTACGAGCCGGTGGCCCGCAAGCTGGGCAAGCGCCTGAAAGAGCTCAAGGAACGCGTGCGCGAGGGGCGGGTGCGCATCGTCAGCGCCCAAGTGGCCAATTGCCGCCCCAACCAGGTGGGCGATGAGACCTACCTGCGCAATTTGCAGATCGGCCGGGCCTTCTTTGAGGCGGAGCTGCCGCCTACGGATCTCTCGCTCTTCCATAGTGTGGACATCGCCATCGGCCACAGCCAGATGCCGCAGATCCTCACTCTGGCCGGCTTCAAGTATTATCGCGCCTGGCGGCCCCACGGGCCTCTGAACGCCAAGGGCATCCCCCACCAGTTCTTCTGGGAGGGGCTGGATGGTAGCCGCATCCTGGTCACGCGCGGGTTTTACGGCGGCCTCTGGCAAAACGAGCAACTGCCCGGTGCCCAATCCACAGACGAGGAATGGGATGCCGGCCTCGCCCTGATCTTTGACCGGCAGTTCCGCGACCAGCTCCTTGATGACCGCTCCCCCAGCGGGCAGCTCTGGATGATCCAGGGGATGGACGATGCTCGCCCCTGGCGTGGCTTTACCGGCGATCCGCCCCTAGATCTGGCGGGGTTCCTCGCCGAGTGGCGGCGGCGCGAGTCGGTGCCCATCCGCTGGTGTACGCCGCTGGAGTTCAGCCAGGCGGTGGCCGAGCATGCCGAGAAGCTCCCCGTCGTGCGCGGGGTGCTGGATGCTTGCGACTGCGGCTATCAGGCGGCCTTCGGCGGGGCCAACGGCCTCTGGCGCTGGCGGCAGATGAACGACCGTCGCCTCCTGCGCGCCGAGTGGTGGACAAGTTTCGCTTGTCGCTACAGTCATTGGGAAGAAAAACCTATCCGGCGACCGGCAGCGGCCCCTGCCGGCTTCCCGCCCGCGCGGGAGGAGTTCCTGCGCCTTTGGAGGCAGCATCTCACCTATCAGGCTCACGCCCAAGAGGCCGCTTTCCGCGATGACCTAGCCTATCTCACCGACCTCGCCCGCGACGTGCGCTTCCATGCCGAGCGGC
This sequence comes from Anaerolineae bacterium, assembly GCA_034436315.1. GTDB lineage: Bacteria > Chloroflexota > Anaerolineae > UBA1429 > UBA1429 > DAOTVR01. The sequence goes on from DAOTVR010000379.1 coordinate 3,356, forward strand.
TGGAGCGCGAGGCCTTGGGAGCCATCGTCCGCGCGGCCGGCGGCGGGGAGCGCACCACGCAATACCTCTTCAACCCACACCCCTGGGAAGTCGTCGCGGACGTGGAGCTGTATCACCCTTGCCCGGCGGCGGGGGTAGAGTCTCTGGAGGTGCTGGACGATTCCGGCCAGAGCCTCCCCCAACAGCGCCTGAGCGAGTTCCGCCACCCGCGCTACGCCGGAAGCCTCACCGATCAGCGCCGCCTGGTGCGCGTGGCCCTGCCCCCGATGGGCTATCGGCGGGTGACCATCGTGGAACGCGCCACGCCGGAGGCCGCGCCCCTCGGCCGGCCGCCCCAGGGCGACGTGCTCGATGCCGGCGAGCTGCGTTTGGTCTTCCGTAACCATGCCCTGCGCGAGGTGCACGACCGGGCTCACGGGGCGACCTATTTCGCCCGCGACGGTTCCCCCTGGCCGAACCTTGTCTTTCACATCTTGGATAACCAGGATTGGCTCTCCGCCGGGCCGGAGGTACGTCGCGAGCGCTTCCAGCCCGAGGAGAGCCATTGGCTGCATTGCGGGCCGCTGCGTTGGGAGCATCGCAGCCGGGGAAGCTTGGGGCCCTACCGGGCAGAGATCCATACCATCGCCACCGATCAGGGCCACGAGCTGGGATTCCAGGTGCGCCTGGAGGGGCACTGGGAGGAGGCTCCCTTGACCGGCTTTGTTACCCTCTTGGGAGATATTGAGGCCGGCGGGCAGATCACCGTAGATGTGCCCTTCGGCGTGGAGCCGCGCGATCCCGACCACGAGATCTATGTCCATAACGTGCCCCAGGGGGATCTGGGCATCGCCGACATGTTTGAACGGCTGCGGCCCGGCTTCTTCTGGGGGCGATCCTGGGCCGATTGGTCGGGCGAGGGGCACGGCTTCACCTGGATCAGCGCCGACGGCAATTACTACTGGTTCAAGGAGCCGGGGGCGCTGGGCCATGTGCTCCTGCGCTGTCTGCGTCGCGTCCCCGGAACCTGGGAAGTTTTCACCGGCGATGCCTGGAGCGGCGCAGGGGTGCATACCTTCGCCTATGCCCTGCGCTTTCACGGCGGCAATTGGCGCGAGGCCGACCCCCAACGCCGTTCGGCCGAGCTGCGCCACCCGCCAACGGTGGTGCGCCCCGATTGTCCCGGCGAAGCACAGCTTCCCGCCACCCATAGCTTCCTGCGACTGGAGGGCCCGGCCCTCCTTTCCGCCTGCTACTGCGAGGGAGAGACGCTCATCGTGCGCCTCTATGAGCACGAGGGCCGAGGTGGGGAGGCAACCTTGACGCTTGACCGCTCGCTTGCATCGGCGCAGGCGGTGGACCTCCGGGGCCGGCCGATGGAGGTGCCGGTGCGGGTCTCAGGCCAGCAGGTGTATATCACCCTGCGGCCCTGGCAGATCGTCACCCTGAGCCTGCGCTCATAAGGCCGGCCCGCGATGCCGGAATAGGGGAGGGTTTGAGACCTTCCCCTATTTTTTTGACGCCTTACCCTAGCGGTGCTAAGATATAGGTCGTTCGCTGAGGGCTGCAAGGCCGGCCCCCCATGCTGAACAACGCCTTGCTGCTCGGTCCTCTGGTTTACTTGTCCCCAGGAGGTGGCCCATGCTCCATATCAGCAACTTGTTGGGCAAGCCCGTCTCTGACCTTGATGGCGAGCGCATCGGCACTTTGAAAGACTTGGTGGCCTCTATCCGCAGTGACGTATCACATCCGCCGATTGTGGCCATCGTCGTCAAGCGGCCCGGCGGCAGCTTGATCGTCCCCATGGCCGACGTGGTCGTGTTGATCGCTCCGGGGATACCTCTCAAGCGGCGGCTACAGGACATCGTGCCCTACGTACCCGCAGAAAACGATCTTTTCCTGGTGCGCGACGTGCTGGATAAGCAGATCATTGATATCAACGGCGTGCGCGTGGTGCGTGTCAATGACCTTGAGCTGGTCCGGGTAGACGGTCACTTTTATCTGGCCAACGTGGATATCGGCGGCTTAGGGCTCTTGCGCCGCCTGGGGTTGGACAAGGTGGCGATGCGCATCGCCCATCGGCTGGGAAAGGAGCTGCCGCCGGGGGTCGTCTCCTGGGATAGCGTTGAGCTTTTGCCCGGGGGCCAGCCCATGCGCCTCAAGGTGCCCAGCGAGAAGATCGCTGAGCTATACCCGGCGGATATCGCCGAGATCATCAGCGACCTGAGCCGCAGCGAGAGCTCGGCCCTGCTGGAATCGCTGGATGTCAAGACCGTGGCCGATACCCTGGAATCGGTGGAGCCGGACTTTCAGGCCTCCCTGGTGGAGACCATGCCCGACGAGAAAGTGGCCGACGTGCTGGAGGAGATGGCCCCCGACGAGGCCGCCGACCTTTTGGCCGAGCTACCGGAGGATCGCTCCAACGAGCTCCTCAACCTCATGGAGGATGAGGAGGCCGAGGATGTGCGCAAGCTGTTGGCCTATCCCGAGGATACCGCCGGCGGCATCATGACCACCGATTTCGTCGCCGTCAGGCCGGAGCTCACTGCCGAGGAGGCCATCGCCGTCATCCGCGAGACGGCCCACGATATAGAGACGATCTATTACGTCTACGTCGTGGACGAGGAGGAACATCTCGTGGGCGTCTTCTCCTTGCGCGACCTGGTGCTGGCCCCTCCCAAGCAGCCGGTTAGCGAGTTCATGCATCGTCGCGTGGTCAGCGTCAAGCTGGAGGATAGCCAGGACGAAGTGGCTCAGGCCGTGGCCAAGTATAACCTGCTGGCCATCCCCGTGGTGGATGACGAGGGGCGCCTTCATGGCATCGTCACCGCCGACGACGCCCTGGACAAGATCATCCCCACCGCCTGGAAAAAGCGCCTTCCGCGCATGTATCGCTAGTCCCCGGCACGTTTCGTTCGCCGTGCCGGTTTGATCTCGCCGCCCCGGCGCCTCTAACGCCGGATAACTCCATCGGAGCGCGCGATATGGCCAAGTTGAAGCCAAGAAACATCTGGCGACAGATCCTCCTCTTTCTGGCCATCCTGGGGCCGGGGCTGATCACCGCCAGCGCCGATAACGACGCCTCAGGGATCGCCACCTATTCCATGGCCGGCTCGGTCTATGGCTACGGCTTCCTGTGGGTCATCCTCTGGGTGACCTTTGGCGAGGTCGTGGTGCAGGAGATGGCCGCGCGCATGGGCGCGGTCACCGGCAAGGGCCTAACCGACCTGATCCGCGAGCGTTTCGGGGTCCGCTGGACGATGTTCATCATGCTGGGGCTGGTGCTGGCCAACCTGGGCACGACCATGGCCCAATTCGCCGGCCTCGCCGCCGCCGCGGAGCTGCTAGGCGTGTCGCGATACATCGCGGTGCCCATCGCCGTCGCCGGGCTGTATTTCGTGGTCCTGCGCCTCTCCTACAAGCGCGTGGAGAAGGTGCAACTGGTGCTTTGCCTCTACGCCTTCGCCTACATCGCCTCGGCGATCATCGCCCGTCCCCCCTGGGGCGAGGTGCTCAAGAAGGTCGTCGTGCCCGAGTTTCACCTGGAGCGACACTATATATTGGCCCTGTTAGCCACTGTGGGCACGACGATGACCCCTTGGGGCTGCGCCTATCTGCAGGCTTCGGTGGCCGATAAGGGCGTAACCGTAAAGGATTACCCTTATACCCGCGCCGACGTGGTCTTTGGGGCCGTGACGGGCAACGTGGTCTCGGCTTTCGTGATCATCTGCACGGCGGCGACCCTCTTCGCCGCCGGCATCCGCGTGGATACGGCAGAGAAGGCCGCGTTGGCCCTCGCGCCGCTGGCGGGGGAACAGGCCAAGCTCCTCTTCAGCGTGGGCCTCTTGGGGGCCTCGCTCCTGGCGGCCAGCGTCCTGCCGCTGGCCACAACCTACGCCGTCTGCGAGGCTTTCGGCTGGGAACGGGGCATCGACCGCACCCCCAAAGAGGCGCCCATCTTCTACGGCCTCTATACGGTGCAGATCATCCTCGGCGGGGCCATCGTGCTCATCCCCACCCTGCCGCTTTTCCCCTTGATGTGGCTCTCGCAGGTGGCCAACGCCGTGCTCTTGCCGGTGGTCATGGTCTTGATGCTTCTCCTGGCCAACGACGGCGAGCTGATGCACAACTGGCGCAACAAGCGGCTGACCAACATCCTGGCCATCGTGTTGGCCGTGTTAGTAACCATCGCCACAGTGGCGATGTTTGTGGGAAGCTAGCTGTCAGCCATTAGTGATCAGCCATCAGCAGCCCTCCGCTGAAAGCCAAGAGCTGACGGCTGATGGCTGATAGCTCGTCTCAGTCAGGAGGGACTATGATGCGAGCACTTCTTCGTGTGGCCC
>DAOTVR010000380.1:0-2296 GCA_034436315.1 Anaerolineae bacterium
CCGGAGATCAAGCGCCTTTCCAAGGCCTACGGGCTGGAGCTTTTGGCCATGGAGCAGCCCTCCCAGGACCCGGCCATCATGGAGCAAGCCTTCCAGGCCGCGGTGGAGCTCGGCATCCCCATCGTCAACTGCGGGCCGGGGGGCAGGGCGGGAGATGAGGAAAGCCTAAAGAGGTCGCTTGAATCCCTGAACAACCTCTCTCGCCTGGCCGAGCGTTATGGAGTGACGCTGTGCGTCAAAGCCCACGTGGGCGCGGCCATCTACAATACCCCGACCACGCTCAGGGCGATGCAAGAGATCACCTCGCCGGCCTTTGGCATTGACATGGACCCCTCCCACATCCACCGCGCAGGGGAGAACCCCGTGGAGGCCATCGTCGCGGTGATCTCGCGGGTAAAGCACGTGCACATCCGCGATTGCAAAGGTCGCCAAGCTGGCCCCGGTAAACCGGAGGACCAGGTCAACGGGCGCGGAGATATCGACCTGGTTGGCTATATCCGCGTGCTCCATGAACGTGGTTACACGGGCCCATTGGATCTGGAGATCATCGGGGCTAAGGGATACGGTCTTACACAATGTGCGATGATCGCCGCCGAAGCGCGGGGGCACATGCAGGCCTGTTTGCAAGCCTGTGGGGCACGGTAGCATACAAAGCCATTTACAACTCCAGCCGATCCTCATCGCTTGGCTTGAAATGCCGCCCTCTTACCATCAGTGTTTACGAGGACGCTCATGCGGACGAAACCGGTGGCCTCTGGATCATGTTCTATATCCAGGCCAAGCCTCGTTTTTACGGCAAGCTAAGGCCTTTACAGCCTCTTTTGCTCCATAACCTCTGCCAAGCCATTGCCTAATGTTTGGCATCGGATAGGTTATTTACGTTTCCATAACGTATGGCCATCAAGGGCGAGGTATGATGAAATTGTAGCGACTCTATACAGCCGCCGGCTCCACACACGCGGAAACGCTATGATCTGAGATATCGCGAGCATGTTGATGAGCAAGCTTCTGCGCATTTTGTGTACAACCTTTTTGCTAGCAACTACCTGCGGATTCATCCCCGGCAGCGCAGCTCTTGGTCTACCTGAAAGGATCCAGACCGTTGTGCAAGCAGATATACCTAACGCGCTGCCCGCCGCAGGCCTTTGGCAGATTTGCCTGTCTGCTGGCTGGAACTTGGTATCTTTGCCCGCTCTACCAGCCTCGACCTCCTTGCCCGACGTTCTGGCCTCCATCGCCGGCAAATACACCGCGGTACTCGCCTACGACCCGGCTTCGGCGCAGCCATGGCGCAAGTACGTTCCTGGCGCCCCAAAGTACGCGAACAGTCTGACGGCGCTCGCTTACGGACAGGGATTCTGGATCAACGTAACTGAGGCGACGGTGTTGCTTATCTCGGGCACTGTGCCCGCCTCGGTGAGCATTCGCTTATATCCGGGCTGGAACCTGATCGGTTTCCCTTCCCAGCAACCCGTGCCTATTGCTCAGGCATTACAGGGGATCGCCGGCCAATATGATCAGGTCTATACACAAGATGCGTCTGACAAAGTTGATCCGTGGAAAGCCTATCTTCCCGAACAGCCTCCCTCGGCAAGCGACCTAACCGAGATGCGCGCAGGTCTCGGATATTGGATACATGCAACCGAGGCCTGCACTCTAACGGTGCCGGCAATGCCAACGCCCGCGCCCACACAAACCAAGACCACTACACCATCCGCAACCGGTACGCTAACGCCCAGCCCTACTCCGATGCCGACCAGCACACCGACACACACACCGACTCCGACATATACGCCAACGGCAACCAACACCCCGGCGCCGACGGCAACCCCAACGTACACGCCAACGCCCAGCCCTACTCCGATGCTGACCAGCACGCCGACGCGCACACCGACCCCAACATATACGCCAACGGCAACCCCAACGTACACGCCAACGGCGACTGCTACATCACCTACTCGCAGGGGTGCGGTGATCGCGGATGGTCCCTGGGCGAGCCTCCCTGCCGGCGCAGGGCCGGGCCTGGCCCTGGACGAGGAGGAGGGGGCCTTGACCCTACAGACGAACATGACCAGCGTGGCCTTCGTCCTTCGGCCCGACCCGGACAAAGGGGCCTTCCCCAACACCGTCTGGGATATGGCCAGCTCCTTCGGCAGGCTCTACCTCGGCTACGGCGACCTGTACAACAACCGTGGCCCGGTGGACATCGTCAGCTACGACCCCCGAAGCGGCGCCCTGGTGCGGGAGGTGCAGGATGTCCCCGAGGAACAGTTGGGGGGCTGGCACGTGGGCGCAA
>DAOTVR010000381.1:0-10390 GCA_034436315.1 Anaerolineae bacterium
CGAAAGGCCAGCCGAGGCTCCGGCAGATGCTCAAACACCAGATAAGCCACCACCATATCAAAGGCCCCCGCCACAAAGGGCAACTGCTCACAGCGGCCCAGGACAAAGCCGTCCAAACGCGAGACATCGGGCCGGTAAACGTCCACCCCTACGAGCAGGCCGATCCTCTCCCGATGCGCCTGGAGGATCCAGCTCCCCGGCCCCGAGCCGGCGTCCAGCACCACCGCGCCCTCCCGCAGGCGCGCCAGGAACTGGGCCTCAAAGCGCCCAAAGACCTCCGCTTGCAAATCGGGGTCATAGCGTCGCTCCAGGGCCTTTTTCTCCTCTTCCGAGAGCACGATCCCTCACCCTCCGGCGGCACCGGGCCGCGCTAAACCCAGATCGGCGCAGATCCCCTCCAAGATCGCCGGGATCACCTTCGGCCAGGCAAACGGCGCGACCATCTCCCGCGTGCCCGCACGAGCCAGGCGCTTACAGGCTTCCACTGCCTCGGCCAATTGGCTCCCATCCTCCACGTAAACCAAGCCCTGCCCGGCCTCCAGCTGCGCCCCGGACTCTCCTTGGATCTGTGTCGCCAACCCCCCGAAGGGCATGCTCACCACCGGCAGGTCGCAGGCCATCGCCTCTAGCACGGAGAGGGGCAGGTCAATGGCCGACGTCTCCCCCTTCACCGGGAAAACGTAGCAATCCGCCAATTGGTAGAGCTCGGCGATATCCCGCACATACCCCCTGATGACCTTCACCCCGGCCCGGAGCAGCTCCTCCACCAGCTCCTCATCCTGGGGGGTGCTGGTCGAGCCGACCACGACGACCTGCTGGCCCGGCCTCTGCAAGGGCAACAGGGCCTGCACGTTGCGCCCCCGATTGAGATGCCCGACGTGCAGGAGCACATAGCTCTGCGGATCTATCCCATAGGCCTGCCGCAACCGGGCGCGCCGCTCCGGCGTCGCCGGCCGGAAGCGTTCCCAATCCACCCCCGGCGGGATCAGGCGCAGCCGACAGCCCAAGGGGGCGAGGCTCGCGCGCGTGCGCTCCGCCTGCACCAGCACCAGGTCGGGCCGCAAATGGGGCATCACCCGCCGCGCGATCCACCCGTAACGCCGCACCTGCAAGGCCACCAACACCACCGGCGCCCCCGCCCCGTAGAGCTTGAGCAGGCGCGCCCGCCAGAAGCTAAAGGGCGTGGCGCAGGCCGTGGGCACATAGAGGATCAGCTCCGGCCTAAAGCGCCGCACCTGGCGCGCCAAGGGAACGCTCAAGAGCAACTTGTTGCCCCACACGTTCCGAATCCCCGCCTCGGGGGAACTCCTCCCAAAGATCGTCAGCGCCAGCACGTCATGCGCCTTGCGCAACTCGCGGATCAGGTGCCAGGCGTAGCCCTTGATGCCCTCGTCAAACGGCTCGGCCAAGCGCTCGGAAAAAACGCAGATGCGCATCGCTTTGCGTCCTGTCTACCCCAGTGAATGCGTGTCCTCACCCTCGTAGCCTGGGGCCTTGTGCCCGTCTCACGCCCACAAGGGATTTCGTAGGACAACGTAGGATTCACCGCGGAGACGCCGAGGACGCGGAGGCTTTATCCGTCTTTCTCCCGTTTCTCCCTGCGCCTCGGCGGTGGATCGCCCATTTTCCTCCAGCACCACGAGGGGCTGGGCTACCGCTTCAAACACGGCCTAGTCTCGCTTCTGCGCGTTCGCCAGAACCCGGCCGTAAAGCTCATAGTACTGGCGGGCGATCCGCTCCACGTGAAAGCGCTCGCGGGCCACCTCGCGCGCCCGCCGCCCCAAACGGGCCCTCAACGATCCATCGGCCAAGACCTGCCCCAGGCGCCGGGCCAGCGCCTCGTCATCGCCCGGCGAGACGAGGAACCCCGTCTCCCCCTCTATGACGATATCGGGCACCCCGCCGACGGCCGTGGCCACCACCGGCTTGCCCGCAGCCATGGCCTCAAGGACCGCCATCGGGGCGTTCTCCTCCAACGAGGGCAACGCCACCACCGCGGCGCGTTCGTACTCGGCCATGAGCCCCGGCCGATCCAAAAAGCCCCGCCAGACGATCACTTCCCCCAGGGCACGGGCCGCCACATAATCCCGCACCCGTCGCTCATAGGCCGGGCTATTCACCCGCCCGGCGACGACCAGCCTGGCCGCCGGCTCCTCGGCTCGCAGCCTGTCCATGGCCCGCAGGAGCATCAACAGGTCCTTGCGCTCGTCGATGGAGCCCACATACAACACCTGCCCCTCCACCGTCCGCTCGGCCAACTCGAAGAACTCGGGCGGCACGGGGTTATCCACGCGCACCCATCCCGCCGTCCCCCAGGGAGCATACTCCCGTAGGACGTGATCGCTGATGGCCACGACTTGCCGCACCCCGCGCAGCGCCCGGCGCTCGTAATACGCCAGCAGGCCGTAGCGCAGGCGATCGTAGAGGGTACGGTTATAGATCCTGACCTCCCGCGGCAATACCCCGTGAATGGTATAGATCGTCGGATACCCCGCCTTGACCCCCGCATAGGCAAAGTGCGCCGCGTGGGCGTGCACCAAGTCGGGATCCACCGCGCGCACCTCGCGGACGACGCGCCCGACGCTCGTCACCAGGTTGGGGAGGATCCGCCGCCGGGGCATGGCCAAATAGTGCACCGTCGCCCTCCCCTCTCTCGCCAGGCGGTCCTCGGAGACGTCCGAGTGACAATGGATCACGTGTAGCTCCAAATCCGCATAGCTTTGGAAGGCCCGCACCAGGTTCTGCACGACCGCGCGGATGCCCCCGGGGACGATATCCCTCTCGCTCGGATAAAAGCTCAACAGCGCGACGCGCATCCCCTACCCCCGCTTAACGGCCAAGAGGCGAAAGGCCCGGGCAAAGCGCAAGGCCACGGGCGTGAACGGCCCCCAGGTCAGGAGGTCGTTCGCCACCTCCACCCAGCCCCCGCGCGCCCCTCCCAGATAGGCGCGCAACCGGGCCGCGAAGCCGAGGTCCTCCAGGCGCTGCCGAAGCTGGTAGGGATCCACCAGGCGTTCAATATAGTACCCCTGCACCGGATCCACCGGGCATTCCCCCTCGCGATACACCCGCTCCGGCACCCGGCCTGTGCGCAGATAGGCCTCCACGGCCCCCCGCAGCCCCGCGCCCCACAGCCCCGAGGTGTGCTCGGCCAGAAGGCTCACCTCCTGGGCGGAGAGGCCGGGGAAGTCGCGGGCGATGATCTCGGCGCGCTGGACGATAAAGGGCTTTTCCACCCGATGCCCGTGGATGTTCTCCCTCGCTGGCCCCAGCTCAAAGGCCCGCCAGACCTCCCGCGTCCTCCTCACCACCCGCCGACACAGGGCGTTGTTGCTGTCGGAGATGATCAGCGCTCCCCCTGGGCGCAACACGCGGTAGGATTCGGCGAGGAAGCCCTCCACGTCGCGATAATGGGAGATCGCCTCATGGGAGAGGACGATGTCAAAGGCGCTCGCCGCGTAGGGCATCGCCGCCACGTCGCCCACCTCCGGATACACCGGAAGGCGATAGGGGAGGATCTCCAGATAGGTGCGAAAGGTGGCGATCATCCCCCGGTGAGCGTCCAGCCCGTGCACCTCGCGCGCGCCCATCAGGGCCATCAGCGTGGCCATGATCCCAAAGCCGCAGCCGGCGTCCAGCACCCTTTGCCCTTCTAGGCCGCCGGGCCGGAGGGCAAACAGCTTGCGCATGAAACGCAGATATTTGGCGATGTAGCGCTCGCTCGTCAGGTCCCCGTGATAGCGGAAGAACCAGGGCGAATACCGCGCGGCCACCTCGTGGGTGAGGATGTAGCGCATCAAGGCGGGGACGTCCACACGCCGGCCGGCGTATTCCAGGAAGGTATCTCCCCTAGCCATGCTCGCTCTCAAGGTCTCGCAAAATCCACCGCGCCGCCGCCATCAGGTCGGGCACGATCACACACCTCGCCCCCCACCTCTCCTCCACCTTCGCCCGCTGCGCGGCCCCGCGCCCCGTGAGCACCAAGAGGCTCTTGCAGCCCGCGGCCATCCCGGCGGCGATGTCGCTCTCCGCATCCCCCACCAGATACGAGCGCGCCAAATCCAGCCGCAGGGCCTCGGCGGCATAGTGGAGCAATCCCGGCGCCGGCTTGCGGCAGCCGCATTGCTCCTCGGGCCGGTGCGGACACCAGGCCACCGCCTCAATCCGCCCTCCCGCCTCGGCGACGAGGGCCATCAGCCGCCGGTTGATGCTCTCTACGACCTCAAAGCTCGTCAGGCCACGGTTGATGGCCGATTGGTTGGTGATGACCACGATGGGCATGCGCGTGGCGGATAACTCGCGCAGCGCCTCCAGTGCGCCGGGCAGCAAGGCGAACTCCTCCCAACTCTTCACATAGTCCGGCCGGTCGGCATTGATGACCCCGTCGCGATCCAAGAAGATGGCCCCCCGTCGGGGAACGTCCACATGGCGAGGCCCGCCTTCGGCCAGGAGCAGGCTGGGCACCCGCTCTGAACGCGCGCGCTCGCGTAGCGCACTGGTGATGGCGTGCTCCAGGAGCATGTGCACGTCCTCGATCTGCTCCATGCAAGCGTTGGGCACCACGATGGCCAAGTCCACAAGCTTGGCCAGCTCGCCCCCCTGGCCGCCGCTGAGGCCGACGGTCGCCAGGCCCAGCTCGCGGGCCAGGCGCACGGCGTTGAGCACGTTGGGGGAGTTGCCGCTGCCGCTCAAGGCGAGGAGCACATCCCCAGGCCGCGCCAGGTTGCGGAGCTGCTCCGCAAAGGCCTCGGCGTAGCTCGCGTCGTTGCTCCAGGCCGTCAGGAGGGATACGTTATCCACCAAGCTGATGGCCCTGAAGCGCGGCACCCCGGGCGCCTCGGCCCCCTTACCGAGGTCGTTGGCCCAGTGCATCGCCGTGGCCGCGCTGCCCCCGTTGCCGCAGAGAAACACCGTCGCCCGGCGCAGGCGTGCCTCGTGAAGCAGGGCGATGGCCCGCTCCACGGCCTCCCAAGGCAGAACCTCCAACGTCTGGGCGATGCAGCGCATATAACTTCTGACCTGCTCCCCCGCGCCCATCTCCTCAACTCCTCAGGCCACTAGGATAAAGCGCCTCGCGGCGCCATGCCGCGCCCACCCGCCTCATCCCCATTCACATCAGGCGCAAAGGGCACCTACTCCCGGCGGGCGTTAAAGATGACCTTGCTGCCGTCGCGCTCCAGGCGGATGGGCAGCTCACGCAGGCCGCGCAAGGCGTAGCGCACGGCATCCTGGAACTTGGGCGGGCAGTAGAGCAACAAGAAACCCCCACCGCCGGCCCCCGTGATCTTGCCTCCCAAGGCCCCCGCGCGGCGCGCTGCGCGGTACATCTCGTCTATGCCGGCGTTGGAGATGCCGCTGGCGAGCTGCCGCTTGGCGGCCCACCCCCGATCCAGAGCCATGCCCAGGGCGTCAAGTTGCCCCTGCTCTAGGTAGCGTCGCCCCTCAACGGCCAGCGCCTTCAGCTCGCGCAGCACCTCCATGCGCGCCTGGATCTGCGTCACCTGCTCGCGCAGGATCTCGCTGGATTGCCGTGTGACCCCCGTGAAGAACAATAGCAACCTCTCCTCCAAAGCGCGCCGCAGCTCCTCAGAGATCTTGACGTCCTCCACCACCACCGTCTCATCGGGCCTGAAGCGAATAAAGCGCAAACCACCGTAGGCGGCGATATACTGATCCTGCTTGCCGATGGGCTTGCCCAGGGTGTCTATCTCGATGAAGCAGGCCTGCCGCGCGAGCGTCTCGGCATCGACCAGGCGCCCCAGGTAAGCGTACATCGCCTGCAGACAGCCCACCGTCACCGTGCTAGAGGACCCCAACCCCGAGCCCTCCGAGGGGATATCGCCCATCGTCGCCAGCTCCACCCGGCGGGTGATTCCCGTCAGCCTCAGGGCCTCGCGCACCAGCTCGTGCTGGAGCTGGTCCAGGTCGTCCACCAACTCCGTGCGGGTATAGCCGACGCGGATCTTGTCATCAAAACGTTTCTTGATGATCGCGTAGATGTACTTATCTATGGCCGAGCTGAGGACGCAGCCCTCCTCCTGGGTGTAAAAATCCCGAAAGTCGGTCCCGCCTCCCAAGAAGCTGATTCGCAAGGGCGTCTGTACGATGATCATCGTCCCTCAGCCTCCAGCACCTGCCGATAGACCTCCAGGGTCCTGCGGGCCACGCTCTCCGGCCAGAAGCGCGCCCGCGCCACCTCCTTCGCCCGCCGCCCCATGCGCTCGGCCGATTCGCCATCCTGCAACAGCCGCGCTAGGGCCGCCGCGAGTGCCTCGGGATCGCCCTCCGACGAACCGGGCACGGGCAAGGTCAAGCCGGTCAGGCCATCCTCCAGCATCCAGGGAACCCCGCCGGCGCGCGTGGCCACGCTGGGCACCCCGGCGGCCATGGCCTGCTCGATCACCATGGGTGCCGTCTCCTGGAAGGAGGGCAGGGTGAAGACGGCGCAGCGGGCATATTCCGCCAACAACTGCTCCTGGGTGAGCTGCCCCAAGAAGGTGGCCGCCTCTTCCAGCCCCTGCTCGCGGACGTAGGCAACACAGGCCTGATAATAGTCGGGACGCCCTCCCGTCGGCCCGGCGATGTGCAGGTGCGCCTCCGGCACCCGCTCGCGCACCAGGCGCAGCGCCCTCAACAAGGGAAGCACCCCCTTGCGCGGGATCACCGGCCCGGCGAAGAGGATGCGCCCGGGCACAGGCTCGCGCTTCAGGGCAAAGAAGCGTTCATCGCAGGCGTTCTCCACCAGGTAGGATCTCCCGGCAAAGATCCCCGCGAACACTTGCTCCACATAAGGGGTGATGAGCATGAGATGCCTCGCGCGGCGTATGACCATGCGCTCGTACTGCGCGTCCAGGAACCCCCGCAGCCGGTTCCCCCAGCCGGTCGCCAGCTTGGCCTCCTGGGAGATGATGCCGTGTACGGTGATGACCGCCGGATAGGGACCGGCCAGAGCCGCCCCCGCATAGAGGCCCGAACCATGGGCATGGACGATATCCGGCTCAAAGGGGCCCAGCGCCCTCAGGATGGCCCGCACCTCCCGCCGATGCCAGGTCAGGCGGCCCAAGCGCCCTCTGGGGAGATAGATGACCCTGAGCCGCCCCTCCTCCACCACCCTCGGCGCTGCGAGCTCCTCCTTACAGGTGACGATCTGCAGCTCTACCTCCTCCAATTTGAGCAGCTCCCGCTGCACATAGACGATGGCCACCTCCACCCCACCGAGGCGCTCGGTATCCAGCGGATACGGCCCCAAGATCGCCACCCTCATAGGCGTCCTCTACCCCTTTATCCCCAGAACCATGATCCCCGGGATCACCCGCGCCTTGAGGCCCACCGGCCAGGCCTGCACGCGCAGGGCGATGAGCGCGGCCTCGTACAGCCAGGCCAACCGCAGGGCAAGCCCCGAGATCCGCAGCGGGCGACCCAAGCGACGCACCAAGCGCGGCTCAAGCCAGGCCACCCGAAAGCCCGCCTCCCTCATGAACGCGCACAACTCCCGCAGCGTATAGACATGCAGGTGAAACCCCGCCGAAACCCGCCCGCTCCATAACCGCGAGGGGGTATAGAGGAGATACCCCCCGCGGGGCACCAGCAGGCGGCGCACCTCCTTGAGGTGCCTGCGCATATCCGAGGGCGATAAATGCTCCACCAGGTTCTCGCTGACCACGAAATCAAAGCTGGCCTCGGGAAGCTCCAACGAGCGCGCGTCGCCGTACTCAAAGCGTAGCTCTAGGCCCTCTTCGCTCCCCCAGCGCGAGCGCGCCCTCTCCAGGGCCACCTGCGAGACGTCTACCGAGAGCACCCGATTACCCTGTTTGGCCAGGAGGTAGGCCGTCAGGCCGTCCCCCGTGCCCACCTCCAAAACGCGCGCCCCCGTGCCCACGCTCTGTAGCACCACCCGGCGCACCCGATCCTCGCCCTCGGCGCGCGGGTTCACCTGCGCATAGATCTCGCCTTGCCCCTCTTGCTCGCGGAGGAACTCGGCATGCAGCTCATCGTAGGCGCGCTGAAAATCCTCCGTGGAGGCCCCCGCCATCAGCAGCTCCCGCCAGCGCTCCTCAATCCGGCGCTCCGCGAGGCTCTTTTCGCGATGATCTCGCAGCAGGGGCACCTTCCCCCGCGAGCTCCCCCCGGCCGACATCTCACCCCCTCCCTCGGCTGACGACCCCGGCCGGTGCCCTTCTGCGCCGCTCTCCCTCCGCCGCCCCGAAGAAGGCCCCGACGATCAGGAACATGAGCATGGTGTTGTAATAGCCGGTCAGCACGTCCATCGCCAGGGCTGGGGCCCAAAAGGCCGCCATGGAGGCCAGGAAGGCCGCCGCCGAATCCGCATCGGGGAAGACCTCCTCTCGTCCCCGCCCGCGCAAATACAAGAGCAACGCGGATAGGGCCGTCGCCCCCAAAAAGACCATGAAGGGGATAAAGGCCACCAGGCCGCCCATCAGGAGCACCCACAAGTACGTATTATGGGGCGTGGGCAGGGCCCGAAGATAGATATCCCAATAGCCGTAACGATGGTAGTAGAACTGAAAGTTCTCGTAGCCGATGCCGAAAGCCAGGTTGTCTTTGATCATGCGCAGGGCGACGTTCCAGGTGTCGGCGCGATATTCAACCGGCCCCTGTGCTTGGAGCCGCTCGCGCACCGCGGCACTGGAGACGATCACCGCCCAATACACGGCGGCCAAAGCGGCCCCTATGAGCACCATGAAGGCAAAGATGCGCCGAAAGCGCCTGATGAGCAGGGCCATGACGATCAGGGCCAACACCAATCCCGCCCACGCGGAGCGGTTCATGCAGAAATAGACCCCGGCGATCATCACCCCGATGAGCGGCAAGAGCACCCACTTCGCTCGCTTGGCCTTCAAGAACAGGTACCAAGCCCAGGGCAGGGCTAGGTTGATGCACGTCGCCAGATACGCCGGATTGCCCAACAAGCCCACTACGCGCCGGATGGTGCGCGTGTATTGCACGCTGCGATCCTCAGGATAAAACCACACGTCGCCGGTGAGCTGTTCTCGGATCGCCAGCAGGGCCATGTACGTGCCCACGACCAACAGGGCGTACATGACTGCCCGCATCTCCTGGCGATCGGTGATCAGCGCGCGCGCCAGGAAGTACACCGCGATGGGGATAACGATCAAGTCAAAGAAGGACTGAATGGCGCTTTGGAACTTGATCACCGAGCTGGGCACCGAGAGCAACGCCGCCAGGCCATACAGGATCAAGGAAACGTCCATCACGCTCAGGCGCACCGCCCGCCGACGCTGGCTGGCCAATTGCGCCAGCACCAGGATCAGCAGCACCCCGGTCATGATGCGATTCAGGGTCAGGTTGGGGATGCCCCTCCCCAACTCCACGTTCAGATACGCAAAGCGCGCAAAGGGCGCGGTGACGATCCAAAAGATCAACGCATGGCGGGCGTTCATCAGGGCCACGAGCAAATAGACCGTCAGGCCGCTCAAGGTGACCAGTATGGGCCACTTTTCGGCATAGGTCTGCCGGCCGATGAGCAGCCCCAAAGCGATGGCCACCCCGGCCATCAAAAGCACCCCCAATACGGCCAGGACCCTATTCAGGATCGGGCCATAGGGGATGACCTCGGTTTGTTGCCTCGCCTGCCCCTCACTCAACGGAGGATCTCCTCATAGACGCGTTCCACGCCCTGCACATAGCGCTCGGTGGTGAAACGGAGCTCCACGGCGCGCCGCGCCGCCAAACGCATCGCCTGGGCCTCTTGGGGATGTTCCAAAACCCAGGCGATGGCCTCGGCCATGGCCCCTGCATCCCCAGGGGGCACGAGCAGCCCCGTCACCTTGTCCTCAATGATCTCGGGCACGGCCCCGGCGTTCGTGCCGACGACCGGCGTGCCCGCCGCCATGCCCTCAATGATCACCCGCCCAAAGGGCTCAGGAGCGGTGGAGGCGTGCACCAGGACGTCCATCGCCCCCAGGAGCCGGGGGATATCCCGGCGAAAACCGGTGAAGAGCACCCTATCCTCCAGGCCCAGTCGGCGCGCCAGCTCGCGCAGCTCCTGGGCATATCGCGCTCCGTTCGCCCCGGGCTCCCCGACGACCAGCCCGCGCAACGCGGGATAACGCTCCTTCAGGCGGGCCAACGCGCGCAGGAAAACGTCCTGCCCCTTCCAGGCCACGAGGCGCCCGACGCAACCGACCAGCTCCCCGGCCGTAAAGCCTAACTCGGCCCGCACGCGCGCCTTATCCTCTCCCCAAGCAAAGTCGGCCAAGTCCAGCCCGTTATAGACCACCCAACAGGGCCGGACGCGCCCCCCCGATCTCGCCTCGTGGCGCGCCACCGCCTGGGAGATGCAGATGAACCCCTTGAGCGAGCGCGAGAGCCAGCGATCGTAGTGGTTGCGCTCCTCCATAGCCCTCAC
>DAOTVR010000382.1:0-38381 GCA_034436315.1 Anaerolineae bacterium
CGCCACAAAGCAACCGAAGCGAGAAAGTCGGGGGCATAGTATCGCAGATCGGTAGTGGTGATCAAGACCTGTTGCGCCTGGGAGACGCGCTTCAACAAGAATTCACCCCGCTGTCGGTCTAGCTCGGAGATCACGTCGTCTAGAAGCAAGATGGGCATTTCTTGGGCCTGTTGATGCATAAGGCCCACCTCGGCCAGCTTGAGGGCCAGGGCTACGGTGCGCTGTTGGCCCCTGGAGCCATAGATGGTCATATCAATGCCGTTGACGAGCAAGGTGAGGTCGTCCCGATGAGGGCCGATGATGGTCACCCCACGGGCGATCTCCTCACGGCGGGCCTCTTGAAGCGCGCGACGAAAGGCCTCGGCCAAGCGCGGTTCGGCGAGCTCACCCGACAACCCGCGTCCCTCAAGGCGACCATCGGGAGCGGGCAAGATCTCTTTACCCGGACGCTTGGCGACGCTCGCGCGATAAAGCAAGACGAGGCGCTCTTGCTCCCCTGTGAGGGCCGGGTGTATCTCCGAGACGTGAGCGTTCAGCTTCTCGGTCGCCCATAGCCGCTTGGAGAGCACGTAAGCTCCTTCCTTGACCAATTGCTCGTCCCAATACTCAAGCTGATTGGGGCTGGCTCGGCCCTCACGAATCTGGTGCAGAAGGGCGTTGCGCTGGGCAACGACGCGGTTGTATCGGGAGAGCGAGGCGCAATACAGCGGATCGATCTGGCACAGGGCCACATCCAGGAAGTGTCGGCGCTCCTCCGGGGAGCCGGATACGAGGGTCACGTCTTCGGGTAAGAAAAGCACTACGTTCAATTTACCCACCACGTCCAGGGCACGCCGATTGACCCCATCCAAACGAATCTGCCGGCGAAAGACCGTCGCCGTGGATCCGCCCTCCGGCTGGCGTTCTTTAACCAGGATCATCTCCAGGGTGTGATCCTCGCCCCCTCGCGTGTAGAGGCCCTCCAAACGAGCATAAGGGATCACGTCCTCTTCGGCGGCCCAGGAGATGAGCTGCCTATCCGCAGAGGCCAAAGGAGACCGGGTGGTGGCCAGATAATAGATAGCTTCAAGGAAGTTAGTCTTGCCCTGTGCGTTCTCGCCTTGGAGGAGGCTAATACGCGCCGGGAGATCGATCTCCAGGCGCGTATAGTTGCGAAAGTTCCTCAGAGAGAGGTGCTTGAGGTACATTACCGCCTATCAGCGGCCCACATGCATGGGCATGACGACGTGAACAAAGTCGCTGCCGCCAACCGGTCGCAGGACGCCAGGGCTGTTCACATCGCGCAATTCCAGAGTCGTTTGGGCGGTCTCAACGACACTGAGGGCGTCGATCAAATAGCGCGCGTTAAAGGAGATCTCCAACGCTGCCCCCTCTACCGTGGCATCAAGCTCGCTGATGTTATCGCCATGCTCCGCCGAGGTGGCTGCGACGATCATCCGGCCCGTAGTCGTGCCCGTGCCGGGGATGATCTGCAAGCGAACGACGTTCGCCGCATCCCGAGCGAAGATGAGTGCTACGCGCGCAGCCTTAAGAAAGTCCTCCGTGGCCAACGTCACCTTCGTGTTAGAGCTTTTAGGGATGATCTGCCGATAGTCCGGAAAAGTGCCCTGCACGAGTTGAGATACCAGGTCAACATCGCTCATGTGGAAAAAGACCTGGCTGCGATTGGGGGCAACCAGCATCTCTATGGCATTTTCCTCTTCTCCGCTAATCCGTCGCAATTCCTGTAAGGCCCGCGCGGGGATGATCACGCTAATCGGCTGTTGCGGCCCTTCCTCAAGGGCGATGGAGCTTACCGAGAGGCGATAACCATCCGCAGCGGCAAAGGTGAGGCGATCGGATGCAACATCCGCCAAGACGCCGGTGAGAACGGGCCTGGACTCATCAGTGGCGGCGGCAAAGGCCACCTGATCTATCATCTGCCGCAAGAGGTCGGGCTTGATGCGGACGCGATCGTTTTCCTCAGGGATGAGAATAAGAGGGAACTCCTGGGCATCAATGCCCTTGATGTTGGCCTCAAAGCGCCCACATTTCAGGTTCAGGGTCTGAGTTCGGGTGATCAGTTCCAGGTCAACGCGCTCTGGAGGCAACGAATTGACGAACTCTGACAACAGGCGGGCCGGGACGGTGGTAGCACCTTCCTGCTCCACCTTAGCTCCGATCCAACAGTTGATGCCTATCTCTAGATTCGTGGCGGAGAGCTTGAGGCGCGCCTGGTCCGTGGACAAGAGGATATTGCTTAAAACGGGGAGCGTGCTCCGCGTGGCCACAGCGCGACTGACAATAGAAAGGCCCTTGGCCAGATTTTCTTGCGTACAGGAGACTTTCATGGCCCATCCTCCTGAGTTGATCAATACGCTTGGAGTATAGATAGATCCGGCGCAGCCGTCAATTACTTGAAGAGATAGATGCCCTTCTCAAACGGCCAAGTGGCCTGACATCCCGCGCACAGGAGGCCCCCCTCAACGGAAACCAGCGGCTCATGGGCGCATTGAGGACAACGGAAGAGCTGGGCGCGGACGGCAAGATCAGGTGTGCCCGGCTTACTCACTCGGGAGCGCAAGAAGACGCTGGGGCCGAGAGCTAAGGGAGCCGTTGGGCGTTGCAGCAACTCCTCCATCTTGGTGAGAAACCCCAAGGGAAAAAGGCGCTTGAGCAGCGGGGCGCGAAGCAAAGAGACGGACAAACGTTCTGCGACCTCAAACCCCGCCTCGCCGAGGCGCTGTGCCACCCACGCAGGGTGAAAATCATAGTGCAATGGGGCAAACTCAAGGGGCTGAAGCGTGAAAGGGTTCGTCCCACGCCCCAGGAGATAACGCAAGACGTTCTTCAGATGGCGCTTGTTAGCGAATTCCAGCACGAACACGCCGCCAGGGCAGATGACCCGATGGATCTGTTTGAAGGCCAGGGGCACATCGACGATATGATGCAGCACGCGCACCATCACCGCCGTGTCCACGGCGTTCGTCGCCAAGGGTAAGCGATAGAGATCCGCAGCGACATAGATGAAGCGCTCATCTCCTAGATGCTCCCGCGCATACTCCAAGTGCGAGCGAGAGTAATCCAGGAGGACGACCTCCTCGTAGCCCCCATACATCGCCGCCAACCGGCCGAAACCCGCGCCCACGTCAAGGAGGCGCCGGCCACGAGGAGGCAAAAGGCGCGCCAGGGCCAGGCGCTCGGCGAGATCCTCATAGGCCCGCTCCTGACCCTCCCAAAAGTCGGTACGATAGGTGCTCCCCTCGTAATCGCATATCGGAGGAGCGCCATCGGGGCACGTAACAGCCTGTCTCGGAGAATCTTTCGGCAAGTCCAGATGTTTCACGTTAAACATTACTTATGTAAACTTATGTTGCCTCTTTGCGGGCAAAGTACTCGTGAGCCAGTACGGACATAATGACATCATCGTGATACTCGCCGCAGACGAAATTGGCCTGGCGTAGACGGCCCTCCTCCACGAAGCCGGCGGCGAGATAGCAACGGTGCCCGCGCTCGTTAAAGTCCACGTGTCGCAACATGACGCGGTTCAAGCCTAGCCCCTCAAAGGCAATCTCCAATAGCAGCCCCAAGGCCTCACGCCCGTACCCTCGATTCCAGTAAACCTTTTCGCCGATGACGATGCCGATCTCCGCCGAACGGTTCTTGTGATCTAGGTGATGAAAGGCGCAATTGCCGATGAACACGCCCTCATCTTGAGTCACGATACAATAACGGTACGGATCGCCGATCCCTTCCTCAAAGAAGCGCTCCTCTTGGCCGCGCGATAGGGAGGGGTAGGCATTGCCCAAGTAGATGGTGACCTCGGGATCATTGAACCATCTCATGAAGGCATCCAAGTCGGATCGTTCCCAGGCGCGTAAGATAATTCGCTTGCCCCTGATCATGCTCGCCTCCCATAACAAACCTATTATACTCGCACACGAGGGCAAGCGACAAAGGACAGGTCAAGGGCGCTTGGCGCTAACTTGCAGTATTCTGACAAGAGTGTATAATTTCTAGACGCTTACAGCATCATCCTTGCAAGGGTCACGAGGAGTCTGAAATGCCCAAGAGAACGTGGCAGCCCAAAAAGCATCGCCGGATGCGAGTCCACGGCTTTCTGGCGCGCATGGCCACAAAAGGCGGCCGCCGGGTGCTCAAGGCCAGGCGGGAAAAGGGGCGCTGGAAGCTGACCGTCCAAAAGACCTATACGATAAATCGCTAGTCGCGTTTTCGTGTTGCCGAAGAAGCATCGCCTCGTCAAGTCAGTTGACTTTCGTCGGGTGAACAAGGAGGGAGAGTCCTGGGCAGAGCGGGCGATAGTGCTCCGCAAAGTTCCTAATGGTTTGCCCTACAGTCGTTTCGGTTTCTCGGTGAGTCACCATATTGGCAAGGCGGTAACACGTAATCGGGCTAAGCGACTTATGCGCGAAGTAGTGCGTCTACACTGTGACCTGATATCCCCCGGCTGGGACGTGGTCTTTATCGCTCGGAAGGGCATCGCGGGCCTGGATTATTGGGCGGTTGAGCGAGCCATCACCCAACTCTTGCGCTCGGCGGGGTTGTTTCGGTCCCAAACCGGCGCTGCTGGTGGCCAAGTGGAGTAAATCCTTGATGAGCTGGGCAACGCGCATCATCTTGTTAGCCATCCGATTCTACCAGAGGGTTATCTCGCCTACGCTTCCGCCGAGCTGTCGTTTTGTTCCCAGTTGCTCCGAGTACGCCTATCAAGCCGTTCAAAAATACGGCGCTCTACGGGGATCATGGTTAGGGTTAACCCGTTTGTTGCGTTGCCATCCCTTTCATCCAGGGGGATACGATCCGGTACCCTGAGGATGAAAAGCCGTGTCAACGTGCGGCGCATGTTTTTCAGGCGCCACTTGCGCGGTGCCGTTTGGTCAATTGAGGTCATATAGGAGGCAGGTTTGAAGATCGCGACGAAAAGGTGGCGCTTTACGCCAGTGTTGGTTATCATTGCCATGCTGGTCGCCGCGCTAGCGGGATGCATGCCTAAGGGAGCCGTGACTAACCCCGGATGGACGGTCGTGGCCGCCACAGACGAGGTCGTCTACGCTGTCCTGGCCACGGGCAAGGTGGTGGCCCTCAACGCGAAAGATGGCAGAGAGTTGTGGGGTTATCCCAAGACAGCCGAGACGAAAGGGGGGTTACTGGGCGGTTGCTCAGCGAGTAGTAATGCGGATACTCCCCTAGATGCCGTCTACGGAAGCCCCGCCTTGACCGACAACCTGGTCTTGGTCGCTTCGTACAACCATCACCTTTATGCTTTTGATCGCTCCTCCGGTAGCAAGGTGGGAGACGATTTCGTCGCCGGGGGCGCGATCATCGGCGGTGTCGTAGTTCGCGACGGGATCGCCTACTTCGGCTCGTCTGACCACAACGTCTACGCTGTGGATATCGCCACCCGCAAATTGGTTTGGGAGAAGCCCTTTACCACCGGCCATTGGGTGTGGGGCACGCCGGCGGTAGACGAGAAAAGGGTCTACGTGGGGTCCATGGATCACTATGTCTACGCCATCAATCGCCAGACAGGAGAAGAGGTCTGGAAAAAGAGGGTGGGCGGGGCTGTGCCCGGCTCGGTAACGCTGGCCGACGGTATCCTCCTCGTCGGTGGCGTAGATAAGTACCTGTACGCCTTTCGCGCGGAGGACGGCGAGCTACTCTGGCCTAACCCCAGCTTTCTAGGACATTGGGTATGGGGAGAGGCCCTAGCCCGTGATGGTTATATTTACGTCGGCTCCCTTGACGGCAAAGTACATGCCCTGAGGCTGGCCGATGGCTCCCCTCGTTGGGAGCCCGTGGCCCTAGATGGGGCCATCCGCGCCGGTCCCGCGTGGTTAGATGGGAACCTGATCGTGGGCGCCGAATCGGGGAGCATCTACACCATTAACGCGGAGACGGGAGACAGCAAGGTGCTCTTTAAGGCCCAAGGGGCCATCCTCTCCACGCCGGCCGTTGTGGGCACCAAGATCTATGCGGGCACGACGGCAGGAAACGTCTATGCCCTAGATGCCAGCAACACGGGTGATCCGTTGCTTTGGGTCTATCCGTCCAAAAAGTAGGGGAACCAGGAGGTTAGTATCTCGTGCAAAATGTGAATAGGCCACAGATAGATCCAAAGCAATTGCGCAAGTCGCTGTTGACTTGGGGTATCATTGTGGCTGTCGTGTTAGCCGGCACGCAGATCGGTTGGGGGGTCATCTGGCGCGAAGGCCTGATCCGCCCCATGCTCAACACGTTGCTGTTTCTGTACGCCTACTTGGGACAGAGCTTTATCGTGGCGATCACCGCTTTCACCGTCCTATTGCGGCTCCTCACCGCGCCGTTGCAGATCAAACAAATCCGGGCCGCGAAACACATGGCGGCGCTCCAGCCGCGCATGGCTGAGCTGCAAAAGAAATACGGAGGCGACAAGTCCCGCCTGGCCCTGGAGCAGCAAAAGCTTTACAAAGAGGCGGGGGTCAACCCTCTGGGGGGGTGCTTGCCCACCTTAATTCAGTTTCCCATTTGGATCGGCCTGTACCAGTCCATTAACGCGATCCTGGCCGATACGCCCTTGGAACTCATGTACCTGGGCAAGAACGTCTATGCTAACTTTGCCGCCATCGTGAACATCGTGCCCTTACAGAGCCATTTCCTGTGGCTAGATCTGGCCCGCCCCGACCCAACGCCCTTCGTCTTGCCGGTTTTGGTAGGGGGAACGATGTGGCTACAGCAAAAGATGATGACTCAGCCAAGCACCGATCCCCAGCAGGCATCCATGAACCAAACCATGGAGATCATGATGCCGCTCATGTTCGGCTATTTTACCACCCAGTTTGCGTCGGGGCTGGCGCTCTACTTTGTGATCTCCAACGTCATCGGCATCATCATGCAGTGGGCCATCGAGCGCATCGAAAAGCCCGCGAAACTATCCGCGCCGGCAACTCAGGAACTTGCCCCTGTAGGTGAAAAGGGAAAGGTCTCATCGTATGGACGAAAGAAGCAAAGGCGCAAGGCGAAGCGCTGAGTACAGCGCCAAAAGCGTGGCTGAGGCTCTCGCGCGGGCAGCAGAAGACCTCGGCGTAGCTCCTGAAAAGCTGGAGTACGAGGTCATCAAGGATAGCAGCCGCTCCCTCCTAGGCCTGGTCCGCACCGGGGAGGCGATCATTCGGGTATGGCTCCCTTCTGAGCCGAGCGCCGAAGCCGAGGAGCAGATCCCCCCTCAGCCCCTTGAAGAGGAAGCCCTAGAGGAAGAGATCGAGCTAGCCGCCCCTAAAAGAGCGAAGGGTAACCCGCCGGAGCTAGAGAAAGTGGCGTGCGAGGTCGTAGCCACCCTACTGGACAAGATGGGCATCCTGGCTGCAGTGGAGGTGGTAGACCGGGGAGGCCAGCTTGACCCCGTCACAAACGAAGTATCCCCCTTGGGGCTGAATATCGTCGGCGATGACTTGGGCGTCCTGATCGGCCGCCGTGGGGAGACGTTGCGCGATCTACAATTCATCGTCCGACTGATCATCAGCCGGCGCCTAGGTGTGTGGCCCAATGTCGTCATAGATGTAGAGGGGTACAAAGCTCGCCGCGTTAAAGCCCTACAAACTTTGGCCCAGCGCCTAGCTGAACAGGTGAAGCAAACGGGGCGCCCCGCCGTGCTCGAGCCGATGCCCGCTCACGAGCGTCGCATCGTGCACCTGGCTTTGCGCGACCATCCCGATGTCTATACCGAAAGCACCGGCGAGGGCGACCAGCGCAAGGTGCAGATCCTTCCCAAATAGCAGACGTGGCGCCGGAGGCTCCTGAATACCTAGTCATAGGACACGTGACCAAAGACTTGCTTCCCGACGGTACGTTCCGTCCGGGAGGGACGGCGACCTATTCTGGGTTGACCGCAGCGAGCCTCGGCCTATGCGTGGGCGTGGTGACCAGTGCCGATGCAAGTTTTCCCCTCTTCAAGGACTTGCCACACATCAAGGTACGTTGTCGCTTCGCCCGATGCACGACCTCTTTTGAGAACATCTACCTGGCCGACAAGCGGCAACAGTATATTCGTGCCCGAGCTGAGCCCCTGGGCCTGGCCGACGTGCCCCTTGAATGGAGGAAGGCGCGTATCGTGCACCTTGGGCCGGTGGCCCAAGAGGTTGATCCTGCTTTAGCAGAGGCTTTCCCCGGCGCGCTCTTGGGCGTGACGCCCCAAGGCTGGATGCGCCGCTGGAATGTGGAGGGTCTAATCCAGCCTACCGAATGGGCCCAAGCGGAGCGGGTCCTGGCCGTGGCCGATGTAGCTGTGTTGAGCCTGGAGGACCTGGGAGGTGATAGAGGGAGCCTGGAGCGCTATCGCCGCCATGCGCGGATTCTCGTCTTAACCATAGGGCGAGAGGGAGCCGTCGTTTACTACCGAGGACAAGAAGAACGTTTGCCCGCCTATATCGTGGAGGAGGTAGACCCAACGGGCGCCGGCGATCTGTTTGCCACCGGCTACTTCATTCGGCTGGCAGAGACGGGCGATCCTATTGAGGCAGCGCGTTTCGCCAACTGTGTGGCCTCGTTCGCGGTGGAAGCAAAGGGCTTGGCCAGTATCCCCTCTAGGGAGCAGGTGGAAGCGCGGCTGCGTCATGGTCGTCTAAGGCATTAGAGGCGCGGAAGCGGGCGATGAGTATGGGCCGAGTATATGCCGTCGCTAACCAGAAGGGTGGAGTGGGCAAGACTACGACAGCGGTCAACCTCGGAGCTTACCTGGCCAACGCGGGCAAACGCGTCTTGCTTGTGGATACGGACCCTCAAGCCAATGCGACGAGCAGCTTGGGAGTCAATAAAAACGCCCTCACCCGCTCCATCTATGATGTACTCATCGTCTCCGAGCCTCTCTCTTCTTTGATCACTCTGACGGCCTGCCCAGGGCTTGACCTTATCCCCTCCTCTCCCGCCCTAGCGGGCGCCGAGGTGGAGCTGGTGGAGCTTAGCGAGCGGGAGATGCGCCTGCGGCGAGCACTGGAGGCGGTGCGCGAGCGCTACGACTTCACGTTGATCGATACCCCGCCCAGCCTCGGCATGCTGACCATTAACGCCCTAGCAGCCGCGGACGGCGTGCTTATCCCCATCCAATGCGAATACCTGCCTCTTGAGGGGTTGGCTCAGTTATGGCACACGATCGACCTCGTCCGCGAGCGCCTGAATCCCGCATTGACCGTGCGTGGCCTGATCATGACGATGTATGACTCGCGTACGGTGCTTTCCCGGCAAGTGGTCGAAGAGGTGCGCCGACACTTCCCAGCGCTAGTCTTCCGTTCGATCATTCCCCGGAGCGTCAAGCTGAGCGAGGCGCCCAGCTACGGTGAGCCGATCAGCCATTATGCGCCCGAATCAAGTGGCGGCCAGGCGTATGCAGCGCTCTGTCAAGAGATCTTGGCCAGTGAGCCTGCCTAGATGGATCTAGTCCCCAAGCTAAAGACCTCCACATTGCCGAGAAAAGCAAACCATGGTATACTTTGAAAACGCCTTTTCAGGACCATCGCAAGGAGGCGAAGAACAAGAGGTAGCTATGCCAAAGCCAAAGGTCGTTCTAGGAGACACAAGTCGAGCCGGTATGCTGCGTGGCTTCAGATCTATGGGACGGCTATTAGCCATCACCCTGGGGCCGGTCGGCGGCAATATTATGAACGCCAAGAACTACAAGGGGGAGCCCGAGATCCTTAGCGACGCGGCCACCATCGCGCGGCGCATCATTGAGCTTCCGGACCGAGTGGAGAACGCGGGAGCGATGATGCTGCGCCACATGGTCTGGCGTATGCGCGAGGACGTGGGCGATGGAAGCGCCACCACCGCCGTGTTGGCCATGGCCATCGTCAGGGAGATGGAAAAGATGATGGCCGCAGGAGCCAATCCCATGATGCTTAAACAAGGCATTGAGATAGCCGCCGCCGCAGCGGTCAAAGCCTTGGAGGAGATGTCCATCCCCCTGGAGGGCGAGGAGCGTATCGCCGCCGTAGCTACCGCGGCCGTGGGCGACCCGGAGATCGGTAAGCTCTTGGGCGAGATCTATGACGTCCTGGGGCCTAATGCAGCGATCACCATTGAGCCTTATATCGCCACCTATCACGACCGAGCCTACCACGAGGGCGCGCGTTTTAAGGGCGGTTACATCTCGCCCTATCTCTTGACGGACACCGTCCGGCACGTGGCCGTCCTGGACGACGTGTATATCCTTATCGCCGATATCTTTATCGAGACCCCCCAGGGTGTACAGAACGCTCTGGAGCAGGTGTACAAGGCGGGGGGCAAGAGCTTGCTAATCATCAGCAAGTCGGTGTGCGATAAGGGCATCGGCATCATGGTGGCCAACAACGAGCGCAACACCGTCCGCTCATGCGCAGTCAACCCCAAGCCCGTCGGTGACCTACGCCGAGGGATGTTGGAAAACATCGCCGTGTTGACCGGGGGCAAGGCGCTGACGGATAAAGCGGGTATCGCCGTAACCGACATCACCATCAAGGACATGGGGCGCGCCGAACGGGTGATCGTCACCAAGGATCACTTCACCATCATCGGCGGCAAAGGAGATAAAAACGCCATCCGCGAAAGGCTTCAGAAATTGCGCCAGCGCCTTCGCGAAACCCAAGATGGCGAGGAGCGCCAGACCCTGCGCGAGCTGGTGACGCACTTTTCCAGCGGGGTCGCAGAGCTTAGGATCGGCGCCCTCACCGAGCAAGAGCGCAAGGCCCTGACGGAAACGGCAGAACAGGCCATGAAAACCGTCATGGCCGGCATGGAAGGCGGGGTCGTGCCGGGCGGAGGTGCCGCTTACTTAGCTTGTATCCCGGCAGTCAAAGCCCTAAAGGCCGAAGGCGATGTAGCCTTTGGCATTCAAGTCTTGGCCCGCGCGCTAGAGGAGCCTATGCGATGCATCGTTGAGAACGCTGGCGCCTACCCTCCGCTGGTCATCGCCGAGGCGACCAAGGCGGGGCCTGGATATGGCTTTGACGTCCGCCAGAAAAAGATCGTCAACATGATAGAAGAGGGCATCGTGGATCCTACCATCGTCGTCAAGCGCGCCCTGCAGTCCGCCGTGAGCGGGGCCGTGATGCTCCTCACGACCGATGCCCTTGTCTTGCATCGAAAACCCAAGGAGAACTTTGAACCATGAGCATTTCCAAAGAAGCGCTTAAAGAGAACCTCAAATCTTGGGAGCGCCTGGGGCCCGTCGCAACAGGGGGTACGGTTTTTGGCCTGGCCCTATCGCCCAACCCTAACGTGCCACGCTACTGGGCCGCAACCAGTTGCGGCGTCTTTCTCTCCGATGACGGCGGCAACACATGGGTCCAGAATCTGAACGGCCTGACCACTCCCCTGCTGAGCGCGATCGGAGTGGCCCCCAACGGGGCGCTCTTCGTTGGATCGTTGGAGGGGGACCTCTTCTCATCGTTTGACTACGGCAAGACCTGGCAAGCGGGGCTCATCCCCCTTGAGCTCAAGGCCACCGTCACGGCTATCCTCCCCTCGCCCAACTTCCGCACCGATGGAGCAGCTTTTGCCGCAACCGACGGAGGAGGGCTTTTGGTCACCAGAAGCTCGGGCAAGAACTGGGAAGATAGTAGCTTCGGCTTGAGCAGCGCCAATGTCTTGGCTTTGGCAGCCCCAAACGATTGGTCGCGCCGCGAGATCATGTTCTCGTCAACCACCGAGGGGGTGTTCATCTCCACCAACGGTGGGCGCTCCTGGCGCGAGACCGAGCTTATGCTTGATGATGATGTCGTGGATGCGTTAGCCGTCAGTCCCGCTTTTGAGCGTGACCACACTGTATACGCCGGCACCGAAGGGGGCAAACTCTATTGCTCCAAAGACGGCGGCCGCACTTGGGGGCTGCTCCAGGCGCGTATTGGCGAGGGATCCCTGAACTGCCTTTGGCTCTTGCCCGACTTTGCCGAGAGCGGGCGCATGGTCGCAGGCATCGGCCCGATGATCTATATCTCCGATGATCGGGGCGATTCCTGGCGCCCGGCAGCCGAGCTCCCCGGCGCGGTACTGACGTTGACAGGAGAAGGCCAAAGGGTGCTCGCCGGGCTCTATGATGCCGGCGTAGCCAAGTCGGAGGACGGTGGAGCAACCTGGAGTACGTTGCCAGCAGGCCTCTCGGCCCGTGGTTTTTCGCGGTTGTGTGTCTCCAACGGCAAACTTTACGCCATGGGACCTCAAGAGGGCCTATGGACTTCTGAGGACGAGGGGCGAACTTGGCGTAACCTCACCAACTTGGCCTCTTACCTACCGATCAGTAGTGCCTTTGTCCAGGCGCCGAGAAGCCTCTTCGTAGCCAGCCAACAAAACGGCATCCTACGCTCAACGGACGGTGGCGCTACCTGGGAGGTCGTCTCCCCGGTGACCAACGTTCAGGCGCTCGCGCTCTTACCCGATGAGCGCCTCGGCTGGGCGGGAACCTCAGAAGGCAAATTGCTGACCACGCAGGATGGTGGCAACACCTGGCAAGAGATGGACTCGCCGTGCGCAGGGGAGGAGATCCTCTCCATCGTCGCCTCCCCGCTCTATGCGCAGGACCGCACCCTCCTAATGGGCACAGCAAGCCGGGCCACAGCGACCAAGCCGGCGCGGGTGGCTTTATGGCGTTCAACCAATGGGGGAGCCTCCTGGCGACAGGTAACCACCCAGGTCACGACGGCGCGTTGGGTTGACATCGCCTTGCCCGTCGGAGTCACTGAGAACGCTGTGGAACAGGCAGTGTTGGCCACTGGCCCCTATTGCCTGCGGCCCCTGCGCCGAGCTAAGGACGTCTGGATCAGCACCCAGGTTGATCCCAGCGGGGCTAATGTGCTGAGCGTCGTCGCCCAGGGCGAAGTGGATCACGGCGGGATCCTCTATGCGGCCACGGGGAGTGGTGTGTATCGCTCTATAGACGGAGGACGCACCTGGCACCCCTTCGCCGATGGGTTGGGGTCCGGCAGCTTCATCAGCCTCGCCCTGGTGCGCAAAGGGGACGTAGATACGCTCTACGCCATGAGCCTCGGCGGTTTAATCTGGAAGCGCGACTTGGCCTAGCCTTCGCCCATCTCAAAGAGTTTCGGGAAAGCAATATAAAAGGGGAGGCATCTCGGCCAGGGTGCCTCCTTCCCTTTCCGCTTGCGCCTTGCACGTGGCGCAGCTCGTATTATCACCGCTGGCCAAGGCTGGCCCTAGAAGCGGAGTTTCATGGACTCTATATACGTGGCCCTGGATTTAGAGTTCTCCGGCCTGGATCCCCTTCATGACGACATCATTGAGATCGGCTTGGTCAAGTTCAGGGGCCACGAGGTGCTAGAGACTTTTTCTAGCCTCGTCAACCCGCACCGCACCATCCCGCTCAAGATCTTGCAGCTTACCGGCATTTCGCAAGCCGAGATCGACGAAGCGCCCACGCTGAATTCCCTATCCGGGCGGATCCTGAGCTTTGTCGCCAACTATCCCGTAGTGGTACATGGCACAGAGATGGATCAGCGCCTGCTGAGCCGGCAGGGGCTTCTAAGCGATAACCTATTTCTTGACACCTTTGAGCTATCCACCATCCTACTGCCCGAGGCAAAACGTTACACCCTGAGCAATCTAGCCGCTATTTTGGGCATCAACTTAACTCAGAACCATCGCGCTCTAGCCGACGCCCTGGCCACGAAGGACCTGTTCCTGGCCCTTATTGAGCGCGCCTCCCAATGGGATCCGGAGACCTTGGAGGAACTCTTGCGCCTCTCCGAGGCCAGCGGTTGGCCTCTGAGGACGTTCTTCCGTGACGTCGCCTCCCAAAAACGCGATCGTTTGGGAGCTTTAGCCCCCTCGCGCCGCTTGGAGCCCAAGATGCGCATCCCCTTTACGCCCGATGAGGACTTGCCTCCACTTGAGCCCAAGGCCTCCCTTTCACCTATAGACGGCCAAGCCCTCGCAGCGATGATCTCCCCTGGGGGGATCATCGCCAAATCCTTCCCGGGCTATGAGCATCGGCCTCAGCAAATTGAAATGCTCCGGGCCGTGGTTGAGGCGTTCAACACGCCAGCCCACCTCTTGGTTGAGGCCGGGACGGGAACGGGCAAGTCCATGGCCTACCTTTTGCCGGCCATCTACTTCGCTGTAGAGAACGGCCGGCGCGTGGTGATCTCCTCAAACACGATTAACCTGCAAGATCAGCTTGTCCACAAGGATATCCCCGATCTGAAGCGTATTCTGCCCCTTGACTTCAGGGTCGCGTTGCTCAAAGGTCGCAACAACTACCTGTGCCTTCGCCGACTGATGGCCCTTCGCCGCTCCCAACGGCTCTCTGTAGATGAGGCGCGATTGCTGGCCAAAGTGTTAGGCTGGCTTCCCGTGACCAAGACGGGCGATCGCTCCGAACTCCTCATGATGAACGCGGACGCCGCGGCCTGGGCCCGCATTCAGTCCGATGCCTCCAACTGCCTGGGAGATCGCTGTCCCTTCCGACAAACCGGGGCATGCTTTTTCTATCGTGCCCGCGCTCGGGCGGAACGCGCGCATCTGGTCATCGTAAACCACGCTTTACTCCTCGCCGATCTGTCTCTGGAGAACCGCGTGCTTCCAGAATACAAATATCTGATCATAGACGAAGCACATCACCTAGAGGAACAAGCTACGGAGCAGTTTGGCTTCAAGGTGGGCCGTCGCGATATGTACGGCTTCCTGTATGGCCTGAGCCACGAAGAAAACCAAGTCCCCGGTGGTTTGCTCGCGGCGATCCCTAAGGTGCTCCAAGGACTGGGTAACTCCACACAGCACGTGCTAACCCCTTTGATCGAGGAGTTGAGGGCCGGGGTCGACGCGGCGCAACGCCGCACATACGAACTATTTAACTCTATAGAGGCCTTCCTTCAGAACCACGCCGAGATACGGGCCGACTCCCAAGAGCTATATGAGCAGAACATCAGCTTGACTCCCGGATTGCGCACCCAGCCCGATTGGCTAGCCATTGAGATCGCTTGGCAAAACTTCTCCGCGCCCTTCACAAATGTCCTGCACAATCTAGAGCGCCTATTACGGACGATTGAGAGCATAGCGCCCGGCGAGGATTCGGAACGCGTTGAGCTCGCGCAGGAGATCAGGGCGCAGTTAAAGCAAGGCAGCGAGCTATTGACCAATTTGAGCAGGATCCTGATGGAGCCAGCGAGTGAGGGCATCTACTGGATATCCATATCCGGCCGAGAGCAAGAGATCACCCTGCACAGCGCTCCCCTCCACGTCGGACCGCTGCTCCAAGAGAGGCTCTTTGCTCAAGTTGATTGTGTCGTTTTAACCTCAGGCACGCTGCGCACGGCGAACAGCTTCCACTTCATCAAGGAGCGCTTGGGGTTAGAGGATCCTATAGAGCTGGCCCTGGATTCACCCTTTGACTTCAGGACTTCCGTGTTGCTCTTTGTCCCTAACGATATGCCCGAACCCAATCAGCCCTACTATC
The DNA here is from genome assembly GCA_034436315.1 of Anaerolineae bacterium. Taxonomy (GTDB): domain Bacteria; phylum Chloroflexota; class Anaerolineae; order UBA1429; family UBA1429; genus DAOTVR01. The sequence continues at coordinate 15,413 of DAOTVR010000382.1, forward strand.
AGAGGACAGTAGAACGAGCGATCATTGACCTCTGCCGAGCCACCGAGGGCCGCACGTTGGTGCTGTTCACTTCCAACAGCCAACTCAATGCCACGTACCGCGCCATTCGCGCTCCCCTAGAGCAAGAGGAAATCGTGGTCTTTGCTCAAGGTTTTGACGGCTCCCGGCGACAAATCCTGGACAACTTCCGCCATACGCCGAGATCCGTCCTCCTCGGAACGCGTAGCTTCTGGGAGGGTATAGACGTTGTGGGACAGGCGTTGAGCTGCCTGGTGATCACCCGCCTCCCCTTCGCCGTGCCCACCGATCCGATCTTCGCCGCCCGGGCCGCTACCTTTGCCGACCCCTTTCACGAATACTCCTTGCCCGATTCCATCCTGCGCTTTCGCCAGGGATTTGGCCGCCTGATCCGCAGCAAGGACGATTACGGTTTGGTCGTTGTGCTGGATAGGCGCCTTTTGACAAAATCCTACGGTAAGATTATCTTGCGTTCCTTGCCGCCCTGTACATCGCGCCAGGGGCCGCTGGAAGTGCTGCCCAGCCTAGCCCGGCGTTGGCTGGACCCAGCCAATCGGCGATGAGCGATCATGTTGAAATTTGGCATGCGCCAGCACCTATCTATAATTTATGTTAGCTCTTGTAGATGACCTTTGGAGGATAACGTATGATTCCCGTCTCAGAGCTGCGAAAGGGCGTCACCTTTGAGGCCGACGGCCAGTTGTGGAGGGTCTTGGAATATGACCACTACAAACCCGGTCGGGGCAACGCGATGATCCGCACCAAACTGCGCAACTTGCGTACCGGTGCCACGATTAACCGCACCTTCCTCTCCGGAGATCGCGTACAAGAGGTGCGCCTGGAGCACAAGACCGTACAATATCTCTATAACGACGGCGACTATTATCACTTCATGGACGTCGAGACCTATGAGCAGCCAGCCTTGCCCGCTGAGGTGCTCCGGGACGTCATCCCCTACCTGAAAGAGGGGATCACTTTGGAGCTTGAGCTATACGAAGGGGAGCCGATCGGCATCGAGCTGCCCATTACCGTTGACCTCAAGGTAGTTGAGGCGCCCCCCGGCTACGCGGGCGACACAGCGACAAGCGCTACGAAAGAGGTAACCCTTGAAACAGGGCTGAAGCTCCAAGTGCCTCTGTTCGTCAAGGCGGGAGATATCGTTCGCGTAGACACGCGAACGGGCGAGTATTTGACGCGCGTCTAAAGCTCGGGCGTTAGCCCGGTAAAGCCTTTTTGCCAGGCTTGGCCCGTGCGAGGATACAGGAGAAGCCCGCACGGGCCTTTTGTACCCATAGCAAAATCCAGGATGCCGCTCGTATCCTCTCCCTTCAGAGCACTCAGTAAGCAGGGTGTCGGGGTGCCTCGTGTCTAAAAAGACCTTGTATGTCGGCATCGTCTTTATCTCGGCAGCAACACTGCTGTTTGAGCTGGTCCTGACGCGTCTCTTTGCCCTCATTGAGTGGTATCATTTCGCCTTTCTTAGCGTGAGCGTGGCTTTGCTGGGCTATGCGAGCAGCGGGACCATCCTCTCTCTCCTCCCTCGTGGCCGTAAATCCTTGCCAACGTTCTTGGGAGTGGCCTACCCTCTGAGTATCGTTGGGTGTTACATCCTGATAAATACCATCCCCTTTGATTCTTACCAGTTGGCATGGAGCCCCCGGCAGATCTTGTACTTGATCCTTTATTACGTGAGCCTGATCGTCCCCTTTACTATCAGCGGCTTGATCATCGCCTACTGGTTGGCCCTTGAACCCACGAAGAGCAACATCCTCTATGCGGCCAACCTATCTGGCTCCGCGCTGGGCGGCCTCTTTCTACTCATCGCTCTACCCATCCTAGGCGGCGAGGGCACCTTGATGATCGCGGCAGCCCTGAGCGCCCTCGGCGCCACCCTTATGCCCTCCGAGCTAACCCACGCACAAGGAACCCGACGATGGATATCCATCCTGGGGCTATGTCTCGCCGGGGCATGCATGTCCCTTGCCCTTCTCAAACCCCAGTGGATGGTAGCGCGCCTTTCGCCCTACAAAGGCCTCTCCCACGCCCTAAAGGCAGCCGGAGCTCGCCTGAGTTTCCAAGGGTGGAGCACCCATGGGCGTGTTGACGTTGTAGAAGGCCCGCAGATACATTCTGCCCCGGGCCTCAGCTTAAAGTATAAAGGGCGATTGCCCCCGCAGCATGCCTTGACCCTAGACGGCGACAACCTCAGCCCCATCTCGCGGCGCATTACCGAGGAAGACGCCGCCTTTCTAGCCTATCTCCCTTCAAGCCTGGCGTTCAAAGCCCGCCCTCAGGCCACAGCTTGCATCCTTCAGCCTCGAGGCGGTTTGGACGTCGCCGTGGCTCTACAACTCGGGGCGAGGCGGGTCGTCGTCGTTGAAGACAACCCTCTGGTTATCCATGTCGTGCGGGGGGTATATGGTGATTTCGTTGGACGGCTCTACGATGATCCGCGAGTCAGCGTGCTGGTCACCGACGGACGAAGTGCCCTACAGCGCCTTGAGGAGCGCTTTGACATCGTCCTATTATCCTTGGCCGATTCCTATCACCCGATCGCCTCCGGATCATACAGCCTGGCAGAGAATTACCTCTATACAGTGGAAGCATTGGTGCGCGCTTTACAGAGACTCAACGATAACGGCTTGCTTGTCCTGACGCGCTGGTTTCAAGACCCGCCTAGTGAATCGTTACGTGCAGCCGCCCTGGCCATATCGGCCCTAGAACGCTTGGGTATCAGCGCGCCTAGACAGCACCTTTTTGCTTTCCGGAGTTGGTCAACGGTGACCCTGCTGATCAGCCCAAACCCTTTGAAAGAAGAAGACGTTGCCTTGCTCCGTGCCGGCTGTACAGAGTTGGGCTATGACCTCGTCTACTATCCGGGCATTCTCCCGGAAGAAGCGAATCGTTATAACATCTTGCCCCGGCCACTTGATTATGAGGCCTTCCAAAAGCTACTCGATCCACAAGAGCGAAGCGCCCTTTACAAAGCTCAGTTCTACGACATCACGCCCCCCAGCGATGACCGTCCTTTTTTCGGACATTACTTCCGCTGGCGCCAGATACCGGCGATCATCGGCCAACTGGGCAAGACCTGGCAGCCATTCGGGGGCAGTGGCTTTTTGCTTGTACTGGCCTTGCTGGGAATCGCCATCATTGCCGCTGGTGTGCTCATCGTGCTTCCTCTGGCCTGGGCTCGTCCTCGCCCCCAGCAGGGGCCACGGCGCGGGCGAACTCTGACCTACTTTGCAGCCCTCGGCCTAGGTTACCTGCTCGTGGAGATGCCCCTTATGCAGCAGTTCATCCTTTATTTGGGCCAGCCATCGCTGTCCTTCGTGATCGTCCTCTCCACGCTGCTCTTATCCTCGGGTATCGGGAGTATGCTGGCCTCCCGCGTGCACCTAAGGCGGGCTCTTATCGCCCTGGTAGCGATCATCGCCATGTACCCCCTCACCTTGAGAACCCTGTTTGATCTGACCTTACGCTTGGCTTTGCCCGCCAGGATGGGGATAGCCGTCCTCTGTTTGTTGCCCTTGGGGATTCTGATGGGAATGCCCTTCGCAGGGGGGATGCGCAAAATCGGGGAAATTGCTCCTGGGCTGATTCCGTGGGTGTGGGCTATCAATGGCAGCGCATCGGTGGTGAGCTCTTTCCTGTCCGCCATTATCGCCCTATCTGGAGGCTATCATCTGGTGCTCGCCCTGGCGACCTGCTTCTACCTGATCGCCACGTTGGCCTTATAGAGGGCTAGAAGAAAGCCCTTGGGCGGGGCCCACTTCAGTGCTCGCCGAGGAGGGGCACAAAGGCAACGCCCATGATGCGCTCTGACTTGATCTCTTCTCCGTGGCGCTCGACAAGCCACAGCACTTGGTACATCCCAGGCGGCCCCACCGGAATAACCATCCGTCCGCCATCCGCGAGCTGATTAATCAGTGGCTGGGGAATGTGATCGGGCGCACAGGTGACGATGATCGCATCATAAGGAGCATGCTCCTCCCAGCCATAGTAGCCATCCCCACACTTAACATAGACGTTTTTGTAACCCAGACGAGCTAAGCGTTCCTTGGCCTGTTCGCACAATTGAGGGATGATCTCTACACTGTATACCTCCCGAGCGAGCAGGCTTAGAATAGCCGCCTGGTACCCCGAACCTGTCCCGATCTCCAAGACCTTGGAATCAGGGCGGAGACGAAGCAACTCGGTCATCACGGCAACGATGTAGGGCTGCGAGATGGTCTGTCCGTAGCCGATGGGAAGAGGATGATCGTCATAAGCCTCGTCAAGGTACTCCGGAGGGACGAACTCGTGGCGCGGAACGGTTTCCATAGCCCGCAGCACGTCTTTATCTTGGATACCCCGATCTTCCATCTGAAATTTGACCATGTTCCGCCTGTCCCTGGCGTATGGGTCCGCCGTAGCACTGGGCACCACAGAGGGCGTGGGTGAGGCTTTCACTTCCGCCTGGGTCGGCCGCATCGGACTGGGTCCAACGGCCTGCTCACCCAGATGGCGGCAACCGTACAAAGCTCCAGCCACTAAGGTGCATAAGAAAAACGTCGCAACTAACCGTTGCAGAGCACGATCTTTCAGCACGGTATTAAGTTCCAAACCTAAAACCCGTCGAACAAATTTTAACACACCCCTTTCACTCGCGCAATACCCCGGCGCGAGTAAAACTCCACCATCGCACCCTCGTATATGACCGTGCACTGTGGAGAACAGAAACCATTGCGCCTGACATCACCGCATCGCTGCAATCTGAGCATAGCTGAGGCCCAGAGCTCGGACCATCTTGCGCACAATATCGTAATCCCTGTCCGTCACGAGAACCAGGCCGTCCATGCGGCACGACCCAGAGAGCCAGGTGAGCTCACCTTCCGATCCGGCTATAGAGACGAGAGCAGCGATCAGCCTGTCTTTGATCTCAAGGGGTAGATCCCGACGAAATACCAGAGGCTCGCGCGGAATAGGCGCCGAGAGACGGAGGATATGTACCTTTTGAACTACATCGGGATAGGCGTTAAGTAGGCTTGTCCGCGCATCTCCAGGCGATCCATCAGGCCGGGGCGGCGCCCAATAAGAAGCCGCTGCATCCGCCTCTCCAGTATAGACGACTAACACAGCCTGAGAATCTCCACCCACGAAAACCTCTTCCGCCGGCTTGACATTTGCTTCAGCGAGCATGGCTTTAGGGAAGAAATAACCTGTGGCCGATAGAGGGTCGGTAAACGCAAAGACCTGGCCATTTAACTCCTCCAAGGAGTTGATGGGTGCGAGGCCGCGAGCCCGGCGTTCCTGAGCAGACTGCACCATGATCTGTGCTACCCGGGCCGCAGAGCCCTGATACGTGGCCATGAAACGAGCTTCAACGCCGCAGGCCTCGTTGGCCAATAGATAGGCACTGATGGATAGCCAAGCCAAATCCACTGAGCCGGAGCATAGAGCCTCAACGGCTTGTTGATCATCGGGAATTTCCACAACCTCAACGTCAAAGCCGGTGTGTCTGCCTAGAACCTCTGCAAGATGTTGATAGACCTCTTGGTTCGCTGCGGTGCATAACTCGGTCGCAAGGCCTAAGCGTACGACAGGCCGAGGGGTAGGGCTCGGTTGCGGAGGTGTAGCCGTGACCACCTCTCTCACCAATCGCGTTATCTCTTTGAAAACGATCACCTCCCGCGTCTTCTCCCGTTCGACGACGCGAGTTTGGATAACGATTTGAGGCTCCGGCGCGGTACAGCCCGAGAGCAAGACACAAAGGACCAGAATGAACACCTCGTGGACATGTCTTCGCAATGCTTCTCCTATCCTGGTCCTAGCAAGGGATCTCACGCCGACATGGAGCTCCGAGAAAAGAGATTCTATTTTATTTGTCTTAATCATGGCAGAATGTAGTATAGCCGTAGTCATAGGAACTGTGGAAAAGTGGATAGGCAGTTTGGACCCCTGTCTATAGGGGGGTGAACCCTTTCGCAGCGCACATATTGTGTTCTCGGCCTTTGAGGTCTGTGGATAACTTGACCGCCGCCAACCCGGCCTAGAAGGGCGTCGGAGAGTCGGCGAGAGAGAGCTTTCTAGAAGTTGTGTTTTGTAGAGGATCGGGCACTATATCTAGTGGTCTAAGGCAGTGGAGCCTGCCTTGGGCTGTGGAAATCCGTAGGAGTTATCCACAGTTTTCCAGCTTTATCCACAGGTTTGTGGTAGTTATCCACAGAGTACGCTCCGCCCAGCGGGCAGCCATCCTCAAGTGCCTCGAACGGCGACTCGCTCGGCAGAGCTATCTATCTTCTGTAGTAGCGGTGGAGGGTCGCGTCAAGGGGGACGTTGTTCAACACGACGCCAGCTATATGGGCGTTGACCCTGTTCAGACGTTCAACTGCTTGCTGCGCATGCTCGCGCTTCGTCTCGCCTGCGCTAACAACAAGCAGCACACCGGAAACTTTGGTGGCCAGGACCACTGCATCCGTCACAAGGATGACGGGCGGGGCATCGAACAAGAGTACGTCGGCCTCGGCCAAGAGCCTCTCAATCACTTTTTCCATACGCTTTGATCCTAAAAGATCTGCGGGGCGAGGTGGTAGAGGCCCACTGGCCAGGAGCTGAAGGCCTTTGATGGGAGTTGCTTGCAAAGGAGGGGTGCCAAGCGCTTGCTCATCGACCATCATCGTCGTCAGGCCGACGTTGTTGCTCAGCCCAAAGAATTGGTGCAGGCAGGGTTTGCGCAGATCGGCGTCCACCATGATCACGCGCTGCTCCGCCTCAGCCATGGTGACCGCGAGGTTCGCCAACGTGGTTGATTTGCCCTCGCCGGGGCCGGGAGAGGTGATCAGCAAGGAGCGCAGGGCGCGGTCAAGAGAGGCGTATTGCAGGTTCATGCGCAGGGTACGATAGGCCTCGCTGATGGGCGAAAGAGGCTCGCTTATCGTGATGAGCTCCTCGGCCATGGGTTGTGTCTCCTCTCGGGTCGAAATTCAGCTGCTCTGGCCGGCTTTACCCCGTCGGCGAGCGGAGCGCTTTGAGGGGTTAGAAGCCGTTGCCATCAGGGGAATCACCCCTAGGACGGCCACTCCCATATGTCGTTCGATGTCCTCGCTTGAGCGAACGACATCGGCTTCCAACCATTCCAGGATGAAGACCACCAAGCCCCCGACGAGCAGGCCAAAGACCGCTCCGGCCAAGGCGTTGATTTTCCATTTGGGTTTATACAGAACTCCGACCTGCGCAGCGTCGCGAATGTTCACATCTACGCGGTCGCGTTTATCCTGATCAAGCATATAGACCTGGATGCGCTCGACAAAGACTTCGGCCGTCTCTTGGGCGATATCACGGGCGATCAGCGGATCGTAATCGTTGGCGTCAATCTGGATGAGGAAATCCTCCTCCACAGGGCTGACCGTGAGTTTCTCCAAAAGCTCCTCGGGAGTAATGTCAAGCTGCAAGCGGTCGATGACTTTACTGGCCGTGTCCCGGGATTTGATCTGCCCCGCATAATTGCGCATCAAGCCTTTGATAGTTTGTTGCAAGCCCCAGTCCAGGCGCGCTGGCCAGACGTTGAGCTGGATGGAAGAGCGGTATACGGGGGTTTGAAGCCAGCTGAAGACCAGGGCGCTGGCTGTAGTGACGAGCACGGCCAAGCCGATCACCCAAGCACGCTTGGCGATGATGCGAAGATAATCCTGTAACTGCACCTTATCCTCCGGGCCGGGATGGGACTGGCATTAGTATACCATGCTATGCTCAAAGGGCGAAGTTGAACGCACGGTCGCCTCAAGGGCTATGCCGCCGGAAAGGAAGCGGCCACCTATGACGGGAGGGAATCTCGGCTAAGATGGGGAGCTTCAGTTCCTCCAGGTCGGCACGGTTGCGGATCGTCACATCTAGGTAGTCTAGAAGGAAGGTTAGCCCGACGCCGGCGATCAACGCTAAAAGCAGGCGAAGTGGCAGATCTAGGCGTTGGCGCAGAGGGACGCCGGCTTGGCTGACGCTCGGCGGGTCGATGAGCGAGATGACGGCGCTATCGGCCGAAAGTTGGGCGAAATAGGTTGCTCCGTGTTCACACAGTACGGATACCAAGGCGTTGGCGATACGGGTTAACTCTTCTGCGTTAGGCCAATTGATCGTGACGGTTAGGATACGATGCAACTTACCGGCGGCAGTTGCGCCTTGGATGATCCCTGGCGGCAGGTCGAGTCCGGCGGAACGGGCTACATCCTGCACGAAGGCGCGGCTTTTAACGACCTCGGCCAGATCATCAAGCAGGTACTCGGCCGTGAGCCAGGTGTAATAGCGATCGTAGGTGTAGTATGGGCCGTTGCTCGGCTCCGGCCTCAAACCCACGACGAAACGCATCGTGGCAGTATAAGAGGTGGGGGCGCGAGGGGCGAGTAGCACGTAGCTTAGTAAGGAGATGGCCAGGAGGCCCAGGACCAGCCAAAACCTCTTCCAGACGATGCTCCAGTAGATGCGTAGCTCCATGACCTTCCGCTCTTTCACATGCTGAAGAGGCCCTAGGCTCTATGCATGAACGAGATGAGCTTGAGCCATAGCCTCGGGCCGAGGATGAGTAAGCCCATGATGGCGGCGGCAGCAGCGGCGACCAAGATGGCCCCTGCAGCGACGTCCTTAGCCCGTTTGGCGAGGGGGTTCCGCTCGACGGTGATGAGATCAATGGTTAATTCAACAACCGTGTTCAGCATCTCTCCCGCAAAGACGAGCGCGATAGCGGCAACTATGAGTACCCATTCAATGGCTGTTAGGCGCAGCCAGATGCTCATCAAGATCACCAGGATGGCCATCGCCAGGTGAATACGCGCGTTGCGTTCCGAGCGCAAGACATACCTTAGCCCCTCAAATGCGCAGCGGAAGCTTGTGCGAAGGTCACTTTTATTTGGCCTGTAGCTATCGTTCATACGTCCACCTGAACGGGCGACTTGTTGCCATTCTGAATCTGCACCCCTTCGGGGTATTGGATACGGGGATGGAAGACCCCCTGCAAAACGGTCGTGAAGGCCTCGCGGATTTTATCAAGGTCTTTTAAGGTGAGATCGCACTCGTCCAATTGGCCATCCATTAGGCGGTTGTCAATGATCTGGCGGATGGTGCGTTCAATGTCGGCCTGAGTTGTGGGCTTGGTGGCGCGGACTGCGGCCTCCACACTGTCGGCTAACATGACGATAGCGGTCTCTCGGCTCTGGGGTTTCGGCCCCGGATAGCGAAAATCTTCCTCCAAGACGACCTCTGCGCCGTTTTCCCGGTTGGCCTGCTGGTAAAAGTAGCTCACCAGGCAGGTCCCGTGGTGCTCAGGAATAAAATCGCGCACGCGATCTGGCAAGTTGTACTTACGCGCTAGAGCGAGCCCGTCCGTTGTATGGGCGATGATGATCTCGGCACTCGTTTTGGGATCCAGTTTATCGTGAGGATTCTCTCCCTCGTTTTGGTTCTCAGCAAAGAAATAGGGCCGAGGGATCTTGCCGATGTCATGGTAGTAAGAGCCAACGCGAGATAGCAGGACATCCGCTCCGATGGCCTCGGCCGCTTGTTCCGCCATGTTGCTGATGAGGATGGAGTGATGATACGTGCCGGGGGCTTTGAGGAGCAACTGGCGGAACAGGGGGTGGGTCGGGCGGGCGAGGTCCAGGAGCTGCAGAGACGTCGTGATGCCAAAGAGCCTGCCGATGAAGGAAAAAGCGGCAAAGGTCGAGACGGAGGAGATGATAGCATTGCCTATGCCGGCGGTCATGAGCTGCAGCAGGCCCACTGCGTCGTGGGCGCGAGTGCGCAAGTGAAAGATGAGGATGATCGTTATGTTGGCCAAGGCGACATAGACGGTGGCTCGGATAAAGGCGCCCAAATGCTCTGTTCGCCAGACGGCCAGCGCAGCGACCATTCCGCCGACGAAGGCATAAATCACCAGTTCAATGGACCCGCCGGCGCTAAATCCGATCAGAAGGGCGACGATCCCGGAGACAACCATGGCGAGTTGGACATCCAGCAGGATGGCCGTGAGCATGGTCACTGCGGCCACAGGGAAAAGATAGGGTGTCACGGTGTGCCCGGTGACCGTTGTGCGTGCGGCTAAGCCGACCAGGATGAGCATAAGGGTCAGCAAAAGTTGTCGGCGCGGTCGCGACAGGAGCAAGGGCTGCGTCCTAACGACGTAGACGCTAAGGGCGATGACCAGCGTTACTGAGAGAAGGATCATGCTCACCTTGTCTTGCCACAGCGTGCCCGTGTTAAGCAGGCCGAGAACCTGAAGCTTCTCCAAGGCCAAATCGCTGACGATTTCTCCCTCGCGTAGGATGGATTCTCCCTCAAGGATCGTCCAATGAACCGGCTGCACGGCGTTGCGCGCGGCTTCGCGGCTGGCCTGGGTCTGCTTGAAATCGTAATAACTGTTGGGCACGATAAGATTCTGGACCAAGTTCTTCACGATGGCCTGCTGCTGAATGGGAAGGGAGTGGGTCATAAAGCGCTGCACCAAATACCCGGCCTCAAGGGGCTGGTCGTTGCGGATTTCCTCGCGCATGATAAGATCGAGCACGCGAGAGCTCTCGGCGGATACAGTGCGCCATTCGTCTTCATCTAGGGCTAGTATCCGCAGCGCCGCATCCGGGGTGAGATGTAAAGCGGGCACTTCGCACAGCAATTGCACCTTGGTCTCTTGATTCGCAAACGAATCGTAACGGATTGCGGTGATATAATCTATGATCTCTTGCAGCCGACGGAGTTGTTGGCTGGCGACTGTCATATCAGGGCCACTGTATATGGCCTTGACCGCTGCCATGGCCGCAAGCCGAGCCTCGTTGGTTTTGACCTCGCTGATATAGGTGATCTGTCGTGGTGACTTGATATCGCGCGGGGATGGTTCGCCCACGACAACTTGAACGCGCTCTGGGAAGGTGTAGAAGATGAACGTGATGCTCCACGCTGCTGAGAGAAGCAGGGCAAAGAGAAGAGCTCGGGCTGTCCTGCGGAGAGGCGTGTCGGTAACGGGCTTCAGCCGGGCCAATTTGGAGGTTCCGCCCGAACTGTGATGACTCATCGTGTCTTCGTTGTCAGGGATCTAGTAACGTCCATTAGGTGGAAAGAAAAAAGAATAACGCCCTGGCGGAACGTTTTTCAGGGCGCTATCGACTCAATACCTCTCGGACAACTTCGCTGACCAGACGGCCATCAGCCTTGCCCTTGAGCCGGCTCATCGCTTGGCGCATAACCGGCCCAAACGCACTTGGCCCGTTCGCCCCGAGCTCCTTTACGACCTGCTGGACGACCTCAACGATCTGCTCTCGGGAGAGCTGTTCGGGCAAGTACTGCTTGAGTATGGCGATCCCTGCTTCCTCGCTGGCCACCAAGTCGTCGCGGCCACCCTTGCGAAACATCTCCAAGGCCTCGAGGCGACGATTGATCTCCCGAGAGATGATCCCTTGGATCTCCTCATCGGTGGCCTCCCGCTGCCAAGCGATCTCTGCGTTCTTGATGGCTGCTCTGATCATGCGGATGGCGTCCTTGCGCAAGACATCGTTATTGCGCAGAGCCTCTTTCAGATCGGCCATCAAGCGCTCTTGTAAATTCACCGCAACTCCCCTTGTGAGACGTTAGTATCACGAGAGGAATGGCGAAAAGGGGGTTTAGTATTTCCGCATCTGCGCCTTGAGCGTAGTCCGGCGGCTCTTGCGTATCTTGGCGGCCTTCTTCCGCTTACGGATCTGGGAAGGCTTCTCATAGAAGCGACGCTGCCGGACCTCGGAGAGTATCCGGTCTTCCTGAACTTGTTTTTTGAACCGCTTCAGTATGCTCTCAAACGACTCTCCCTTTTCCGCTATGACTTGCGTCACACCTATTTCCCCCTTTGCTACACATCCTCTTGAGAGTATTTTGCCAGTAAGCTTCTAACTGGTTCAAATATTATAAATGCCAAACAGCAGCGTGTCAAGTTGTGCCTACGCTGGATTGTGGTATAATGGTTTATGCAGCTTAGGCGCTGCATGGAAGGGAGCGTAGCCGTGATTGAGGTAAGCGTTTACGCCGTTCTGTACAGTTTGCTCTCGCGGTATCGGGTGGTGCTGTTGAAGGAGCTCCAGGGGGAGCGTTATCTTCCGATTTGGATTGGCCAGTACGAGTCGGAAGCCATTGCCATGCGGCTCCAAGGGACCTCGGTTCCACGTCCCTTGACCCACGACCTCCTGCTTAATGTGATCATTGAGCTCGGAGGAATGGTCCAGCACATCTTGATCAACGACCTCAGCGATAGCACGTTTTACGCCAGGATTGCCATAGAGCGCGACGGCGAGCTACAGCTCATAGATTCGCGTCCAAGCGATGCCATTGCCCTCGCTGTGCGGGCTTCTGTGCCCATCTATGTTGAAGAGAGCGTGTTGGAGAAGGCGGGCATCGTGCCCTCCCCCGAGATCCGCCTCGGCGTGACACCCGATGAGGATAAGCTGGATGTTTTCCGCGACTTCCTAGACTCCTTGGATCTTGATGACTTGGGAGAATAGTTTCGGCTCATGTCAGCGGATCGCCTCCCGCCACAGAATATAGAGGCGGAGCAATCCGTCCTCGGCAGTTTGCTCATTGATCCCGATGCGATCATCAAGGTGGGCAGTTTCCTCGTTCCCGGAGACTTTTATCGCGAAGCACACCAGATCATCTACCGGGCCATGTTGGATTTGCATGAGAGGCATCAGCCGGTAGATCTGATCACCGTTGTGGATGAGCTGACGCGTCGAGGGCAGATCGATCTCGTCGGTGGGCCGGCGTATCTGACTTCCTTGATCAATGCGGTTCCCACGTCGGTGCATGTGGAATACTATGGGCACATTGTAGAGCGCACCAGTCTCATGCGGAGGCTCATCGATGCGGCCAGTCAGATCGCTGCCCTAGCCTATGAGGAGCGCGAAGAGGCCGACGAGGTTATAGATGAGGCGGAACGCATCCTCTTTGACGTCTCGCAGCGGCGCATTCGCAAATCCCTGGTGCCCATCAAAGAGGTGATCAAACAATATTACGAGCGCGTCGAATACTTGGTGGAACACCGTGACGAGACCTTGGGGGTGCCCACCGGCTTTGCCGATCTGGATCGCCTTTTAGGTGGCCTGCAGCCTTCCGATTTGATCATCATCGCCGCTCGTCCGGGCGTGGGCAAGAGCAGCTTGGCGACCTCCATCGCTTGCAATGCCGCCCTTAAACATAATGCCGTAGTGGCCATCTTTACGCTGGAGATGTCTGCGGAGCAGCTTGTGCAGCGCATGATCTCCTCTTACGCCGAGATCAACTCGCAACGGCTGCGCTTGGCCAAGATCGAGGATTTTGAATGGGAGCAGTTTACCCGGGTCAGCAGCACTCTATCGGAGGCGGCGATCTTTATTGATGACACTCCTTCTCCTAGCCCGATGGAGGTACGCACCAAGGCCCGCCGTCTCGCTGCGGAGTATGATCTCGATTTGATCATCATTGATTATCTGCAGCTTATGCAGGCCGGTGATAGGCGAGCTGAGAACCGTGTCCAGGAGATCTCCTATATCTCTCGCTCACTGAAGGCTTTGGCGCGCGAATTGAATGTCCCGGTTATCGCCGTTTCGCAGCTCTCGCGCGCTGTAGAGACCCGCCAGGAGAAACGGCCTTTGCTTTCTGATCTGCGCGAGAGTGGCTCCATCGAACAGGACGCCGATATTGTCATGTTCATCTATCGCGAGGAGCTGTACGACGAGAACACGGATCGGGCCAATATCGCCGACATCATCGTGGCCAAGCATCGCAATGGCCCGACAGCTACGATCTCGCTGCGTTTTGACCCCAGCTTGACCAAGTTTGCCGATCTGGCTCTGCGTAGCGCCGACGAAGAGTATTTCCAGGGCGAAGACTCGGTTCCCTTATGATCCCTTTTACGGGTTTTCCGGCGGGGAAGACGCGTTTTACCCCGCTACCTGATCTGTTCTTCACCGCGCTGTTGCCAGCGATCGATGACCTGGCGGAGCTTAAGTTAACCCTGTACATGTTCTGGTTGCTTAACCGCCAGCGGGGTTATCCGCGGTACATGACGCAGGCCGAGTTGGAGGCCGAGAGCTTGCTTCTCACGTCCTTACAACGTGGCTACGAGGGAGATCCCCTGGTGATACTCCGCAAGGCCGTGGAAAAAGCTGTGGCCCGCGGCTCGCTACTGCGGGTCACGATCTCCGATGAGTCGCAGCGGACCGATTATCTTTTCCTGAACACGCCTCAGGGGCGCAAAGCGGTTGAGCAGGTCAAAAGCGGTGAGCTGGTCTTGGAAACCAAGGGGTATGTACATGAGGCCCCTGTGGAGCGCGAGAGCCCGGGCATTTTCGAGCTGTACGAGCAGAATATCGGCTTGCTTCAGCCCCTGCTGGCTGAGGAGCTTGCTGAAGCCGAGTCGACCTATCCGGCCAGTTGGATCGTAGATGCCTTTCGGATTGCTGCGGAACATAATGTGCGCAACTGGCGCTACATCAAAAGCATCCTTGAGCGCTGGCAGCGCGATGGCAAGGACGATGAGGGGCCTCTCACCGATAGGGGTCGTCGCCGGCGTCGTATTCCCTAGGACCGCAGATCATGAGCGCCGATGTGACGCGTGAATCAAATGGTGCGGGGAAGGAGGTCTGCCCCATCTGTCATGGGGCAGGTTTTGTGCGTCTTGACGTGCCGGTGGGGGACCCGCGGTTTGGCAAGGCGATCCCCTGCCGCTGTAAGCTCAGGGCCATTCAGGAGAGGCGGATTGCTGCCTTGCGCAAGACCAGCAATTTAGAGCATCTTCGCGAAATGACCTTTGAGAATTTCAAGACAGAAGGCCCAGAGGCTGCCGAGGTCTCTGTTGCCCTGCAGGAGGCCCTCAACGCTGCGCGCGAGTTCGCTGCTGATCCGAGCAAGAAGAGATGGATCGTTTTCACCGGCGCTTATGGTTGTGGCAAAACGCACCTTGCAGCGGCTATTGCCAACTATCGTATAGAGCGAGGCCTGCCGGTGTTGTTCGTCGTCGTGCCCGACTTGCTGGATTATTTGCGTGCCGCCTATGCGCCCGAGAGCCCCGTCACCTACGATGAGCGCTTTGAACAGGTGCGCAACGTAGAGTTGCTGATTTTGGATGATCTGGGTACGCAAAACGCAACTCCCTGGGCCGCAGAAAAGCTATACCAGCTTCTGAATTATCGCTATAACGCCAAGCTGCCCACCGTTATCACGACGAACCAATCCATAGAGGACATGGATCCGCGCCTGGCCTCGCGGCTCCGCGACCAAGACTTGGTGCTCACGGTCCCGATTTACGCCACGGACCATCGCAGTAAAGGGAAAGATGAGACCTTTGGCATTCTGAGCCATTACAACCGTCTCACCTTTGAGACCTTTTCCGATCGCCGGGGTGAGATAGAGCCTGAGGCTTCCAAGAGACTGCGCCAAATTGTCCGGCGGGTTCAGGCTTATGCGCAGAATCCGAACAACTGGCTTGTGCTTCGCGGGGGTCACTTCGTGGGCAAGACCCATCTAGCGGCCGCAGTGGCCAACAAAGTATTACGTAGCGGCAAGATCGTCCGGTTCGTCGTCGTCGCCGACCTGCTCGACCACTTGCGGGCCACGTTTCAACCGGGCAGCCCTGTATCTTACGATCAACGCTTCAACGAGGTGCGACGGGCCTGGTTGCTCGTGTTGGATGATATGAGCACGCAAAGCACCACGCCCTGGGCCCAGGAGAAGCTCTTTCAAATCCTCAACTATCGCTATCACTCCGGCTTGCCCACAGTGATCACCATCTCCAAGACCGATTGGGAGAAGTTGGATGAGCGGCTCAAGAGCCGCTTATCTGACGTGAGTGTTTGTGAGGTGATCGACATTGACGTGCCCAGTTATCGCGGCACGCCCCCAGAGCCTACGAGCCCTCGCGCTACCACGCGCCGTCGCCCGTGAGGGCAACTAGGTCGCATCGACCGGTCATCCCCTGGTGTGAGGAATCCCCAATGATTTGCAGGCCGTCCCACAGCCTAGGAGAGCCATGAGGGTGAAGCTGCGCCTCAAGTTATCCAAATGGCTGTGCGTTTTGGGATCGCTTATCCTTTTAGCTATCCTGATGGCCTCGTTTTTGTATACGCGATGGGAGGTATTGCGCTTTACTTTGGCCCACTGGACTGGCGAAGAAGACGTGTATGAGCAGCTCAAGGGTGCTCTTGCCCTGGTGTGGCTCAAGTTCACTCAGCCCCCGCTTCAGACTGACCCGTTCGTGCCCGTAGCTCATGCCGGCGTCAATCCCTATGGCGTGAACACTTTTCTGGAGCAAGAGGCCGAGGTGGCTAAAGTGGAGCGCTCGTTAGCTCTTATTGCCGAGGCCGGCTTCCATTGGATACGCCAGGAGTTCCCCTGGGAGGATATTGAGATCGCCGGCAAGGGTGATTTCTGGGACCCCAAATGGAACGTCAGCACCTGGGCTAAATACGACCGTATCGTGGACCTGGCCGAGAAGTACGGTTTAGAGATCATCGCTCGGTTGGATAATCCGCCAGCTTGGACGCGCAAAGTCGGCAACGCCCCTGGCTGGACGATGGGTCCACCGGATAACTATGAGGATTTCGGGGATTTCGTCTATGCGGTGGTCAGCCGCTACAAGGGGCGCATACGCTACTACCAGATCTGGAACGAGCCCAACATCTTCCCTGAGTGGGGCGATCAACCGGCAAATCCGGCGGGTTACGTGAGGCTGCTTCAAGTGGCCTATCGTCGGGCCAAGGAGGCCGATCCACAGTGCGTGATCATCGCTGCCGGGTTGGCGCAGAACATAGAGGAGACGCCGCCCGAGTTCGGCCCCCGCAATATGAGCGATGTGCTCTACCTGGAGAAGATGTACGAGGCAGGTGTCAAGGGCTATTTTGACATTATGGGCGCAATGGTTTACGGCCTATGGACCGGGCCTTATGACCGACGGGTCAGCCGCGATCGGACCAATTTCTCGCGCGTGCAGCTCATCCGCCAGGTCATGGTGCGTCATGGGGATGGCGATAAGGCCATTTGGGCTACGGAGGTCGGCTGGAACGCCCTGCCTGAGGATTTCCCTGCGCCGGCCCTCTACGGCCGCGTGAGTGAGGATCGGCAAGCAGTCTACGCCGTGGAGGCCTATCAACGCGCGGCCCGAGAGTGGCCTTGGATGGGGGTGATGAACTATTGGTTCTTCCGCCGACCCTCTGATGCTGAGGCCGACCAAGCCTGGTATTATTTCCGCCTTATGGAGCCTGATTTCCGCCCCTTGCCGGTTTACGGGGCACTGGCTTGGCTGGCCAAGCAGACTCCCGCGCTTGGCATCGGTTACCATCAGGAAGATCACTGGGCCTTGCATTATGAGGGCCCGTGGGAGCATGTGGGTGATGAGCGAGCTGTGTTAGGAGCCTACGCGAAGGGGAGCCGGGATGCCGTGCTTGATTTTTACTTCTTGGGCACCGATTTGGCCCTTGTGTTGCGCGATGCCCGGCAGGTTAGCGACCTGGAAATCATCGTGGACGGGCGCAAAGTGCGTCCTCAGCCTGCTTGGACCGCCCCCCAATCCGGCGCGCTTGCCGTGACCGTGGCGAGAAATCTAAGGGATGGGCGCCACCGGGCGCGCATTCGGGTGAGCCGCAACGTCGTCGCCTTGGATGGGTTGATCGTTTGGCGGAGAGAGCCGGCCTATTGGGCTTGGGCGGGCGTTGGGCTGGCGGCCACAGTTGGCCTATCTTTTGGCCTTCGCGCTTGGCGCCGAGGAGGCAAGCCAACATGAGGAGCGTCGCCCGCCGCTTGGACTCGTGGCTCATCCCTTTGGCGATCATCCTCCTGGCTCTGGGCTTGCGCTTGTATCGCCTTGATGCGCAGAGCTTGTGGAACGATGAGGGCACCAGCGTTGCCCTGGCACAACGCGATCTGCCGACGATCACCCGCAACGCCGCAGGGGATATTCACCCTCCCCTATACTACTATCTTCTGCACGTCTGGGTGCGCCTCGTCGGGCCGAGCGAGTTCGCCGTGCGCTCCTTATCCGCCCTTGCCGGGGTGGCCCTGGTAGGGGGCACGTATCTCTTGGGGAGGCGCCTATTTGATCCCCCGACGGCGCTGATAGCTGCCCTCGTTTCCGCTCTATCTCCTTTCCAGGTGTATTATTCCCAAGAGGCGCGGATGTATATCTTCGTGTCCCTCTTTGGCCTGCTCTCCATGCTCGCTTACGAGCGCTTGTTGAGAGGCCTGGCGCAGGATACCGCCCAAGGCGTAGCTACACTGAGGGCTAAAGCGTGGCCGGCCCGTGGGCATGGGCGCCGGGGGCTTGCGTGGAACTACGGAGCCTATATCCTGGCCAGCTTGTTGATGGTCTATAGCCAGTACTTTGGCTTCGCGCTGTTGTTGGCTCAGAATATCGGCTTTTTGGTGTGGCTTATCTGGCTTCGGCGCGTAGCATGGCGCGATGTTTGGAGAGTGATCCTCCGGTGGGTTGGCATTCAAGCGATCATCGCCATCTGCTACTTGCCGTGGTTATTCCTTTCATGGCGTTCTTTGCGAAACTGGCCGGCTATCACCGCCCCTCTCCCTCTTTCGCGGTTGGTGCTAGACGTCATCCGGGTCTTTTCTCTTGGGCAGACGGTCGATGGGAGCCGGTCCTCCAGTATGGTAAGTCTGGCCTTTATGGCGCTCGTCCTGGCCGGAGTATGCCATCCGCAAAGGAGGAGCGAGTTGTGGGCCAGCGCCGCCAGGGGCGAGGACGATTCGCGCGCACTTCTCTGGAATGTCACGCTTGTGGCCCTTTACCTGCTCGTGCCCGTTGGGGTGATGTACGGCCTTTCGCTTTATCGCCCGATGTACAAGCCCAAATTCCTGCTTTTGGCTACCCCGGCATATTACATGTTGTTGGCGCGAGGAGTCGTTGCCTGTGGGCTATGGGCAGGCAAAGTGAGAGGATGGCAGCGGGCGCAAAGAGGCCTCACCTTCATGTTGATCTTGGCCATTTGTGTTGTATCGGTCTATTCGCTTGCCCATTTGTATTTTGATGTGCGGTACTATCGCGATGACTATCGGGGTATCGTCGCCTACATCAACGCAACGGCCGGCCCAGAAGATGCCATCCTCATTAATGCCCCAAGCCAAATAGAGACTGTTGGCTACTATTATCGTGGCCCCTTAGCCCAGTACCCTCTTCCCCTAGAGCGTCCGATGAGCCGGGCGCGTACGGAGGCCGCGCTTCAAGACATCGTAACAAAGCACTCGCGGGTGTATGCCATCCTTTGGGCGACCGAAGAGAGCGATCCGGAACGTTTCATTGAGGGCTGGTTAGACCGGCATTGCTTCAAGGCGCTGGATAGTTGGTTTGGCAACGTGCGCCTGGCCGTTTACGCCGTCCCTCGGTCGCCGACCCAAGAGGTTCAATATCCTTTGGATTACATGCTGGGCGATGCCGTTCATCTCAAGGGGTATAGCCTGCTGACTCCAGAGCCGCGTAGTGGCGATATCATGCAACTTACGCTCTTCTGGGAGGCCGTGCAGCCGATTAGGGCGCGCTATAAGGTCTTTACCCACCTCGTAGATAGCCGAGGCAACATCGTGGGCCAACGCGATGGCGAGCCGGCCGGTGGCTCTCGGCCCACCTCGGATTGGTCGCCGGGCGAGGTCATCGCAGATAACTATGGGCTGCCCATCCCGCCGGGCACGCCACCGGGAGAGCATGTCTTGCGCATCGGCATGTACGCTCTAGACGACGGGCATCGCCTACCGGTGAGCAGGGGTGGCCAGGAAGCAGGGGATGCCATCGATTTGATGGTCTTGACCGTTTGGCCTCCCCAAGCCCCTTCGCCCATCGCTGCACTGGATATCCAGCACCGAGATAACGTCCGCTGGGGAGGGCTAGAGCTTGTCGGCCATAGCCTGTATCGTCTTGGCTTTGAGCATCAGCCGGAGCTCTCTTTACGTCCTGGGGATGTGGGCAAGCTGATCCTCTTCTGGCGTAAGGCGGGTGGATCGCCGGCTCAGGAGAGATTCATCGTCGCCCTGAACGATCGTGCGGGACGGAGCGTTTGGGAGCAGCGCCTGCAGATAACCGGTGGTACGTTCCCCTTGAGCGCTTGGCGTGAGGGGGAGGTGGTGCGCGATATCCACCAGCTTCCTCTGCCTGCGGGGTTAGCGCCTGGGAGCTATCGGCTCACCTTGCGTCCTGAGGGCGGGATACAGAGGTCCTACACATTGACCAAAGTGACTCTTAGCAGGTAATATGTGTCCTGTTGAATTTCTCAAAACCCGTTTGAGGAGCCACCCAGCTTATGGATGATTATCCTATCGGCTTGAGCAAGTGGGAGTTGGACACGCCGGCCCTTTGCCTGGATGTGCTGGCTTTGGAACGCAACATTGAGCGCATGGCCGCTTTCTTCCGCGATAAGCCGGCCAAATTGCGCCCGCACTTCAAGACGCACAAATGCCCGCTTATTGCCTGGATGCAGCTTCGTGCAGGAGCCATCGGCATCACCTGTGCCAAGTTGAGCGAGGCGGAGGTCTTGGCAAGGGCGGGGATCCAAGATATCCTCATCGCCAACCAAGTCATCGGCCGACATAAAATCGCTCGCCTGGTGAACCTGGCTGCCTACACGCAGGTGATGGTGGCCGTGGAGAGCCTTGCTAATGCGGAGGAGCTTTCCGCTGCAGCGGTAGCCAAAGGGGTGCGCTTGCGCGTGCTCATGGAGGTGGATACGGGGATGCACCGCTGTGGCGTGGAGCCGGGACAGGCTAGCTTGGAGTTGGCCCGCCGGATCATCGCCCTGCCCGGGCTGCGTTTTGAGGGGATCATGGGCTATGAAGGGCATGCTGTGGTCATCCCCGACGCCGATGAGCGCTGTCGGGTGGCGCGAGAGGCTGCCGCGCAGTTGGTGACCACGCGAGACCTACTCCTCAAGGACGGGATTCCGGTGGGCATCGTCTCCGCCGGGGGCACGGGGACGTATAATTTCACAGGGGTTTACGAGGGGATCACCGAGATCCAGGCCGGCTCCTATGCCACGATGGATACCAAGTATCATGAGGTGGGCGTAGGTTTTGAGTTGGCCCTGAGCGTGGTTGCCCAGGTCATCAGCACGAGCCGCTCCGGCATGGCCTTTATGGATGCCGGCCTCAAAACCTTTACTACCGAGTTCGGCATGCCCAGGTTGGTACGTCCCCAGGGTTGGAGCGTTACCGGGCTTTCGGAGGAGCACGGTTACCTCAAGTGCCAGGGCGGGGAGCCGTTGCGCCCAGGGGATAGGGTAGAGGCCATCCCCTCGCACGGCTGTACAACGATTAACCTCCACGACGTTTACTATGTCACCCGGAACGACATCGTAGAGGCGGTTTGGCCCATTGCCGCTAGGGGCGGCATCCGCTAAGGTATCGGCTGAGCTCCTCAGGTGGTCGGAGGTGAGCCTATGGTGCCCAAAGCGAGAATTGGCCTCGGCAAAGGCTTGGAGGCGCTGATCCCCGGAGGAGTCCAAGCTCCGGGCCTTAAGCGCGTCAGCCTGGATGCCATCGTCCCCAATCCTCGGCAGCCGCGCAGCGTCTTTGATCCCCAGGCGCTAGAGGAGTTGGCGGCTTCCATCCGCGAGGTGGGCTTGATTCAGCCGTTGATCGTGCAGCAGTTGCCCGATGATGGGACAGGCCAGACGCGCTATCAACTGATCACCGGCGAGAGGCGCTGGCGTGCTGCTCGGCTGGCAGGGCTGCAGCAGGTGGATGTGATCGTCAAGGAGGCTACGCCGCAGCAGATGCTTGAGCTCGCTTTGGTGGAGAACATCCAGCGCGCTGACTTGAACCCTTTAGAAGAGGCTCAAGCCTATGAGCAGTTGAGCGAGGAATTTGGGCTGACTCAAGAGGCCATCGCCGCCCGCGTCGGGCGCAGCCGGGTCAGCGTGACCAATACGATGCGCCTGTTACGCCTCCCTGAGGAGGCTAAACAGGCTCTGCTCTCGGGAGACATCTCCGAGGGACACGCTCGGGCGCTTCTCATGCTGGATGGGGATGAGGAGAGGCTCTTGGCCTTGCGCATGGTGCTCAAACGGCAGCTTTCCGTGCGCCAAACCGAGGAGCTGGTGCGCCGCCTGCAGGCGACCACTCAGACCCCCTCCCGCCAGCGCACTCGTTCGCCCGAAACCGAGGCTCTGGAAAACCGATTTCGCGATGCCCTGGGAACTCGCGTAGACCTATTTCGTAGTCGCAAAGGGGGCAAGCTGGTCATCCATTTTTACTCCGAAGAGGACCTGCAGGCGCTTTACGAGCGCATCGTCGGGGAGTGATGGCCAGGTCCGGCGGAAGAGCTAGCGATGAGGGTCGTTGGTTGCATAAGCTCGCGTCACTAGCTCGGTGATTTGTCTGGCGCGTTTGGGGCCGACCCCGGGGACTTGGCGCAATTCCTCCTCGTCGGCGTTGAAAAGCCCACGCAGGGTGCCGAAGCGCTCCAGGAGCGCCCGGGCCGTCTTGGGGCCAATGCCAGGCAAGTCTTCGACGAGGTAGCGCATTTGCAGCTGGGGAGAGGGGCTGCGCCGCTTAGGGTGGTTTGATAGCTCATAGCCCAGGCCGAGTTGCTCGTGCCGGGCCATCGTCGCCAAGAGCAGTGCCGAATCCTGGGGGTTCTCCGTCCGTAGCAGCGACGCACCGTTCAGGATGACCAGGAAGGACAGCGCCCCGCGAATGGCGTTGGGATGTACATGCCCTGCCTCATACAGGCTCTCACCCTCAATCAGGTAGATCACCTGCTCGTAGGCTGCCCTGAGCCGCTCCACTTGGGCGAAGAGGCGTTTATCCAGGATGGAGGCTACGAAATCGGCCGCCGATTTGCGCTCCACCGCCACCCGTTGGCTGAGTACATAGTCGGCCACATCAAGCCGCTCGATGTGCAGGATAATGCCCTCTAGAGTCGCCAGGTGTTCCGGGACCCCGCTGCCCACCTCGCGTTGATCCACGCGAATGAGGATGGATTGGCCGCTTGGGA
>DAOTVR010000383.1:0-4774 GCA_034436315.1 Anaerolineae bacterium
TGCGGCATGCAGCAGCTCGGCTTCATGCTCAAGGCCCTAGGATTCCCCTATTGCTTCCTCTTTGAGGAGCTGGAGGCCCCCCAGGCCCTGCAGCGGGCTTGGCGTTACGCCCTGGCCGCGGCGGTGAAGCGCCAGTTGCGCCGCGCCCGCCTGGGCTTTATGGGCCACCGTGTGGAGGGGATGACCGAGACCACCGGCCACGAGCTGGCGATGAAAAGGGTCTTTGGCCCGCGCATCGTGGGCCTTGATACGGCCCAGTTCCTGGAGCGCGCCGCCAAGGTGCCCGCCGAGGCGGCTTCCGCGCGCTGGGAGGCGCTCAAGGGCCAGGTGGGGAGCGTGCGGGTGCCCGATGAGGCGGGGCTCGAATCCCTGCGCTTTTACCTGGCCTTGAAGGAGCTCATCGCCCAAGGGGGGCTGGCCGCCGTGGCCATCGGCTGCTATCCTCACCTGATGGGCAAGGTCTGCCTGGCCGCCTCGCTCCTGGGCGAGGAGGGCGTGCCCATCGCCTGCGAGGGGGATATCAACGGCGCCCTGGGGATGTTGCTCCTCACCCGGCTCACGGGCCAGCCGGTGCACAATACCGACCTCTTGGACCCCATCCCGGCCCATAACAGCATCGTCTTCTCCCATTGCGGCTCCGGGGGGTTCTCGCTGGCCAGCAACCCCGCGGCGATCACCCTGGCCCCCGTGCGCCTGATGGACCGCGGGCTGTGCTGCCTCTTCACCGCCCGGCCGGGGCCCTGCACGTTGCTCAACATCGTGCCCACGATGGCCGGCTACAAGCTGGCCGCGCTTTACGGCGTCGCCCTGGAGACGACGATGGTCTTCCCCGGCAACCCCTTGGAGGTGCGTTTCCAGGCGGATTACAGGCAGATCCTGGACTGGGTCGTGGAGAACGGCCTGGGCCACCATTGGATGGCCGCCTACGGCGACCTGCGCCCGCTCCTCGCCGACTTGGCGGGGCTGATCGGCTGCGAGCTAGTGTGCCAAGCGTAGAGACCCGCGCTTGCAGTGCACCATCGGGGGACTTGCAGGGGTTTTTCCCCCGCCTCGGCGGTGGATCGCCCATTTTCCTATGGAATCATCAGGGCATCCCAGTGCCCGATGGCGCGCTTGCCCCCTTTAGCCGGCGGAGACGCTGCGCTTGCGCGTCATCTTGACCAGGGTGACACAATTGCCATCGGGGGTGTTGGGCTCGTAGACGACGCTATCCATCAACTGGCGGATGAGGTAGACGCCGTAGCCGTGGCTCCTGAGGCGCTGGAAATCGGGCGGGGAGATGGCCGAAGGGTCAAAGCTGAGTCCCCAATCGCGGATCTGGACGACCAGGCGATCCGGCCACAGCTCGAAGGTCAAACGCACGCGCCCCGAGGGGTCCTCCTTATAGGCGTGGGTGATCACGTTATCCACGGCCTCGTCCACCGCCAACTGGACGTTGTAATAGGCCATGACGGGCATATCGCGGATATAGCCGCATAGCTCCTTGATCGCCGCACCGATCAAGCTCAAGTACTTGCGATCCGCAGGCACCTCCAGTTGGACGCGCTCAGGCTCCATCATCCCCTCACTTTGCCAGCTTGGCTTTCCCCGGAATCATTCTATCACAGAACAACCAAGGCGACAAGCGAGCTGCGCGAATGGCCGTGGATAACCGAAGGCCAGACGCATCAGGCCCAGGCGATGTACCCCAACCTTTGGAGGAAGCGGAAGTAGGCCACCAAGTCTATCTCCGTCCGGCCCAACTCCAGCTCCACCAGGCGCTGGATCTCCCCGATCGTGCGCCGGCCATCGGCCCAGAAGAGGGCAAAGGTGAGCACGGGGGACCACATGGGGTTTTCGCCCCGGGTCACGCGGGCGAACTCGGCGCGCTCCTCCTTGGGGATGGTGCACAGGGTCAAGAGGCCGGGGATCAGGCGGCGGGGGATCAGCTCCTGGCCCTCCACGGGCGGCCGGCGCCTCTCCGGCCCGGCGAGCGACCAGCCTCTCCTCTGGGCCTCGCGCTTGGCGGCCCTCTGGAGCTCCTCCAGGCGGAAGGCGGCGGCGCGCTCCAGCTCCAGGGATTGCTCCTCCAGCGCTCTGAGGGTCTCCGGCGTGTCATCCACCCGCCTGACCGAGCCGATGGCCGCGAGGCCGCGCTCCTTCAGGTAAACGAGGCGCTCGTGGGCCTCCTGCCAGGCCGCGTTGAGCGCCTCGGCGTTCTCCTGGGCGGCCAGGCCGCCCAGGGCCTCCTTCGCTGCCGCGCCGATCCGCTCCTGCCAGAGCTCGCGCACGCCCTTGGCCAGCCAGGGGGCCTCGGCCGCGCCGGCGTTGGCCAGGGTGTAGAGGTAGGTGGCGGCGAAGATGCCCTCCAAGCGCAGGCCCTCGGGGTCGATCTTGTCCATCTCGTCCAAGGAGGTATGGTGGAAACGCGAGGGCCACTCGCTGAAGAGGGGCATGGGCACGTCAAAGGTGGGGTCCTCAAAGATGGTGTGGTCGGTGCCCCCGGCCCAGGGGACCACGGCGCACGCATAGCCCTCGTGGGGGTTCAAGCAGGCGCGGGCCACCTCCGCGGCCAGGTAATCGGTGTAAGAGGCCTGGCAATGGGGGTTCAAGACCACCTTGGGCGCCCCGCCGGTCAAGCGGCACTTGGCCCCCAGGCCATCCAAGCACAGCCCGGCCAGGACGTTCTTCCGGCCATGGATGCGCTGCACCGCCCAGGGGATGGAGCCGTAGCATTCCCAAGAGACCATGAAGCGGATGGAGCGCTTCGGGCGAGGGAGCGCGCCCGTGGCGATGAGCCGCCGGAGCGTCCGCGCCGTCTCCAAGACCGTGGCGCAGCCCGAGGCGTTATCCTCCGCGCCGTACTCGTAAGAATGGGCGTAAACTAGCACCTCCTCTTGGCCCTCGCCGCGAAGGATCCCCGTGGGCAGGGTGAAGGAGCCCTCATAGAGGCAGCTCTCCACCACCGCGCGCACCAGCACCCGTTCGCCCCCGGCGAGCAGGCGCTCCAGGTAGCGCCCCTGCTCCCGCGTCAGCGAAAAGCCCCAGATGGGCGTATCGCCCTTGAGGAAACCCCAGCCGTGGTAATCCACCCAGGCGTTCATCCAGCAGACGCCATCGGCCAGCTCGGCCTCCTCGCGGGCGGGGTGATCGGTGAGCAGGCCCACGGCCCCGTGGCGCGCGGCCAGCCCACGCACTTTATCGTGTGCCTGGTGGGTGAAGACGACCTTGCCGCGCACATCCACCCTGGTATAGTCCTCTTCCTTACTGCCGTCCTCCAGGAAGAGCACCTCGGCCACCTGCCCTTCGGGCGGGGTGGGCGCGCTCCACATCGCCAGGCAGGCCGGCTCCTCGCGGTAGTTGGATAGGAGCCTGGCCGCCCCGGAGGGCTCCACGACCTGCAGGGTGGCCCCGGCCACATCCCAGGCCAAGGGCATGGTCCAATCGCCGAAGCGGGTCACGCCGTCGGCGGGGATCTCCAAGAGCTCCACGTCCTCCAGGCCGTACTCGCGCATCCGCGCGGCGCAATAGGCCCCGCAGCGGCGATACTGGGCGAAGGTGGACCAGCGGTCGTAGCTGTGGATGGCCGCCGTGAGCGCATAGGCGTTCTCGGCGGAGTACTCTTGTTCGACTTTGCGTTGAACGTGATGGAACATAGCCGTCTCCTTTCGGCCCTCATCCCAGGCGTTTGTACGTGAACAGCGCCGAGCCGGGCTTGTCGGCGATCTCTATGCAGACGCCCTGCTCCATCAGCTCGCGGCCCGACTGCCGGCCGACGGCGCCGCTATCCCAAGAGCGCCACTCGTAGCACGCCCCCGGCTCCAGGCCGCGCAAGGGCGCCTCCAGCCGCGGGAAGGGGCTGCGCTGCCGCCGCAGGGCCAGGACCATGCCCTCGCCCAGGTCGGGCCGATCGAACTGCCAGGCAGCCCAGGCGTCGTCGGCCAAGCTGAAGGAGACCAGGGGGTAAAAGTCGCCGTAGAAATACTCGCGCACGGCGAGCTCCTCGGCCAATAACCGGCGGATCAACTCCAGGGGCAATTCCAGGCCCATCTCCAGCGCCCGCGTGCTCCAGCCCATGATCATCCCGGGGCCAAAGGCGCTGCGCGCGGCGTAGGCCGTGGGCTGGCCCCAGTAGCCGGTGCTCAAGGGCACCCAAGGGGCCAGGCCCTGGGTCTGGGTCTGCATGGCGATGGGATCAAAGCCCTCGAAGCATTGCACGTCGCTGCGCCAGAGGGGCACGCTGCGGGAGATCGTCTCCAGGTCGATGCGCCGGCCGCCGCTGGAGCAGTTGTCGATGATCAAGCCGGGATGGCGGGCCAGGAGCTCATCCCAATAGGCGTAGAGGCCCTCTATGTGGCGGATCTCGCTCATCCCCACGCGGTCCGGGGGATCGGCGGCCCGCCAGTAGGGCTCGGGCTGGAAGTTGAAATCCTGGCGGTAGCAGGTGATCCCCGCCTCGGCGATGAGCGCCGAGATCATCTCGGTCAGGTAGTGTCGCGCCTCGGGGAGGCCCAGGTTGAAGAGGTAGTTATCGCCGATAGGCCCCAGCAGCCATTCGGGGTGCTCGCGGGTGAACCACGTGCCCTTGTAGACGCGCTCCGGCTCCAACCAGAGGACAAAGCCCAGGCCCATGGCCTTCAGTGCCTCGCCCACCGGCCTGAGGCCTTGGGGATAGGGGATCTTGTTAGGGTACCAGTTGCCCACCTGCACCACCCACTCCGTGCCGAAGGTATCGGCTTGGGGGTTAAAGGCCCCATCACCGTACCAGCCGGCGTCGATCCAGAAGTATTCCACG
>DAOTVR010000384.1:0-2613 GCA_034436315.1 Anaerolineae bacterium
TACTATCTCTTTGGACTCTACCGTTATTGGTGGCGCTATGCGAGCGTCGCGGAGCTGATCACCATCGTTGAGGCGGTAACCGTTGGCTCATTGGTCGTGACGGCCCTCGTCTTTGGGTTCCTTGCCCCCCAGGTCAGAGGGGTGCGCGTCTTTTCGCGCTCGGTGCTTCTCCTGGAGTGGATGCTGAACCTCTTGGCAACAGGGGGGACGAGAATGTTGGCACGGCTTTTGCAGACCCGTGCCAAAACACAGGTAACCGAGGGTGGCCAGAAAACGCCGCAACGCAAAGTGCTCATCATGGGCGCGGGTGACGCAGGGTCGCTGGTGGTTCGTGAGATGCGTAACAACCCCTCGTTGGGTTATATACCCGTGGGTTTCCTAGATGATGACCCGGCGAAGCAAAAGCTGCAGATTCACGGCATAAGCGTCCTAGGCACGCGCCATGATATCCCCAGGTTAGTTCAAGAGGAGGGCATTGACGAGGTAGTCATCGCCATGCCTACAGCCCCCGGCTCGGCTATTCGCGAGGTGCGGGCGATCTGTGAGCGCGCCAAAGTAGCCGCCAAGACGATCCCCGGCCTTTATGAGCTGATTAATGGCTCTGTGACCGTGAGGCAGATTCGCGAGGTGCGGATCGAGGATCTCTTGCGCCGGGAACCTGTACACACGGACCTAGCTGCGGTGGAGCGCTACATCGCCGGCGCCGTGGTCCTAGTGACGGGAGCCGGAGGCTCTATCGGTTCGGAGTTATGCCGACAGATCGCAGCCCGCAAACCCGGCCAATTGCTCCTCTTGGGGCATGGTGAGACCAGCATTTACAACATCCTCTCGGAGTTGACCCGCCTGGCCCCCAAAGTGCCGTTGGTGCCGCTTATCGCCGATGTGCGCGATGAAGACCGCATCGCTCGCTTGTTGCTACGCTACAAGCCTCAAGTGATCTTTCACGCTGCGGCGCACAAGCACGTGCCTCTGATGGAAAGCAACCCCGAAGAGGCCTTGACGACGAACGTGCTGGGCACACAGTACCTTTTGCAAGCGGCAGAGCGGGCGGGCACTTCTCGGTTTGTGTTGATTTCCAGCGACAAAGCCGTCAATCCGGTGAACATCATGGGAGCCAGCAAGTACCTCGCCGAAGTGCTGGTACAACATGCGGCCAGGCGCACGGGGCGTCCATTCGTGGTGGTGCGCTTCGGCAATGTCTTGGGGAGTAGGGGAAGCGTCGTGCCCCTCTTCGAGCGCCAGATAGCCGAAGGGGGACCGGTCACAGTCACCCACCCTGAGATGACGCGCTATTTCATGACCATCCCGGAAGCCGTGCAATTGGTGATGCAGGCAGCTGTCTTGGGCCAGGGCGGGGAGGTGTTCGTGTTGGACATGGGCGAGCCGATCCGCATCCTAGACCTGGCTTACGACCTGATCTCCCTTTCGGGCCTGACGCCGGGGAAAGACATCGAGGTTGTCTTCACCGACATCCGCCCAGGAGAGAAACTCCACGAGGAGCTTTTCGGCGCGGGGGAAGAGCGCTTGAACACCGCCCACGAGAAGATTTTTCTGACCCGTGGCTCCCCCACTCTCAGCGAGGAAGAGCTTGCCGAGGGAATTGCCCGGGCGCTTCAGGCGGCGCGACGGGAAGATATGGCGGCGCTCTACAGGACGTTGCGGGAGCTGATCCCCTCGTTCTGCCCAGCGGAGGAGCTCCTGGAGCGCTCAACGACCAAGGGCGATGTGGCGTCGGAGCGCCAGAGCATCTCGGCGTTGGAATGTCGCCCTTCTATTCACACGGGATAGGGCACAAGCTCTACGAGGTGAATGCGCAGACAAGATGCTGAAGAGATCCAGCGCTCGGTACGTCATCGCGTTGTATCTGGCCGATCTGATCCTCGCCATGGGCGCCCTCTTGGCTGCGCGGTGGTTGCGCATCGTGCTTCCTTGGGGGAAAACCCTTGATGCCGGCGGTGCCGCGTTGTACTGGCCGATGTTTATCCTGGTCCTAGTGATCTGGACGATCACTCTTTCCAGCTTCAGGGTTTGCGATCCCCAACGCTTTGCCCAGGCCGCCGATGAGCTGCAAACTGTTGTGGCAGCGATCGCTGCGGCGACGGTGGTCTTGGCTGGCGCGCTCTACTTTACCTACCGCGGGCTCTCGCGGTTGCTCTACGTTTACTTTTTCATTTTAGACGCGCTTCTCTGTCTGGCCGCGCGGCTGATCTTGCGGCGTTTGATGCGCGGTAGCCTGAGGTCAAGGAATCGGCGTCGGGTCTTGATCGTCGGCGCGGGAGAGGTCGGGCAGCGCGTGGCCAAGTCCCTGCAACCTTGCGCCTGGATGGGCATTGAGGTTGCAGGATACCTTGAGGATGACCCAAGCCAAGTCGGGAAAACCATTGAACGGCATAAAGTGCTGGGCACGCTCGATCAAGCCGAAGAAGTCATCAGCCAACATGACATCCAGGAGATCGTTATCGCCCTGCCACTGGATGAGCAACATCAGTTGACGAACCTGGTGACACGACTGCAAGAGCTGCCGGTGAACATCAAGGTCGTGCCGGACTATTCGGAGATGGCCTTTTTCCGCACCAGCACCGAACAACTGGGTGGCCTCCTCTTGATCGGGCT
>DAOTVR010000385.1:0-6702 GCA_034436315.1 Anaerolineae bacterium
ACCTCGGCCACGGTCATGTCCAGCGCCTCGGCGATGGTGCCGACCAGGGTGACGCCGTCCCAGCGTCCGCCCGCGCCCATCATCCCCCAGCCTCCGCGCCCTCGCCCAGCTCGACCGCAGAGATCGCAAAGCCCATCGCCATCCTCATCCACGAAAGAGTCGGGGCGATTGGGTGTGGGACTCTGGGCCAAAACCGCACCCGCGACCACCAAACCCGCCACCAATAGGACCGCCAGTACAACCCAAAACTTTTTGAACATGGTACTCGTACCTCCTGATTCAGATTGTGAGCCCACTGCGCTCACGTTTGCTTAAAGGATACACGGTGGATGTGAGAAGGCTTTGAGCGCGATGTGGGGAAATGGTGAAGAATCAGGCTCGCGTTCGTAGTGTCGTCGTCAGGCGATGGATGCCCTCACGGGCACACTACCAACGGGTTCGTGGTGTCGCCGTCGGGCGATGGATGCCCTGATGACGGGCGCACGACGAACGGGCTGCGCGCCCTGTAAAGACCTCAATGTAACTCGACGATCAGATAGCGGTGGTCGGAGCCGGGCATCGTCCCCGTGCGCGTATGGAGGGCGCGCCAGGAGCCGGTGTAGAAGACATAATCCAGGCGAAAGAGGGGGAAGGGCATGTACACGCCCAGGAAGGGGGCCTTTACGGGAAAGGTCAAGCCTGGCCCCCAGCCCGCCTCGCGGTGGGCATCGCGCCAGCGGCGGGGGATGAGGCGATACTCTGCACATTCGGGGGTGGTGTTCAGGTCGCCCAGGAGCAGAGCGTCGCCCTCCAAGCCCTCTACCAAGCGCACGATCTCCTCCACATCGGCGCGACGCTCGCTCGTGTCATAGTCGTAGGGGATCGGAAGCCCCATGATCCGCCGCAGGCGAAAGCGAGGGATGCGCGGGTGGACATTAACGATCCAGGCCTCCCGCTCTGGGAGCCGCACGCGGGCTACCTGGGTGGGGTTGGTGCCCGGCTCGCCCTTGTGTAGTTCGACGGAGAGGAAGGGATAGCGGCTGAGCAGGCCCATCCCCTCGCAATCCTCACCGGGGTACAGGTGGCGATAGGGATAGATCGTCGCCAGGCGTTCCTCTATGGCCCGGATGTGCTCCGGCTTGAGCTCCTGCAGGGCAACGATATCCGCCTGTTCGGCGGCGATGGTCTCGGCGATCTCATCGGCGTGAACGTTATACTTCAGCAGGTTGGCGCTCATCACCTTCAGGTCGGAGCCGGCGGCGCGGGCCAGCGGCCGGCGGGGGATCATGGGCCATAGGTAGTGGCTGGCGAATAAGAGGGCCCCGCAGGCCGCAGCAAGGCCGTAACCGAGCGACGGCACCAGCGGGATCGTCAGGGGCAGCCCCAGGACGGGAAGAAAGAGCCAAAAGGAGACGGTGCTCAAGGCCCGCAGCCACCATGGACGGGGCAAGTGAAGGCCCGTCCACAGGAGATAGCCGCCCAGGGCGCCGGCGTAAAGCCAAGCCAGGAGGGTGAGGGTCGTCGGAATCCAGGGATGCATAGCCAGCAAACTCGCGTACAGGAGGATCACGTCCCCTTAGATGCATGGGCGGGGACACAAGGGACTTCAAAGATCTTGCCCGGATTGAGGATCCAATTGGGGTCAAAGACCTGCTTGATGCCGCGCATCAGTTCCACCCGCTTCTCGCCGATGGTCTGGGCTAGGAAGCCCTTGCGCGTCGCGCCGATGCCGTGTTCGCCGGTGATCACCCCTCCCAGAGTGGTGGCCAGGGCATAGAGCTCGCGCTGCGCGGTGCTCCTCTTTTCCTCCCATTCCTGATCGGAAAGGTTATCCTTCATCAAGTTGACGTGCACGTTACCGTCGCCGGCGTGGCCGAAACAGAGGGCGCGCAGCCCCAGGCGCGCGCTCAGGGCATGGATGGCACCCAGCAGTTCGGGGATCTTGGCCCGGGGCACGGAAAGGTCCTCCATGTGGTGAATGGGGCTCTCGTGTTTGAGGGCCTCGATGATCAGGCGGCGCGCAGCCCAGAGACGATCGCGCATGGCCGCATCCCGGGCCACCAGCACGTCCAATGCGCCGTGATCCAGGCAGAGCTCGCCCACGCGATCCATATCTGCCTCCACCTCTTCCTGGCGTTGACCGGTGAGCTGGATGAGCAACTGAGCCGCGGCGTCGCTGTAGGGCACCGCTTGGCCCATCAGGCGC
Source organism: Anaerolineae bacterium (assembly GCA_034436315.1). GTDB lineage: Bacteria > Chloroflexota > Anaerolineae > UBA1429 > UBA1429 > DAOTVR01. The sequence goes on from DAOTVR010000385.1 coordinate 2,186, forward strand.
TCGCAGGCTTTGACCGTGTCGCGCTCCATGAACTCAATCGTAGTGGGGATGATGCACTCGGCGATGATCGCTGAGACGGTGTCGGCGGCGGATTGGAAATCATCATAGGGGACCAAGAGGTCAACGCGTGCCCTGGGTAGAGGCAAGAGGCGCAAAATGATCTTGGTTACTATTCCCAACGTGCCCTCGGAGCCCACCATCAGGTGCACCAGGTCATATCCGGCCTCATCTTTGACCAGCTTGCCGCCGAGCTCAATCACTTCCCCAGAGGGGAGCACCACCTCCAGGCCGGTAACGTAATCCTTGGTTGTGCCGTATTTAACCGCTCGCGGCCCGCCAGCCCCCTCGGCCACGTTCCCGCCCAGGCAGCAGGAATCCTGGCTGGCCGGGTCAGGGGGATAAAAGAGCCCCTCCGCCTCCACTGCGCGGTGCAGCTCGCCGGTGATCACCCCTGGCTCGACGACGGCCATTAGGTTCTCGTGGTCGATCTCCAGGATACGGTTCATTCGCTCCACCGAGAGGAGGATGCCCCCATAGACCGGCACAGCTCCCCCGCTGAGGCCCATGCCGCCGGCGCGCGGGGTGACGGGGATGCGCCTCTCGTTAGCCAACTTCATGATGGCCACGACCTCCTCGCGGTTGGCCACTTTGACCACCACCCCCGGCCAAGCGCTCAAGCCTGCCGTCTCGTCGTGGCTGTAGGGTTCCATCTGCTCCCGGCTAGTCAGGACGTAAGCATCACCCACGATGGCCTTGAGCTGAGCGATGATCTCCGCGTCAACTCGGTTGTACATTTTGGAGAGCCTTTCTAGCTTGGCCGAAAAGATCCTCTTTCTTCCAAAGGCACTGAAGCTGCCGATCCGAAGGGACGGCTTGGCCGATGGGCCTAAATATATACCTGTTGGGAAAGGCTAGCAACTCGGCGAGATGGACAGAAGAGACCACCAGCTTGACACCGGTGTACGCCGACGTAGAATGGCTACGTCGGAGATGTAATATGTTGTGCTAGCGTTAACGTTTGCCTTGTACTTTTTTTGTTGCTCTCAAGAAAGGGGAATCAACATGTCTACGCAGAGGCGCATGCCACGCTACGACGTGCGCAACGACGGGGTCGGGCCTTACGCGGTCTTTTACTGCGATATTTGTGACCGCGAGTTCCGCAGCCAGCCCGACGTGGCCGGGACGATCACCAAAGACATCGGCAAAGAGGCGGTTGGGGGCTTACTGCGTCGCATCCCGCTCGTCGGCGGAGCGGCCGCCAGCAGTTTGCAGCGCGAGGACCCGCGCTACTCTACCAGCCTCACACCCCAACAGTTGGAGGCGGCCTGGAAACAGGTAGAGCCCAACCTGCACCTCTGTCCTACCTGCCAGCGTTTCGCCTGCCCCTCCGATTGGGATGCCCAATCCGGCTACTGCTCCGAGGATAGTCCGCGCCGCGAAGAGATCGCCCGGGCGCAAGCCGAACAGGCCGCAGGGGTGGTGAAGGGGGTCGCCGGTGCCCTGGGGCTGGGGGAGGCATTTCGCGGAGTGGGCGAGGCCATGAAAAGCGCGATGGCCCGGGTGGCGCGCTGTCCGAAAGATGGGACGTTGGCCCCCGCAGGGACCAAATTCTGCCCCAATTGCGGGGGCGCGATGGTGCAGCCCGCGGCGGACCCCTGTCCCCAATGCGGCGCAGAGACGGCCGGAGCCAGGTTCTGCCCGCAATGCGGGGCCAAGATCGAGCGGGCTGCGGCCCAAGCGACCAAATGCCCCCATTGTGGCGCGGAGGTCAAGGGAGCCAAGTTCTGCCCCGAGTGCGGCACCAAAATCGAGGCGGTCCCCGCCACGCCGACCAAGTGCTCCAAATGTGGCGCCGAGCTGAAGGGGGCCAAGTTCTGTCCCGAATGCGGCACCAAGGCCGAGTAGGAAAACGGCGTTCGGGGCGACACCGTCAGGCGTTGTTTCATTCCCGGACGATTTTTTAGGCAAACGTAGGATTCACCGCCGAGACGCTGGGGACGCAGAGTCTTTTATTTGTTTTTCTCCCGTTTTTCCCTGCGCTCTCTGCGCCTCGGCGGTGGGTTGCCCATTTTCCTACAGAATCCCTGACGGGCACACTACAAACGCACTGTGTGCTCGTGTACAGGATGCATTTCAAGGTCGGGAGGTTCGCGTCACAGTGAAGTACGAGTACGGACGCATCGCCAAGCTGGCAGAGAGCCTGGAAAAGCACGGCGTCGCTCCGGAGATCATCGCCCAGATCATGGAGGGCGGGGAGGAGATCCGCAGAGGCTCGACGGGCGAGGAAAAGGCCGCCTGGTTGAGAGGGGCCATGCTGCGCATGGGCCGGCTTTTGGATAAAGAGATCTGGCAGCCGGTGCGCGAGGATTGCGCCTGCTGTCTGGGTGGCAAGCGCCACGAGCTGGTCAAGGCCATCGCCAAAAAGGGCGGGACCCTGGAGGAGCGCGTCGCGGCGGCCAACGAGGCCAAGCTGGTCTTTGGCCATAGCGTCACCTTGCAAGAGGATGGCCAGGTGCTCGTCTGCTTCAGCCCGGAGGGGCTAGAGAATTACCGTTGTGTCTGCTTGTCCAAGGCCGAGGAGCCGCTGCCCATCAGCTATTGCTACTGCTGTGGTGGGCACGTGAAACACCACCTCCAGACCGCTTTGGGCCGCAAGCTGGCGCTCACGGTGCGTTCCTCGGCCCTCTCCAGCGGGGGGAGGAAGCCCTGCAGGTTCCTTTTCTCCTTGGAGAGCGAGTAACAGGGGCCTCTAGCCCTCTCGTGGCTTGGCCAACACCTCGCAGATTTGCAGGTCAAAGAAGGTGCGCAGATAGGCGGGCTTGCAGACGATGGCCTCAGTTTACCCCATCTAAGATCAGCACGGCATCCTCCCAATGCCCCGGCACCGAAAACCACTGCGACTTGGGCTGGGGGAAAATAGTCCCCGTCAGATTTCCGGTGGCATAGGTGCCGGCATCCCGCTGTTCGCCGTTGCGCGGATCAACCCAGGTGACCTGGACGTGCCTGGTGAGGATCTTGTCCAGGTGGATGAGCACGTGGCATTGGCTGCTCAGGTAGATCATCGCCCAGTCGCTATCCACCGAGCGCACGGCGGCGTTGAGCGTCCGCTCGCAGCTCACGCCGCTGGCGAAAAGCCCTTGATCAGGCACCCTCTTCCACCAGGGGCGCGAGGAGGCGATGGCCCTGAACTGGGCTATATGCTGTGCGCCGGGGGTATCAAAGGTGGAGGTCCACCCCGGCCCCATGCGCCACATCTGATCCTGGCCGTAGGTAAAGTATCCACCGGCCATAAAGGCCCACCAGGCCTGCCGCCGCACGATCAGCGGGGTGATGGGGCCCAGGGGATACTCCGGCCCGTTCTCGTAGGCCCCCTCGCCGAGTACCACCGGCTTGGTGGGCAAGAGCAGGCTATCGGAGAGCACCGCCGGATAGACCTTGGGCCATTCCGTCCAGGTCTCGATCATGTTGAAATCCAGCCAGTCCTCGTTGTGCCAGAACTGCGCCGAGGAGCGCCAGCCGCAAGGGTGATAGGTGATGAGATGCGCCCCGCCATCTCCCTCGCGCAAGCCGTGGGCCAGCGCGCGGTAGACCTCCTCGCACCCCGTGGGGATGCGGTCCCCGCCGTTGACCCAGACGATATTGGGCTGGTCCTTATAGCGCGCGCCCAACCAGCGGCCGTAAGCACGGGCGTTGTGGACGTTGAAGACCTTGACGTCGTTCACGTAATAGCCCCAGGTGGGAAGCATGGCCAGGATCAGGCCGCGCTCCTGGGCGAATTGAAGTAGGTGATCCACATGCTGGAAATAGGCCTCATTGGGTTTGTCGGGGCCATCCAACCAGGGCTTGTGTCCGGCGTAATTGGGGCCGGGGGCCTGGCTCTCAAAACCTGTGCCGCCGCCCCAGGCCAGCACGCATTGGATAACGGTAAAACCCTTCTGGGCGCGGTTCTCCAGGTATGCCTCCGCCTCCTCCTTGGAGTACTGGGCGAAGAGCGGCCAGGCCGTGTCGCCCAGCCAGAAGAAAGGCCGCCCCTCGGGGTCCACAAAGTAGCGCCCGTTGGGGCTGACGCGAATCGGCCCGCTGAGCGGGGTGTTGGCGCTTTTGACGTTCGCTGTAGACATGGTTTCCTCCTTCTCTAGAATCTCACCGCTCCGTGTAACGCTCCTCTTACTCCGCAATGGTCATCTTGCTTTTGGGTGGGGGCAGGCCCTGGGCCGCCTCGCCGAAAAGCTCTAACAATTCCGCGCGCGAAAGCTGGCGGGTCTTTTGGAACACCAACGGCTTGGGATGATCGTAGACCGAATAGCTCTCGTCCGCGCGGCCGAGGTTGATGCTGGGGCGCAACGCTTCCTTCTCCGCGAGCAGCCGGGGCTGCGGCAGTTTGGGATCAGAGAAGGTGTCGTCCACCAGGCTGATGCCCAGTATCTCCGGATAGACGGCGGCGTAATAGACCAGCTCAAAGCCCAGCTTCTCGCCCATAAGCAGGTGATAGTAGCGGCTGGTCAAAGGGTAACGGC
>DAOTVR010000386.1:0-1761 GCA_034436315.1 Anaerolineae bacterium
TGGAGATCATCATGAAAACCTGGGCGATCACGTTGATCTTCATTGTTGTACTCCTGGCCGGCTGCGCGCGGGCAACGCCAATGGCGGTATCCCGGCTTGCGCTCCCGAGCTCCACGCCCTGGCCGACGGATACCGCGCGGCCCACGGCGACGCCCACGCCGACTTCAACCGTGCTGCCCCCAACGCCCACGCCCAGCCCCACATTTACGGCGACGCCCACTATCTCTCCCACGGCAACTTCCTCGCCTACGGAGACGATGCTCCCTACCCCAACGGCCACGCCTCCGCCGCCGACGGCGACAGCCACCCGCCTGCCGCCCACCCGCACGCCCTCGCCGGTGCCCACTTCGCCCACTTCAACGATCCCTTACGTGTGGGGGCTGGTGGTGACGCCGGATGAGCCGCCCCGTCTCTACGCCGTGATCGGCGAGAGACTCTATCGCAGCGATGACCGAGGAGCGAGCTGGCAGCCCATAGACTTGGCGGGAGTCCAAGGGCGAATCTATTCCGTAGCCTTGGACTATCGTCATCCAGAGGTGATGTATGTTACCACTGCTTCGGGCATCTATCGCCGCGTGGGGGAGGCTGCCTGGACTTTCGTACATCCCCTGGTGGCGCGGGCCTTGGCCGTGGACTTCCATAACTCCGATACCCTTTGGGCCGGCGTGGGCTATACGACGGAGTATAACGCCATCCTGCTCAAGAGCACCGACGGCGGGCGCACCTGGGGCAAGGCCGACTATGGTATAGAGGCCTGGCAGCAATATTACGTGAACCATATCGTCATCGATCCCAAGGATCCCAACATCATGTACGCCAATGTGCGCTACGGAGGGCGTTTCGGTTGGCCATCGGGCTGGGTCTATCGCGGCGGGCCGGATGGTCACTGGGAGCTGCTCTCTTTGGGGCCGAGGGAGGGACCGGAGGCCTGCGAGGCGAACGGTCTGGCTCTTGATCCCAACCTACGCCGGCTCTACGTTGGTTGTGACGCCTATTATTACAACAAGGGCCATCTCACCCTGCTCAAGTCGGATAACGCCCATTCGGGCGATAGCAGCCTGATTAGATGGGAGCGTATTGCCTCCTTTGATCGGGAAGGGGAGATGCTTGTCTATGGTGCGACGAGGGCCTTGGCGGTAGATGCGCGCCCACCCAAATCGGTTTATGTCGCTGTCTCCAGCTACGGTTTAGGATCAACCAGCTATCGGCAGCTCATCATGGTCAGCCACGACGATGGGGCCTCCTGGGAGGAGTTGACCATCCCCACTTTACCCGGTCAATAAGCGGGTCACTCGCGTCGTGGGGAGGTGTTAAGTCGTTAAGAAGTATGCGAAAGCCCAAATAAGGCCTTGTCTTTGGGCCTGCGGAGAAAGCGGGGTATGAGAGGACGAGAGAAGATGGAGGCGGCGTTCTCGCCGGAGGGCACGCCCGAGATCCCGGCGGTGATCTGTTACGAGGGGATTTACATCCGCGATCACTGGGCGCAGCTCACGATTGCCCCATGGTGGCATCAGTATGTGCCCAATGTGGACCTACAGATGGCTTGGCGCCGTGAGGTGATCGCCAAGATAGGCCAGGATTGGTTCGTGTTGCCCGACTTTTATTCGCTGGAAGAGCGGGAGAATCTCTCTATTGAAGTTCGCCCGGAGGGCGTGTTTCGCTTGGATCGCCGCACCGACGTGGTGGAGCGGCTTGCGGAGCCGCGCATCGGAGGGTGGACGGCCCTCGGGGGAGTGGAGTCCATCCGGCCAAAGAAGCTTG
>DAOTVR010000387.1:0-2847 GCA_034436315.1 Anaerolineae bacterium
ACCTCGTCCTGCAGATAGCTCCGGCGTTCCCCGCTGATCAGCTCCGTCGCCGGCACCTCGGCCCTGGGCCGCAACAGCTTGAACAGCCGATCCCCCTGATAGATCGGCCGGTCCTCAAACACGGCCACCTCCCGGATCCCTGGCAGGGCCTCCACCGCGCCCCGCACGGCGGGCCAGGCCTCTCCATAGCTGCGTGCGCCCATCAGCACATAGCGGATGCCCCAGGCGCGCAGCGTCTCCAAGGCCCCCTCGGAGGGCCAATCCTGCACGGCCTTGATCCCCTGGCGATACGCCCGTGGGGCGAAGGTGCCGTAGCCGTAGGCGATGGGCTGGCCGTGAACCCGCGCCGGATACAGCATCCAGCCGTACCAGGTCTTGTCCAAGGGATACTGGATGAGCGGCGTGTTGGGCGGCTGCGCCGCCAGCCAGAGGTCAACCGCCTGGGCGCGCACCTCGGTGTAGCCGTAGGCATAGGGAAAGGCCGCGAAATCCAAGAGCACCATCAAGGCCAAGCCCGCCGCCACCGCCCACCGCGCCCTCGGCCGCAAGGCGCCCAAGCGCCCCCAAAGACAATCCATCCCCAGGCCGGCCAACACGGCCACGGCCAAGATGGTCAACACCCCAAAGCGCCCCCAGACCCGCATGGCGCTCATCCCGGGCACGAACAGGTACAAGAGCAACCCCGGCAGCGGCAAAGGGATCGCCCCCTCGGCGCGCAGGGGGCTATAGTCGGCCTTGTGGAAGGCCAGCTTGCCCGTAAGCGCGTACATGGCCCGCGAAAACTGATACTCCCAAGCCTCCGGCACGCGGAGGCACACCGCCTCGCCGCCCAGGTGCAGCGTGGTGCCCAGGGCCAAGACGAAGGCGACCGCCCCCACGATCGCCAAGGCCCTCGCGGCTTTGTGGTTTGGGAGTGCCTCCGGCCCCCTCATGGCCTTGAGGCCGATCCCCGCCAAGCTCAGGGCCACCAGCCCCAGGTAGAGCATGTTCTCGTTGACGTTCTGCTCATAATGGACCGTCAGCCACGCCCCCCACAGAGGATGCATGGCGTTAGGGTAGAGGAAATCCACCGGGCTGGCTGACCAGCGATCCACATACCCCAGCGCGTACCCGCCCCCCATCTCCCCGGCGAGGTAGAGCCGCAACAGGGGCAGCGCCGCCGGCGCGACGAGCAGCCCACAGAGCGCGCTCCCCACTCCCAATCCCAGCCATAGCCTCCCTCGCCAGAGCATCGCCCGCGCCGGACGCGCCCGCAGAAGCAGGTAAAGCACCATAAAGGGCCCCACGATGAGCGCATAATACCACGAGGAGAGCGCCGTCAGCCCCAAGGCGAGGCCCCATAGCGCGCCCCGCCCCCATGAGGGCCGACGGATGAGCCGCTCCAAAGCCCAAAACGCCAGGGCGATCCACCCTGTGCCCATCATGGGCAAATGTCCGGCCCCTAAATGGGCCAGGCGATAGGGGCAAAAGGCGAAAACCAGGCCGGCGATGAGCGCCCCCGCCGGCCCGCAGCCCAGCGTCCGCAACAAGAGGTACGCCGCGTACCCGCTCCAGATGAAGGAGAGGTAGGCCATCGCGTTATAGGCCACCACTTCCCCCCAAAGCGCGGTGAGGGGCAACCCCAAGACCGTGTGGGCCAGCGTCGTCTCGGAGAGGGCCAGCGGGTAGCCGAAAGGATAAAAGACCTCCGCGACGAAGAACGGCGAGCTGCGGCGCTCCAGCAAGGCCCGCTTGAACCACCACATCTTCCAGACGTACTCCAGGTTATCCCCCGGCGGCCCCAACACGGCCTCGCCGAAATGGGCCACCAGCGGCCAGGTCATCAATGCCGTGAGCAGGGCGAAGAGCGTCACGACCCCCACGTGCTCTGCCCAGATGGCCCCCCTAGGCCTCATCGCCAGCATGCTGCGCTCCCTATGACCACGCATAGCGCACCAACCGGATGCCCACGAAATCCCTACCCTCCACGCGGCGCAACCCCTCCACGGCCTCCAGCCGCTCCTCCAGAGCGGCGCCCTGCGCGTGGCTCACCACCAGCCACAGGTTGCCCCCGCGCTGGCGGCGCCGGATCTCGGCCACCGCCCGATCCAGCGCGGCCTCATCCGCGAAGCGGCTCACCTCCACCCGCGCCCCCTTGCTGCCGTAGTAATAGCTAAAGGGCACCCGACACTCCGCGTCCATGAGCACGATCAGGTCGTCCTGGCCCGCGCGGGCGGCGATATAGGCCGCTACGCCGCGCCAATCCTCCTTTTGCTGGCGGCCATACATGCCGCTCAGGGCATAGAGGTTCGCCGCCACGAGCGCGGCCGTCGCCACCACCCCCAAGGCCCTCCAGGGTAGCGCCCTCACCCCCAGGGCCACCCACAACAAAAAGGCCGGCAGGAAGAGCAAGAGATAGCGGGTCACCCACAGGGCGGCGAACTGTCCAACGAGGAAAACCGAGGCCACGGGCAAGGCCAACGTCAACAGGGCCAGCTCCAAGCCCCCGCGCTCCTCCGGCCCCCCTCGGCTCGCCCTGCGCCCATAAGCCAGGACGCCCCACCCCGCCAGTGCAAGGGCCCCCAAGAGGATCGTCCAACGGGCGATCCTGGGGCCAGGAAAGGCTACCCCCAGCACGTAAGCCTCAAAGAGAACCACCACATCGCGCAACCCCGGCGCACGATAGTTCGCCTCCAGCCAGCTCCAATCCCCTAAGGCAAAGAATCGCTCCCCAAAGACCGCTGCCGCCGGGATCGCCCACAGGAGCACCGCCGCCTGGCCCGCCACCCACCCGCGCAGGCTCCGCCAGGCCTCGCGGCCGAAAAGGCGCCCATGCCGACGCCATAGATACCAAAGGTAATAGGCGTT
>DAOTVR010000388.1:0-4323 GCA_034436315.1 Anaerolineae bacterium
AACAGGGCCGGACGCGCCCCCCCGATCTCGCCTCGTGGCGCGCCACCGCCTGGGAGATGCAGATGAACCCCTTGAGCGAGCGCGAGAGCCAGCGATCGTAGTGGTTGCGCTCCTCCATAGCCCTCACGTGACAGATGGCCGGCACGCCGACCCTGCGCGCCGCCATGATCCCCGCCCGGCTCACGCAGACGGCGTCGTTCAGGTGCACCAGGTCGGGCCGCACGGCGCGCAGGATCTCCGCCAGCTCCCGCGCCTCGCGGCGCAGCCGGGGATAAGCGCGCACATAAAAGCCCACGAAATGCACCAGCCGCTCGCCCAGGGCGCTCCGCTTGAGGCCCCTCGCCAAACGGCTTCGGCGCATCCTCGCCACCACGCCGCCCTCGCCCTCCTCCCGGACGAGGGCCCCGGATGGCGCAGCCCCGGCCGGCCCTTCGCCTAAACTCCTCACCGTCACCCCCAGCTCGCGAAAGCGCTCCACATAGGGGTTGGTGGCGCGCAGGATAACCTGTGGCTCATAGCGTTCCCGGTTCAGGCCCTTGACCAGCTCGTACAGGCTGATCACCGAGCCCCCCACGCCCGCGGCCAAATCAACATATAGGATGCGCCGTCGGTCAGCCATAGCCCTCAGGTCACGCGCTGCTTGCGCATCGCCCTGCCCAGGGAACCCAGGAACTCTATCAGGAACGCCAGGATGAGCCCCACCAGGACGCTCACCGCGCCTCCCGCTGCGGCGAGCTGCAACGTCTTGGAGGGGACGGGCGCATCGGGCTTACGCGCCGGCTCGGTGATCTGGATGTACCCCAGCTTCTCGGCCTGCGCCTGCTTCAGCCGCGCCTCGTTCTCCTTATCCCAGAGGAAGTTGTAGTTGTTCGTCGCCTGGGTCAGCTCGCGCTCCAGGGCGTTATACTCTGTATAAAGACCAAGCAAATTGCGCAACTCGTCCGAGCGCTCGGCGATGGCCTGATCGTAAATCGCCAGGCTGCGCGCATAGCCGTCGCGCTGCGCCTCATAGTCCAAGGCCCTGGCCTCATGCTGGCGGGCCAGATCCAGGTAGAACTTTTGGGTATAAGGCGCAACGGTCTCCTCGCCGTCCTTGGTCATGGCCCCGATCTCCGCCGCCTTTTCCTCGGCCTTCTTCTGCTCGGCCCGATAGACTTGGGCGAAGATGGCCGCGCGCTCTTGCTCTATCACCGCCCGCTCGCGCTCCAACTTGAGCGCGCGGATCATATCCTGCAAGGCGGTGGTCTCCTGCTTGATGGATTCCAGATTGTGCTTTTGCTTGAAAGCCAACAGGGCCTTCTCCGCATCCAACATCTTCTGCTTCTCTGAAGCTAACAGGTCCGAGACAAACTGCCGCAACACGCGCGAGGGCGTGGCCCGCACGGCGCGGTAATACTCCAGGGCGTTCTCCACCTGGGTGTTGGCGATGTCCTCGGCCCGCCCCGGATCATCCGATTCCACGGTCACGATGAGGAAATCGCCCTCGGCGGCGGTGCTCAGGCCGGCGAGCAAGTCCAACGCCCCGATCTCCAGGTTGAGGTCGGCGATCGTCTTCCAGGCGACGAAACCGCTCTTCAGGGCGCGCGTAAAGTCGCTCTGAGCTTGCTGGATCTCATCAACCGTGCTGCTGGAACGATACTGGGTGAAAAGCGAGACATCGGCCCGGTCGGTAGCCAAGACTTGCAGGCGCACCGAGGCCCGATAGACCGGCTTGGCCGTGAAAGACAAGCCCAAGATCACCCCTTCCGTGACCACGAGCAACAAGACGATCAGCCACAAGCGTTTCCAGATGATATAAACATATTGCATAACAGGCTCCTCAAAGAGACGGAAATCAGCGACAGACGAGGGGGATACATCCCCCTATCCTCGGCCACCCGTGCAACTCAGCGTCGCCTCAATCAACGCCGAGATGCGCTCTACCCGCTCCCGCCAGGTATTCCGTGCGGCGCGCTCTTGCCGCGCCGCCCTCAAAGCCTCGTTATCCGTGCCCAGGGCCTGCCTCACCAAGGCCACAAACGCCCGACGATCCCGGGCCACGAACACAACATCCCCCTCGTCCCGAACGGCGGGGATCTCCGTAGAGACCACGGGCAAGCCGCAGGCGAGATACTCGTAGAGTTTGAGCGGCTGGATGTGCTGCGTCCAAACGCTTTGCCGATAGGGCAAAAGGCCCACATCGCACGCCGCCACGAACTCGGGCACGCGCTCCCCAGGCACCTGGCCCACGAAACGCACATTAGGCCGCAAGCGCAACCGCTCCAGCCCCGCGCGCGTCTCCGCGCCCTCCACCCGTACTGGCCCCACCATGGCGAGCGTAGCCCACGGATAAGCCTCCGCCACGCTTAGCAGGAGGTCGGCGTCTATCTTGTCGTTGATGGCCCCCACATAGCCCAGGCGCGGATGAGGCAGGCCCACCATCTCCGCCGGATCCTCGCGTCTCGCCGCCGCGCTCGCAAAGCGCTCGTAATCCACGCCGTTGGGCACCCAGTGAGTATTGGGGTTGATCCCCCCCTTGCTCTCCAAGAGCGCCTTGGAGGTCACCAACACGAGGTCGGCCCTGGCGATAAGCTCGCGCTCGCGCCGACGCATCGCTTCGGCCCGCGCAGGGTCAAGGCCCTCATACCCCGTGTACTCATCCACGATGTGATAGATGAGCAGCTTTTCGCCGTAATCGCCGGGGATGTCGGCCATCTCGGGCCGAAACAACCACAAGATGGGCCGGCTCATCCCCAAGCGCCGCATCGCCCGCCGCAGCGAGGCCACCCGCAGCGCCTTGGTCAGCGTGGCTAACGGCTCGCGCCCGCTCAAAGGCGCGTAAAGCGGCGGACGAAAGACGTAGAGGCCCGGCCGCACCGCCCTCAAACGCGGCGCCCGCAACTCGGCGAGCGAGATCTCGCCCCGCACGGCCCGCCGCAGCACCGGGCGCAGATAAGGCCTCGGCTCCACATAGAGCACCTGGTTGGCCCCCGCCAAAAGCGACATGATCTGATGGCGATTGCGCCAGATATCATCCCAGGGGTCCGGCGCAAAGCATAGGATGCTCTCACCGCGCAACACGCTCTAACCCTTCTATTATAGCCCCTTTGCCGAAAACCACCCGAAATCCATTAGGACGCAGGGGATATCCCCTGCCCTTCACCGGGCTTATGGCGTGGCCGCCAACGACGATACCGCAATAGCGCCCGCAACGCGGGCAGGCCATCCCGCCAGGGAGAGAGCTTTTTCTCCGCCCGCGGATGGTACGAGATGGGCACCTCGTGGATCTTGTACCCCTGGCGGATGATCTTGGCCGTGATCTCCGGCTCCAGGTCAAAGCGGTTGCACTCGATATCCAGGCTCTTGGCGATCTCCGCCTTCATGACCTTGTAGCACGTCTCCATATCGTGGAGGTGCACGCCGTAAAGCACGTTGGTCAGGAAGGTCAGCAGCTTGTTCCCCAGATACAACAGGGGTTTCTGCCCCCGCAGGTCGCGCACCCCATAGACCACCTCGGCCTCCCCCTTCAGGATCGGCTCCAGCAGGGCCGGGTAATCCCGCGGGTCGTACTCCAGATCGGCATCCTGGATGATCACCGCGTCCCCCGTGGCCGCCTGCAGCGCCGTGCGGATCGCCGCCCCCTTGCCCCGGTTGACCTCGTGGCGGATGACCCGCAGGCCGGGGATGTCGGCCCTGCCGAGGATCGCCGACGTCCCATCCCGCGAGCAATCGTCCACGACGATGATCTCCTTCTCTATCTCCACCTCGGCAACCCGGCGAAGGATCGCCTCCAGGCCGGCCTCCTCGTTGTAAACTGGCATGAGCACGGAAAGTTTCATGGCTTCACCCTAAGCACATCTCGCATACATCGCCGCGTGTTGCCGGGCGATATCCTTCCAATCAAGCCGGCGAGCGTACGCCATACAGGCCGCCCTCATCGCGCTCAACTCCCGCCGCCGCGCCTCCCGCAAGGCAGCAACCAGGCCGTTCGGCGCCTCCGGATCGTAGAGGATGCCGCGCTCGCCCGCCCCCGCCAGCTCCACAAAGCAGCCGATCCTCGGCGCGAGGATCGGCACCCCGAAGGAGAAGGACAGGATCGCCGCCCCCGAGGTCGTCACATGGCGATACGGCAAAACGCAGATGTCGCTCGCGTTCATATAGGTTTGCACGTCATCCTCGCCCACGAACTCCAGGTGCAGGCGAACCCGCTCATCGCCGCCGGCCAGCTCCCGCAGGCGACGATCGTACCCCGGATCGTGCACCTCGCCGGCGATCAACAAGACGGCCTGGGGATCGTCCAGCGCCCTGAAGGCGGCGAGCAGCTCCTCAAGCCCCTTGTAGGGG
>DAOTVR010000389.1:0-4884 GCA_034436315.1 Anaerolineae bacterium
CCAAGTGCGGCTGATCCGGGTCACCATCTTAGGCGTGGCCGATTGCCAGCAGTGATTCCAGGAGCGCTTTTGCTTTGAGGATGTCTTCCTTTTGTTGTGGTCCGCTGATCTCCCGTTCGATGATCCAGGGGCCATGGTAGCCATGCGCGGCCAATTTTTTGATGAGCCGTGGAAAGTCCACCAGCCCTTCGCCCACCGGCGTTTCTTTCCCTAGGTTACGCCCATCGGTGGGATATGTGCCGTCTTTCACGTGCACCCCTCTGATCAAGGAACCAAAGATATCTACTGCGTCACAAGGATTGGCTTTGCCATAGAGCAAAAGATTTGCCGGGTCCAGGTTGATGCCCAGATTATCTAGCCCTACCTCCTCAATCGTGCGCATAAGCGTCGTGGGAGTCTCCTGACCGGTCTCAAAGTTAAAATATAGCCCCAGATCTTTACAATACCGAGCCACCTCTCTGATGGCGATGACTACCTCACGGTACTCGGTGGTCGCCGGATTTTCGGGGATGAATCCGCAGTGAGTGGTTACATCGGTGAGGCCTAGCATCTTGGCAAAGTCTGCTCCTCGTTTGAGAGCTTCTATTCGTCGGTAGCGATACTCTCTGGGCACTAGGCCCAGGGTCAGAGGCCCCTCATAAAAGTTCCAGACCGCCGGCGGAGGCCAGCCAGCCCAGAGGCTAGTGATGCTTACCTTGTCCTCAACTATCGCTTTCACCTTAGTGGCATTTTCCGGCGTGTACAGAGCATCGTTCCAGGAGTTGAGCTGACACACCGTCAACCCCATTTCCTGGATTTCTCTTACCCCATGGGCTAGGACGCTTTCTAGCGAGACGATGACGCCGATACCGGTCTGTTGCATTGTTACCTCCCTAATTGCATTCGGCCACAAGTGGCCCGGCCAGCTCTCTCAGGAAGAAGAGCTTGCCGGGCAACGTAGGCATGAAGCTCGATGGCACCCACATATCTGGGCCATAGCGCAGCGTCACCCAGAGCGACATTCCCTGCCATTGCATCCCTCGTCCCAGAGCGCCGTCACATCCTCCGATGATGCGATCAGCCTGTAGGAAGAGGCCTGGCCCAATGGTATTGGCGAAAGGCGAGACCAAGGTGGTCCTGCTCTTAAAGCTCGTGATGGCGTTCTGTTCTACGGTCAGCGGGTGTAGCTTGGCCCCTAGGCGGTGCGTCTGGGCCTTCCATTCCGCGAGGCTGGTGAACTCGGCAGCAAAATGCGGTTCCCAAAAGGCGATGTGGAACACCCGCCCAATTCCGAACACGACCACGAGCTTGGCCCCTTGCGCTTTCAGACCGGCGATCTTTTCAGGGTAAGTGGGGAGCATCGCCTTCGTCGCATAGTGGCGTTGTCTTTCGGGCACGGTTAGCGCGCCTAAGGGGCCATAGAAAGCGTGCTCCATGGCGTACTGAAAGGCCCCCGGATCGGATGGGGGCAGCGTGTTACCCTCGGCATCGGACCATTCGTCCATGTTGAATCCGTAGACATGTGTTCCATCCACGCCCCACTCTTTAAGGAAGTACACTGTCCAACGGTACATGCCCATGGGGCCGACCGGTAGAATGAGGACCAATTTGCGCCCTGCATCTTTAGTGCGTTTGATCTCCAAGGCGATCTCGTGTCCCATGAGGACGTTAAAATCCTCCAGGCTATCACACGGCACAGGCTGAAACTCTGGGTGCCAGAAGGGTTGTCTTTCCAATATCTTCTCCGGTGGGTGGCTACAGCAGGCATCTATTCTCGCCAGATCCCAACCAGCGGGGAAAAAACCTTCCAAAAGCGACCCTTTATAGCTTATCATATGTTTCACTCCTTTTCTATGCTCCTGCGTAGTGCCTTGATCTCATCAAGGATTTGGCGCAACAGCTCAGAGGAGTCCTCCCCTATAGGACGAGTTTCGGTAACTCCGATGGCCGTCCCCATACGCGCTCGGTAGCGCCGCAGAGCCTCAAGCAAAGCACCTCGCGATGGATGGCCTCATAGTTCTCCAAACCACCTAAGCGTGCCTCAGCGGTGGTTTGTGCGCTATAGCCCGCCGTGTGGATGAGCAATCCCCCGATCCCTAGTAGACGGTCCAATGGCCCGCGCTTGAGGGCGACGTTGGTCACCGTACGATAGGGCACCGTCTCCACAGTCTTGGTTAGGATCCCTCTGCGGGCGACGATCTCTTCTTCCCCTAGTTCATACTCGATGGAACGGTAATAGGGAGGAATCAACAGATAAGCGAGAGCCATCCACGCAGCGTTGGCAGCCAGGAAGATCACCACGTAGAGCCAGCCCAGTTCTGGCACGAATCCGAGAAAGACGAAAGGAAAGAAACAGATAAGAAAAACGATCCATACATAGAGCCTAAACTTGTGCGCTAGCTTGGGGCTTGGTCTGATTATCTTCGTGGCATTCACGTGGGAGCCTCCTTTCAGGTTGAACGTATCTTATACGGTCTATTCCCGTGGCCAAGACTTCCTGTTTCTAAAGTTATTATCCCTTACGCGTCAGGATAGGGGCCTTCTTGACCCGAACGGGTGTAAGGGTGGCTGCACCCAGGCTGCCCGTCTTCACCAAGAGCAAAAAAAGGAACCCGCCGAGCCCACGCCCTATGGCGGAGCCAACACAATTAGCCGTGAAGCCCCAATGAGAATATACCCATCCTGCGGCTAAAGGCGAGATCATTGAGGCGACCGCATTAAAAGTATTATATATCGCGATATAGCGCGAGCGATACTCGGGCGGGGTTATGGCCAGGATCAGCGGCGTTGAGGCCACATGAAATCCCGCCCAGGCTAGGAACCCGTAAGATTGTATTAGCCCCACATGCCACGGGGAGCGGGCAAAGATCCAGATGACCGGCAATAAAGGCACGAAGAGCATGCTGACGCTCATGGCTCGTTGCGCGCCGGCACGGTCAACCCAATGCCCCGCTAGCCAATAGCCCAGGACGTTGACCGGCGTGGTTATGGTTGCCAGGAGGGCGATTGTCTCCACGTTAAAGCCGAGGTCCTCAACCATATGTACCTGGAAAAAGGGCCCGGCAAAGGAGACGCCGAAATTCCAGATGAAATGTGCCGCGCAGAAAGCTACAAAACGTCGGTCGCGTGAGAAAACTCGCCAACCCTCCACGAAGCTGTGCAGAGCGTCTCCCTTTTTGCCCTGACTCTCTACACATTGGGGCTCAGGGAGTTGGGCGTAAAGCCACGTGGCAAGGAATCCTATCAGGGCGGCGAGGCACCAGGCTAGTTGATACCCTGCAAGTCCGCCGACGCGTTTGATCAGCATACCGGCCAAGGGCAAGACGGCTATGCGCACGATGAGTCCAGCGATCATCTGGGCGCCCACGTAGCGCCCTCGGACCGCAATGGGGACGATATCCCCTAGAAGCGAATTAGCTGCCGGACCTGCAAGGGTGTCTGAAAAAGCCTGTAGAGCCACCAAAACGACAAATAGCGTGACGGCCATTTTCCCTTGGGCGAGGAAAGGGATCAGGGCCATAAGGAGCAGCATGAGGCGTGAAATAAATCCAGGCCAGAGCAGGATCAGTGCCTTGCGTTTGCCGGTCTGCTCTACCAACCAAGCTCCCAGTAGCGGTGCGGCGAGGGCGGCGGCGCTGTTGATAGAGGCCCGCAACCCCACGGTGGCTGCCGTTGCTCCCAGTGCCAGCATGTAGATCGTCACGAAATCGGTGTAGAAAGCCCCGCTGACAGAGGAGATCACACTGGACCACCAATTCACGCGCATTCCGTGCCGCTGGATGGCCGTCGTATTATCGGTGGGGTAGGGAGTAGCGATTTGGCTGAAGAGTTTTGTCAATCTTTGCCGTAGCGCCTGAAACATGAAGAAGTCTCACTTTGATAGCGGATAACTTTGCAGCTTAAGGCTGATCTGTGCTATAATTATTTGCCTAATTTGATTCCACAAATATAGGAGCTATTATAGATGGGAAGTGTGATCAAAAAGCGCCGCAAAAAGATCGCCCGGCACAAGTACCGGAAGATGCGTAAAGCCATGCGCTGGCAGAAGAAGCATTAGTCCGATCCTACGAAGCCGTTTCTCCAAGGTATGGCTGGCTCGGTTTTGGTTTCATTTGGGCAGCAGCGAAGTTACTATGCTGCTGCCCTCTTCGTGGGTTTAGCTCGGCAAGCCGCATAAAGCGGATCTCTTGATGGCTTGGGGGGGTCGGTTTTGTTAACGGTATTTAGCGAATGCCCTAAACAGAGCGACTAGATTTTCGGTCGGGACAGTGGCCTGAATGTTGTGCACGGTGTTAAAGATGTACCCGCCTCCCGCACCGAAAATCTCTAGGTTCTCCTTTACTTGGGCTTCCACTTCCTCTGGGGAACCAAAGGATAACACATGCTGTGTATCCACTCCCCCGCCCCAGAAAACCAACTTGTCTCCCCAGCGACTCTTGAGGGCACGTGGATCCATCCCTTCGGCCGAGATCTGCACGGGGTTAACGATATCTACACCCGCTTCCACAAAGTCGTCATAAAGAGCCACCATGGAACCACAGCTATGATAGAAAGTCTTCCAAGAGGTATGCCGGTGAACCCAGTCATTAATAGTTTTGTGGTAGGGTTTGAATAACTCACGGTAGGTCTGGGGCGAAATAAAGGGCCCTTTTTGTGAGCCAAAGTCAGTGCCGCTAATAAAGATGGCTACGATTTTGTCACCTACGGCTTGTTTGTAGAGCTCCAGATTCTTCATAACGATCTCAAGCTGCAGGTCAAAGATGCCGCGTACGTAGTTTGGATAGAGTACAGTGGCCATGTACCAGTCGGCCACAGCACGGATTCCTTTCGGATGGGGGATGGCCGTCCCTGGGACAAAGGCGATATCGCCGAAGCTGCCCAACCCAAAATTGCCGATAATGGCCC
>DAOTVR010000390.1:0-11979 GCA_034436315.1 Anaerolineae bacterium
CTATGTGCGGGCCAAGTCGCATATCGTGGCCTTCCAGTCGCCCGATGATTGGGCGGTCTTGAACCTGGATAACGCCTATACCCCCGAACTGGCTGCGCGGACCCCGGCGCAGGTGCTCCATTTCAGCTTGGAGCAGCCCGTGGAGCGGGGGGCCTTCCTGCGGGGAGAGGAGTTGGTCTTGCGCTTGGACGACGCCGAGCGCGTGCTCTGCCCGCTTTCGGCGATCAAGTTGCGGGGCATCCATAACGTGGCCAACATCCTCGCGGCGGCTTGTGCCGCGTGGGCCGGGGGAGTGAGCCTGGAGGCGATGCGGATGGTGGCGAGCACCTTCGCCGGCGTGGCGCATCGCCTGGAGGAGGTGCGCAGGTGGCGCGGTATCCTCTTCGTGAACGACTCTATCGCCACTTCCCCGGAACGGGCCATCGCCGCCGTGCGGGCGTATCGTGAGCCTTTGGTGCTCCTCGCCGGCGGGCGGGATAAGCACCTCTCTTGGGAACAATGGGCGGATGTAGTCCTCAGCCGGGTGCGGGTCGTGGTGGCCTTCGGGGAGGCCGTGCCCATCATTGAGCGCGCCTTGCGCGAGCGGCGCGCCCAACAGGGTAGCGGTGCGAACACCCTGCTCTACACGGTGGATTCCCTGGAGCAGGCCGTGGCCACGGCAGCACAAGTCGCCCGGCCGGGGGAGGTGGTGCTGCTCTCGCCCGGTGGCACGAGCTTTGACGCCTTTGAGGATTTCGAGGCCCGTGGGGCCAGGTTCCGCGAATTGGTCGCCGCGCTTTGAGGCGAGGATTGGGTGAGACCATGGTACCTTCTACGAGATCTGAGAAGCTGGGCCACGCCGATTGGGGCCTGCTCTTCATCGTCCTGGCCCTGTTGATCGTGGGGCTGGTGATGGTCTATAGCGCCTCTTACGGCTTCGCCCTCAGTAAAGGGGGGCCGTTTGAGGGCCGGCCGACCTATTTCGTCAAGAGGCAGCTCGTCTTCGCCCTGATCGGGATGGTGGCCCTATTCGTCTTCTCCCGCGTGGATTATCATCTCTATAGCAGGTACGCCCTCTGGATCCTCGGGGGCACGATCCTGGTGCTCCTGCCCATGTTGGTGATCAAAGGGGGCGCGGCGACCGCATCGCGCTGGCTCTTCGGCAGCTCGGTGCAGCCAGCGGAGCTGGCCCGCCTGGGGGCAACGGTCTACATCGCCATCTGGCTATCGGCGAAGGGGGAGAACATCCGCAAGATCAGCCTGGGGCTGGTGCCCTTTGCCCTGCTTCTGGGGTTCATCGCCGGGCTGATCGTTCTGCAGCCCAACTTCTCTACCGCCGTCTTGCTCGTGGCCACGGCGACGGCGATGTTCTTTGCCGCCGGCGCCGAGATGAAGCAATTGCTTATCGGCTTTCTCTTCGGGGGCTTGGCCCTGGTCCTGGTCGCCCTGGCCGCGCCCTATCGCTCGGAACGGGTGAACATCTGGCTCCAAAGCCCCTTCGCCGACGCCTCTGGGAAGGGGTTTCAGGTGGTGCAATCGCTGGTGGCGCTCAATAAGGGGCGCTGGTTTGGCGTGGGCTTGGGACAAAGCCAGCAAAAGTTCAACGTCTTTGCCCCGCACACCGATAGCCTGTTCGCCATCATCGGCGAAGAGCTGGGCTTCTTGGGTACGCTCCTGATCATAGCCCTTTATGTGTTTTGGACTTGGCGCGGCCTGCGCATCGCCCGCCGGGCGAGCGACACCTATGGCCTGTTGTTGGCGGTGGGCCTCGTCTCGTGGGTGACCTTTCAGGCCGCGTTACATATCGCTGTAGCCACGGCCTCCACCCCTCCCACGGGCACCGTCCTGCCCTTCTTGAGCTATGGAGGCTCTTCGCTGGTATCTTGCTTGATCTCGGTGGGCATCTTGTTGAACATCTCCCGCCATCGCCCCGTTCAAGAGGAGGAGCTGCCATGAGGCTGCTCATGACGGGGGGCGGCACGGGAGGGCACGTCTACCCGGCGTTGGCCGTCGCAGAGGCGCTTGCCGATTCGCGTTGGGCCGTTGACCGCCGGGATATGGCTTGGGTGGGCGGAGCGCATAGCGTGGAAGAACGCATCCTGGCCCAAGAGGGGTTGGCCTTTTACGCCATCTCCGTGGGCGCCTTGCGCGGAACGAGCCCCTGGGGTTTCCTCAGGAGCCTGTATAGGATCGCCCGAGGGCATCGGCAGGCCCATGAGCTGCTTGACGCCTTTCGGCCCGACGTGATCCTGGCGACGGGCGGATACGTCTCCGTGCCCCTCGTCTGGGCGGCGCGGGATAGGGGCTATCCGGTGCTCATTTACCTTCCCGACATGCAGCCCGGCTTAGCGGTCAAGCTGCTCTCCAGGATGGCCCAACGGGTGGCGGTCTCGTTTGACTCGGTGGCCCGTTACTTTCCGCGCGACAAGGTGTTCGTGAGCGGCTATCCGGTGCGCCGGGCGCTGTTTAGCACCTCCAAGGAGGCCGCCCGGCAGTTGCTGGGCTTGGATGCGGAGGCGCCCGTCCTCCTGGTTTTCGGCGGGAGCAGGGGAGCGCATTCGCTCAACGAGGCCGTGCGCCGGGCCCTGGAGCCTCTTTTGGAGCTGAGCCAGGTCGTGCACATCAGCGGGCCGGGGGATTATTCCCTCTTGGACGGTGTGCGGGCGCGCTTGCCCTCCGCCTCGCAGGCCCGCTATCATCTGTACGCGTATCTTTACGAGCGCATGGCCGCTGCCCTGGCCGCTGCCGATCTGGTGGTGGCCCGGGCCGGCGCGGCGACCTTGGGCGAGTTCCCGGCCGTGGGGTTGCCGGCCATCCTGGTGCCCTATCCTTATGCCGGGCAACACCAGCAGGCGAACGCGGAGTATCTGGCGAGCCGGGGCGCGGCGCTGATCATCCCGGATGCCGAGCTGGGCGCGCGCCTGTGGCCCACGGTGCGGGACCTCCTGGGCGATCCGGAGCGTTTGCGGGCGATGGGCGCCGCGGCGCGAGCTTTAGCCATGCCCGAGGCGGCGGAGCGCATCGCCGCCGAACTCGTCAGTTTGGCCACGCGCGGCGGGTAAAAGGGGCAAACATGGAAGGCTCGGTCAATATCACGGTCGGCTATTATCTGCCCGTGGGAGCGGTGTTGCTCTTCTTCGGCCTCTTGGGGCTCAAGCGAGGGGTGGATCGGGAGCTGTTTTCCATGTTGGGCATCGCCCTGGCCATGTGGCTGGCGAGTAGCTTTGGGCCCTCGCTGGCCCCCCTGGTCAATCGGCTGTACAAGTTGCTGCGCTTTGCGCTCATGGGTGGGCTGACCTCAGGCGGGCCGGCGGTGAGCTGGCAGGATGCCCAGGCGTGGCCGGATCTCATCCGCACGGCGGGCGATGTGCAGTTGCTCGTGGTGGGCGTGTTTGGGCTCATCGTGTTGCTCTTTTACGTGTGGGGGCAGGGCCAAGTGCGCCCGCCGCAAACGGGGATGTCCAAGCTGCTGGGGCTGGTCGCCGGGGGCATCAACGGCTTTCTGGTGGCCTATTTTCTCTTCCCTGCGCTGTTGCCTCAGTCCAAGGCGGTGATCACCTTGCCCGGTGACCAGATCAACGCCGCGCTGAGTAACCGGCAGACGATAGCCTTGGCCATCGTCGTCTTTACCGTGCTCTTGATCGCCTTTGGGCTGCACAAAGCTTCCCGTCCTGGGAGGAGTGACCGGGGCGACTCAAACCGGCGCGATTAAGGAGGGTCTCGTGGCCCCGATAGAGGTGGTTTTTGGGATCATCGTCTTTCTCTTTGGGCTGATCGGCCTGGCTCGGGGCTTTCTAAAAGAGCTGGGCGTGACGACCATCATGATGTTTCTGCTGTTCTTTTTGAGCCGTTTTGAGCCCGTTTTGGATAGGGGCATCGTCCGCCTCATGAGCTCGGGCAGCCGTTTCCTTCCCACCCAGGATAAGGACCTGCTGCAATGTTGGTTCTTTATCCTCGTGGTGATCGGCGGGGCTTTTATCTCCTACCAGGGGGAGACGTTGGCCTTTGGTGGGCAATCCCCACGCGGTGCTCAGGGCATTGCCCTGGGGCTGTTGGTGGGCCTGCTGAACGGCTATCTTATCGCCGGCACGATCTGGTTCTATATGCACAAGTTCAACTATCCCATCGCTTTCCTGGGGTTCTCCGGCGACAAGCTCTCTAATTTGGCGCGGGAGATCATCCCCTTCCTGCCCATTCAGTTCCTGGGGCAGCCGGTGTTTCTGGGGCAGAGCCTGCTCCTGTATCTGAGCGGGTTGCTGCTGGTTGCGCGGGTGATTCGTTAGAGGGGTTCGCCATGTGCGCTTCATGGGCTGGGGATTTGCCCCGGCGTATCCATCTGGTCGGCATCGGCGGGAGCGGTCTATCGGCGATCGCCCGGGTGCTGGCTGCCTGGGGGCATAGCGTCTCCGGGTCGGATATGCGCGATTCGCCCCTCCTGGGCGAGCTGAATGCCCTGGGGATCCGGACCTATGTCGGGCATGCCGCGGAACACGTACAGGGCGCCGAGCTGGTGGTCGTCTCTTCGGCGATCCCCGAGAGCAACCCGGAGGTGCAGGCGGCGCAGCGGATGGGCATTCCGGTGGTCAAGCGCGCGCCCTTATTGGGCCGCATGATGGCCGGCCGTTACGGCATCGCCGTCGCCGGCACGCACGGCAAGACCACCACGACGGCGATGATCGCGGTGATCTTGGAGCGGCTGGGCCTCGCGCCCACGTTCATCGTGGGAGGGATCATCGCCGAGCTGGGCACCAACGCCCAGGCCGGCTCGGGGCCGCACTTTGTCATTGAGGCCGACGAGTACGACCGGACCTTCCATGGCCTTGCACCGCGCATCGCGGTGCTCACCCACTTGGAGATGGATCATCCCGATTGCTACCGCGATATGGAGGACCTGCGCGCAGCCTTTGGGCGCTTCGTGGAGCGCGTCCCAGAGGAGGGGGCCATCGTCGCCTGTGCGGATAGCCCGGAGCTGAGGCGCCTGTTGGCTGCGCGCGTCGGGCCTGGGCCGCGCGTCGTGACCTATGGCCGGGATCCGGGAGCACAGTTCCGAATCCACGAGCTCTCGCCCAATGCGCGCGGCGGGTTGGATTTTCGGGTTTACCGAGGGGATGGCGCTTGGGAGGCGTGTTCGTTGGCCGTTCCGGGGGCCCACAATGCGCTTAATGCGACCGCTGCCCTCATCGTGGCCGATCTCTTGGGCCTGGAGCGCGAGGGTGCTCTTCGGGCGCTGGCCGGGTTCCGTGGGGTTTTGCGCCGTTTTGAACTCAAGGGGGAGTGTGCCGGCATCTCGGTCGTGGACGATTACGCCCACCATCCCACGCAGGTGCGGGCTACGCTGGCCGCGGCGCGGCAGCGCTATCCGGGGCGGCGCATTTGGGCGGTGTTTCAGCCCCACACCTTTAGCCGCACCCGCGCTTTGCTAGGGGAACTGGCCACCTGCTTTGATGAGGCCGACGAGGTGATCATCACCGCTATCTATGCCGCGCGCGCCCACGAGCGGCCCATCATCGGCGCCGAGGAGCTGGTCGCGGCGATCCGACACCCTCGCGTGCGGCATATCGGCGCCTTGGACGACGTGGTGCGCTACCTTATGGAGCGCCTTTTGCCGGGAGACGTGTTGCTCACCTTGGGCGCGGGCGACGGATATCTCGTCGGCGAACGCGTGCTGGCCCTTTTGGCGGGTAGGGCATGATGGGTAACTTGGCGCAGCTTGAGCGGGAATTGCTCGCAAGGGGCTACGGGGGGCGTTTGCTGGCCGACGAGCCCCTCTCGCGGCACACCTCCTTTGCCATCGGCGGGCCGGCCGATCTGTTCATCGTCGCCCGCGAGCCGGAGGAGCTCTGCGAGCTGTTCCGGGTGGCCCGGAGCCTGGATGTGCCCGTCACGGTGTTGGGTGCGGGCACCAACGTCCTGGTCGCCGATGCCGGTGTGAGGGGGCTGGTGATCGTCAGCGATTGCCGCCGTTTCAGCATGGATGGCAGTGGCTTGTTGAGCGCGCAATCCGGCGCCCCTTTGCGCCAGCTCGCCCTGGAGAGCGCCGGCCGGGGCTGGGCCGGCCTGGAATGGGCCGTGGGCATCCCCGGCACGGTGGGCGGGGCCGTGGCCGGGAACGCCGGCGCCTACGGGGGCTGCATGGCCGAGGTCGTGCGCTGGGTGCGTTGGTTGCACCCCGAACGGGGCCTGGAGCAGGTGGATGTGGGTGAACTGGCCTATGGCTACCGCACGAGTTGCATCAAGCGCGAGCCGCGGCGCGAGCGTCGCCCGGTGGTGCTGGAGGCGGCCTTGCAATTGACCCCCGGCGATGCCCAAGAGCTAAGCTGCAAGGTGGATGCCCTCACCGCCCAGCGCAAGCTACGCACCCCGGAGGGGCGCAGTGCCGGCAGCGTCTTTAAACGGACCGAGCGGTATCCGGCGGGTCTGTTGATAGAGCAGGCCGGCCTGAAGGGGCAGCGCATCGGCGGCGCAGAGGTTTCCACGAAACACGCCAATTTCGTGATGAACGTCGGCGGCGCGAGCGCGGCGGACGTCAAGGCGCTCATTGAGCTGATCCAGGAGAGGGTATGGGTGGCCTTTGGGGAGCGCCTGGAGCCGGAGATCGAGTTTGTGGGCCAATGGTGAGGCGATCGGAGCGACGAGAGTGAAGAGGAAAATACGGGTAGCGGTTATCTTTGGCGGCAAATCCGGCGAGCACGAGGTCTCGCTGGCCTCGGCCAGGTCCATCATGGCGGCGATGGATAAGGATAAATACGAGATCTTTCCCGTGGGGATCACCAAATCGGGCCGCTGGTTGACGACCGGCGATCCCATGGCCCTGCTGAGTGCCGGCGTGGACGCCCCGCCGGAAGCTGAGGATGAAGCCGAGCAGGCCCTGCCGAACCTGGAGGGCGGGGGCGATCCGGACCTGCTTCCCCGGCGGGAGCTGGTGCCTGGGCTGCGCCAGGCGCGCTTCCCGGTGGTTGACGTGGTCTTTCCCGTCCTCCATGGGCCTTATGGCGAGGACGGGACGATCCAAGGCTTGTTGGAGATCGCCGACCTGCCCTATGTGGGCGCGGGGGTGCTCGGCTCGGCGTTGGGCATGGATAAGGCGGCCATGAAGAGCGTCTTCAAGGCGCATGGGCTGCCCGTGGTGGAGCACATGTTGGTCCTGCGCAAGGCCTGGGCGGCCCATCCGGAGCGGGTGCTAGAGGAGATAGAGGCGCGCTTCACCTACCCCCTCTTCCTCAAGCCGGCGAACCTGGGCTCCAGCGTGGGTGTCTCCAAGGCCCATCACCGCGAGGAACTCGTCCGCGGCCTGAACCTCGCGGCGCGCTTTGATCGCAAGATCCTGGTGGAGGCCGCAGTCAACGCGCGGGAGGTGGAATGCAGCGTCCTGGGCAACGATGAGCCCATCGCCTCTATACCCGGCGAGGTGGTGCCCTGCAACGAGTTCTACGATTACAAGGCCAAGTACATCGATAACGCCTCCAAGCTCTACATCCCCGCAGACCTGCCGGCCGAGACGACCAAGCTCGTCCAGGAGCTTGCCGTGCGCGCCTTTGTGGCCCTGGATTGCGCGGGGATGGCCAGGGTGGACTTTTTCCTTTGCCGGGATACCGGCAAGCTCTACATCAACGAGCTGAATACCATACCGGGGTTCACCAGTATCAGCATGTACCCCAAGCTGTGGGAGGCCAGCGGGATCCCCTATCCGGAGTTGATCGACCGCTTGATCGAGCTGGCTATAGAGCGCTACAACGATAAACATGCCTCGGAAACGAGCTACGGCTTTGATCACTGAGAGGCGGGGCTGGCCATGACCGGGCGGCGATCCCGTTCGCGTTTGGGTTCTGCTGCAGAGGCCGTCTCTGTGGAGGGCCTTGAGCTAGCGCCGGCGAGGAGCAAGCGCCTGATTTGGGTTAGGCTCCCGGCCCTCTTCCTGTTTTTCGGTAGCGTCTGGGTGTTGTATAATCTCTTTAGCGATGCGCGCTTTCGCGTGAACGAGGTTTCCATCAGCGGCATCAACTTGCTGCAGCGCGCGGAGATAGAGCGCTTGCTTGATGTGACCCACAAGAGCATCTTTCGCGTGGATAGCAAGGGCTTGGAGGCGCGCCTGTTGCAAGAGTTCGGTTGTATCAAACGGGTTGAGGTGACCTGTCGTCTGCCCAACCGCTTGTCCGTCGTCGTTGAAGAGCACGAGGTCAAGCTGGTTTGGGAGAGCGGCGGAGGGTACTGGTGGATCGGAGCTGACGGCAGCGTGCTGGGGAGGGCCAAGGGGCCCGGCGATCTCTTGGTCATCCACGACCTAGAAGGGCTCGCCTCTGAGCCTCAGGGGCGGATCCTGGGGGTGCCCTGGGCTTATGCCCTGGCGTTGCGCCAGGCCCTTCCCGAGATCAAGGCGTACGATTACGCCGCCGACAAGGGGTTGATCCTCTATGTGACGACGGCCCAATGGCCGGTCTATCTGGGGCACCGAGGGGATGCGGGGGAGAAAGTGGCCCTCATGAAGGCGTTAGTAGAGCAGCTTGTGGCCAAGAGGGTGGATGTGGAGTACATTGACTTGCGCAATGAGCGCCGACCTGTGTACAAGAAGCGTTAGCTGATCGGGGGGAGAAAGGAAGTCCATTGGAGCGTACGATCGTTGGCATTGATGTAGGGACAACCAAGATCTGCACTCTCGTCGGTCAGGTGAGCGATAACGAGATCTTGCGCGTGATCGGCGTGGGGGTTGTGCCCTCGCGCGGCCTACGCAAGGGGGTGATCACCGATGTGGAAGAGGCCACCAAGGCCATCCACGAATCCTTGCAGAAGGCGGAACGGGTCTCCGGCTACCCGATCACCGAGGCCTATGTGGGCGTCGCGGGCAGCCATATCTCCTCTCAGAACAGCCGAGGGGTTGCGGCCATCGGCCGGGGCGATCGGCCGATCGATCGCGATGACATCGAGCGCGCCCTGGAGGCGGCGCAGGCCATCACCATGCCCCACAATCGGCGCATCATCCACTGTATCCCCCGCGAGTTCACCGTGGATGGCCAGAACGGGATCACCAACCCCTTGGGGTTGATGGGCTTCCGCTTGGAGGTGGAGGCGCACATCATCACCGGGGCCGTTGCCGCCATCCAGAACCTGGTGCAGTGCGTGCAGCGGAATAACGTCAACATCCTGGAGCTCGTCCTCCAGCCCTTGGCCTCCGCCGAAGCCGTGCTCACCGAAGAGGAAAAGAACATGGGGGTGGCCCTGGTGGATATCGGGGGCGGGACCACCGACGTGGCCATCTATGTCGCGGGCAGCATTTGGGAGACGTTGGTCTTTGGGGTGGGGGGCAATAACATCACCAACGACATCGCCGTCGTCTTGCGGACGCCCCTCGCCGTCGCCGAGGACGCCAAGATCCGCTATGCGCACGCCGTCCCCTCGGCGGTCGGCCAGGAGGAAGTCATTGAGATCAAGACCTTCGGCGATGAGAACCTGGCGATCATCTCCCGGCAGCGGCTTTGCCAGGTCGTCTCGGCCCGCTTGGAGGATCTTTTTGAGATGATCGCCCGGGAGATCAAGCGCTCCGGCCTGGATGGCCTGTTGCCGGCGGGCATCGTGCTCACCGGGGGCACGGCGAACCTGACGGGTATCCGCGAGGCCGCCGCGCGGATCCTGCAATTTCCCGTGCGCATCGGCATGCCCCGTCGGCTCTATGGCTTGGTGGAGACGATCAGCAACCCCGCCTATGCGACCAGCGTGGGGCTGCTGCTCTGGGGTATGCGTGAGGAGGCGGCTATGGCGGCGGGAAGCTCCAAGCCCGCCGGCGGAGAATGGTACCAGCGTGTGTTGGAGTGGTTGAAGGTCTTTTTGCCCAAGGGGTGAGGTCCATGAAGGAGAACAGGATGAGAGCAGCATCAGAGGTTGGCAATGGTGCGCAGATCAAAGTGGTCGGCGTGGGTGGAGGCGGCTCCAACGCCGTGGACCGGATGATTGAGGCCGGCGTTCAGGGAGTGGAGTTCGTGGTCTTGAACACGGACGGCCAGGCCCTGGCCCGTTCAAAGGCGCCCGTACGCCTGCGCATCGGCGACAAGACCACGCGCGGTTTGGGGTGTGGTGGCGATCCCAGCCTCGGCGAGAAGGCCGGGGCCGAGTCGGCCGAGGAGATCAAGGAGCTTCTGCGCGGGGCCGACATGGTGTTCGTCGCCGCAGGCATGGGCGGGGGCACGGGGACCGGCGCCGCGCCCTTGGTGGCCCAGGCCGCGCGCAGCCTGGGGGCGCTGACCGTGGGGATCGTGACCAAGCCCTTCAGCTTTGAGGGAGCACGGCGCATGAAGATCGCCCTGGAAGGCATCGCTAACCTGCGCCAGAACGTGGATACCCTGATCGTCATCCCCAACGATCGGCTCTTGCAGGTGATGGATCGCAAAGCGTCCATACGCGAGGCCTTCTTCGCCGCCGATGACCTCTTGCGCCAGGGCATCCAGGGCATCTCCGACCTGATCACCACGACCGGCTTGGTGAACGTGGACTTTAACGACGTGCGCACCATCATGGGCAACGGCGGCTCGGCCCTGATGGCCATCGGCGTGGGGCGTGGAGAGACGCGCGCGGTGGACGCGGCCTCCCAAGCCATCAACAGCCAATTGCTGGATATCAGCATTGATGGTGCCAAAGGGGTGCTGTTCAACGTCAAAGGCGGCGAGGACCTGACCTTGTTTGAGGTCAACGATGCCGCCGAGATCATCCGCAGGATGGTTGATCCTGAGGCCAACATCATCTTCGGGGCGGCCATTGACGAGTCCATGGGAGATGAGGTGCAGATCACGGTGATCGCCACGGGCTTTGACGCCAGCTCTAGCTCGGCTGCCTCGGTGCGTCAGGCGGCCGCTGCGCCCGCGCCGAAGGCCAAGACGATCGAATTCCCCCTGCGGAACTTTGACCAGGATATCCCCTCCTTCTTGCGCCGCTCGCCCTGATGGCGAGCAGGGGGTGAAAAACCATGAAATGTCCCTTTTGCGGAACGGCGGAGTCGCGGGTCGTGGATACGCGCGAGGTGGGCGCGGGCATACGTCGCCGCCGGGAATGCCAGCGTTGTGGCCAGCGCTTCACCACCTATGAGCAAGTGGTCAAGGCCACCCTGTTTGTGATCAAACGAGATGGCCGGCGCGAGCCTTTTGACCGACAAAAGCTCTTTGAGGGCATTTGGAAGGCCTGCGCCAAGCGTCCCATCGCCAGCGAAGACATCGAACGCCTGGTTGGGGAGGTTGAATCGGCCCTTTACGGCATGGGCCAACCCGAGGTGCCCAGCCGCGTCATCGGCGAGATGGTCATGGAACGCTTGAGGAAGTTGGACGGCGTGGCCTATGTGCGCTTCGCCTCGGTCTATCGCCCCTTTGCCGACCTGGAGGCCCTCAAGCAAGAGGTGGACCAGATGCTGGAGCGCGGCCCCGGCAGCTGAACGCCTGTGGGCCTTGGCCTCTGACGGCCGCGGTCGCCGGTTATAGCCGAGGCCCCCACCCATCTGGTAGTTAATGGGACGACGGGAAGTCGTCAAATAGGTTTCTTTGCCTGTAGATTGAAGAATCTCCTTAAGCCCTGAGTCTAAGCATCCCCACGTTAAGGGCGTCCTGGATTGATGTTTCCGCGGAAGGAGAGCCCCTATGGTTGCCGGCAATGAACCCCTCTTTCGATCAACCTATGACCTGCGGACGGAGATCAGAGAGCTGCGGCGCGACTTGCTCCCGATGTTCCTGCTTCTTATGGTCGGCGTCGCTTGGCTGTGGTTTGTTTTCGCCCTCTTCCGTGGCTATCCACCTGGCCTGGATGACCTCGTCCCACTTGTGGCGTTGATCGTGGCCTATGTGGTACACGTCCTGAGCAAAAGATATTACCATTTGGCCTGCGGTGCATTCATCTTGGGGATGATCCTCATTCAGAGCCTGATCCTGTTGGCCCATCCCATCCCTCTGTTGATGATTCTCGGCATCTTGGTTGTGATCGCCGCCCGAGCGTTGTGTGGCACCCTTCCGGCGGTCCTGGCCGCCACCC
>DAOTVR010000391.1:0-3915 GCA_034436315.1 Anaerolineae bacterium
CCGCAACATCATGTTGCTCTTTTTGGTCACCAATGTGGGTTTTTTGAGCGAAGGCACGGTGCAGATGATGGTCTTTGGGCAGGGGCCCGGCAACATCGGCAAGACCGCCGCGCTCTATGCCTGGGAACAGGCCTTCACCGGCTCCATGCGCTTGGGATATGGATCGGCGATCAACCTCTTCCTGGGCATCGGCAACCTGATCTTGGTCACGTTGGTCTTTAAATTTTTCAAGTCTGAGAAGGCGTAAGGGAGCGCAGCTATGCTCAACATCCCTAGAATACGCAGGATCTTGCGCCGCACGCTCTTACATATCTATCTGATCATCGTTTCCTCCTTTGGTTTGTTCCCTTTCATCTGGTCTCTTTCGTCATCGTTCAAATCGCAGCAAGAGCTCTATACCACCGTTCCCTCGCTCTTGCCCAAGAAGATCGACCTCATTAACTATCAGTACGTACTCACAGGGGTCAAAGGGGTGGGCAAGGCCGGGATGGGGCAGCTCTTGATCCTGTATCGCAACAGCCTGGTGGTGAGCCTCACCAGCGTGGTTTTGACGGTATTGATCGTCTCTTTGGCAGCCTATGCCTTTGCCCGGCTCAAGTTTCGTGGGCGCGACGCGTTGTTCTCCTTCTTCATCGTGCTCATGTTCTTGCCTGCCGGCGGCACGTTGATGGCCCAATACGAGCTGATGAAGCGCCTCAAGCTCTTTGATAGTTTGGTGGGGCTGATCTTGCTCTATACCGGGGGCGGCGGCACGGCGCTCTTCCTGATGCGCCAGATCTTTTTGGGGATTCCCACCGAGTTGGAAGATGCGGCTAAGGTGGATGGAGCTTCCAACCTGCGCATCGCCTTCCAGATCATGTTCCCCCTGGCGACATCGGGGATGGTCTTGGTATCCATCATGCACTTTATCAGCTGCTGGGGGGAATACCTCGTCTCCAAGACCATGATCGTCACCGCGGAGAAGATGACCCTGCCGCCTGGCGTCAACACGATCATCTTTGAGACCCCTGCCGCGGGCCTCGTGGCCAGTTACGGCGTCAAAGCCACGGCGGTATCGCTGATGGTGTTGCCGGTGCTCTTGCTGTTCATCTTCATGCAGAGGTGGTTCATTCGCGGCGCGGTGGAGGGGCTCAAGCTCTAAAAGGCAAAGCCGGCAGGAGATTTCTCGTCATGGCAAACCGCTAAACTGTAGGGGCGAGCTTCATGCTCGCCCCTATGTTCTGTTCGCCTTGAGGGTTTTTGACGCCTCACGTGAGACGAAGTAATCTTATGCCGCCATGAGCCGGCCACGTCGGTTGACCCGGCTTCATTCTGGTGTGGGGAGCTCTTGATGGCGCGGCCAAAGGATAGACGGAGGAACGAGATGGTCAAGATCCTGCCCGAAGAGCGAGCCTATCTCCGCGATCTGGCCAAGCGCGTGGCCGAGATCGCCGCCGACCCCATCCAGGAAGAGCGACGCAAGACGTGGTACGCGCATAACGCCCTCAAGCGAACCAAGCCCCTGATCTTTTGTTCCCCAGAGGGGGCTTGGCTGGAACTGATACCCGAAAAGACCTTACGCATGCAGGATCCCCTCCTGCGCGATTGGGAGATGACCTTGCGCATGCGCATCTACGCCTGGGAGCACTTCCATGATGACCAGGTGATCGACGATGTCTTGGAAGTGCCTCACGATTGCACCAGCGCCATGGAGATCGCCCCCTCTAATAAGGATTTCGGTTGGGGGCTAGAGGTAAAAAAGATCCATTCCACCACGGAGCGAGGCTCCTATATCTGGGATCCCCCCGTCAAGAAACTGAGCGACCTGGACAAGCTCCATTATCCTGAGGTGCACATCAACTACGAGGCCAGCCAGCGACGCCTGGAGTTGGCTCAGGAGCTCTTCGGCGACATCCTGCGCGTGGTGCAGCGCACCTCCTTCTGGTGGTCCTTGGGGATCATGATCGTCTGGGCACAGTTGCGCGGCCTGGAGCAGATCATGCTGGATATGGTCTTGGAGCCCGAGTGGACGCATCGCGCCGTCAAGTTCATCGCCGATGGGCGGATGCATTTTTTGGATAGCCTGGAACGCCAGGGGCTACTCAGCCTGAATAACGGCAACCATTACATCGGCTCAGGCTCCTTCGGCTTCTCTGACGAGTTGCCCGCGCCGGATTTCACGGGGCACGTGCGCACGAAGGACATGTGGGGCTTTACCGAGGGACAAGAGATCACCGGCGTATCGCCCCAGATGCATTGGGAGTTCGCCCTACAATACGAGGTGCCCATCCACGAGCGCTTTGGCCTCACCTATTACGGTTGTTGCGAGCCGTTAGACAAAAAGTTTGATTATGTGAAGCGCTTGCCCCATCTGCGCAAGGTCTCCGTCAGTCCGTGGTGCGACCGGGCCGTCGCCGCCGAAGCCTTGGAGGACAAGTACATCTATTGCTGGAAACCCCATCCCGCCCACCTTGCCGCCGTGCAATTTGATGGCGAATACGTGCGCCAATACATCCGCGAGACCCTGGAGATCGCCCGAGGCTGCATCGTAGAAATGGCCCTCAAGGATACCCACACCTGCAACAACGAGCCCCAACGTTTTGACGAGTGGACGCGTATCGCCCAGGAAGAGGCCCAGCGCGCCGCGGATCGTGGGTGAGCGCCGTGATCGACCTGCACACACATACCCTCTACTCCGATGGCCGAGCTACGCCGACGGAGCTTATTGAGTACGCCCTAAATCTGGGCCTGCGGGCGCTGGCCATCACCGACCACAATAACGCTCGTGGGGCGCGCGAGGGAGAGGCGGTTGCCCGCGAACGTGGGCTGCTCCTGATCCCGGGCATCGAATGGTACGTCAACTGGGAGGGCTACCAGGGTACGATCGACCTCTTGGGGTTAGGCTTGGACCTCTGGGATCCCGCCGTGCGCCGTGCCGAGGAGGAGGCCCTGGTAGATTTTGAAGCGCGCATGGCCGAATGCTGTGTGTACCTCAGCGAGATGGGCTATCCGTTAAGTATTGAGGAGGCCCGCGAGATCAATCCCCTTTTCGCCGGGCACAACGCGGTAGCCTTTGCCGCCAAAAGGAAGGGCTTGGTCGCCAATTCGGAGGAGATGGATCGGCTTTACGCCTTGACCTGGCCGCGGGTGCGCCCGGCAGCGCTGGATATCGCCACGGCCATCGCTTTGATCCACGCAGCTGGTGGGGTGGCAGTCATCGCTCATCCTCACCAGTACAAGCGCGACGGCCAGAACTGGCCGCTAGAGGATTTCGCAGCCCTTAAGGCCCTGGGCTTGGATGGCGTGGAGGTGTACCATCGGCATATGCCACCTGCGGACCGCGCCCACTTTATGCGCATTGCCGAGGAGCTGAATCTGCTTATCACCGGTGGCTCCGACGAGCATGGCTGGCCGACGGGCTTCCCCTACTTGGGCAAGGAGCCGATCCCTGATGCCCTCCTAGATAGCCTCTTGGCCCGCATGGAGAAATCCAGAGTCCCAGACTAGGGCAAGATTAATTTGACAGAATAAGGCTACAGCTTATACTTGAAAATGAAGGGGTCCCCGTTGGCCGGGCGGTTAGTGGTAGGCTAAAGGGGTGAAGCCATGGAAGCTGTAGCGGCTGTGGTCCTGGGTGCGGTGGTGTTCATGCACGCTTGGCAGCTCTTCGGCCTGGCCGAGTCCAAGACGACGGGGCTCGTGGGGGCAGCAGGAGCCCTTGCCCTCGCAGCGCTCGCCATCTGGAAGCCCGCGCCGATGCTGTCTAAGGCGGCTGTAGAAGCCATAGCTGCCTCCACACTCATCTGGGCTATCTATGCGGCACTGGTGGCGGCAGTGGGCCTCTGGGATTTCGGCCCCAGAGGGCTGGGGTTTTATAGCGTCTACGCTGCCGTGATGATGATTGGCCAGATCATCTACTGTGTGGTCGGTCGGCTC
>DAOTVR010000392.1:0-2741 GCA_034436315.1 Anaerolineae bacterium
ACGTCGCTGGACATCTTGTCCGTGCCGCCCACCAAAGGCAGGCGATAACCGCAATTCAGGTAGCGGTAATACTCCAGGTGGTTATAACTCCCGTAGCCAGTTATCTCAATGGCGTCTGCGCGGCCGGTAGCGATGAGCACCGCCGGCTCACAATTGGGGGCGGGGAAATGGGGGATGATCACCGTGCCGCCCTGGGCATGGCAGGCATCGGCCCAGTGAGAGAGCACGGTCTCAAGCGCTCCGCCCAACTCTGCCTCGCTTGGGCCATCGGAGCACCAGGGCATGACCGGCTCCTTCAGCCCCCAGAGGATCATGTGTCCCAGGATATGCTGGCGGTTCTCCTGCGAACAATAGACGATCGTGTCGCCGTCCTCGGCGATGAAGGGCTTGCCGGTGAAATCCTCGGTGTTGGTAAAGAGATGCCCCCATTGCGATTGCAGCAGGTTCACCACGTTCAGGCCCTCGGCTTGAGCCTCGCGCTGTGCCCCCTGGGTGCCCAAAAAGTGTACGTGTGAATCGCCGCAGAACCAACGCCGCGCGGCCATGTTGCTCGCGCGCTTGAGGCGTAACGTCAGCTCACGCTGGCCTGGGGCGATGTGCACTCGCGTGCGTAGCGGCTCGTACTCAAAGCCCCGCGCCGCCTCCACGATCACCTCCCCACGCGGCAGCCACCCCTGGCAGCGGCCATCAATATAGGCGTAGGTGATCTGTCCCAGTCGTAAATCCCCGCCAACGTCAATGTGCCAGGTGCCTAGGTTGGAGTTGACGTGGTTGTGGTAGCCGTGGGGTTGATAGGGGATCCCCTCTGGCGAGCGAAAATGCACCCGGCAGGGAACGGGCTTGCCCGTCTCGTCGTCGAGCACGGTGACGTGCACCCAATTCGTGCCCCGATCCACGACCTCCAGGCGCACGCGAGGCGTCTCCACGAGGCCCTTGTGCTGTAATTCGCCCCAGTTAGCCTTGCCCAGCTCTTGGCCCTCGTTCTTGACGGTGATCGTTGCTGAAGGCGTGGCGGCCACCTCCACATAGGCCGGGCTGGATTTGTCATTCTGCTCTTCGCCCCAACCCTTCATCTCCTCGGCGAGGAACTCCTCGGCTGACGACCGGGGCAAGGGAAAAGGATAAGTGGCCACACCGCGATCTACCTCTACGTCCAGGGCAAAGGGTTTTTCGGCATCCTCGGCCTGGGTGAGGGTGATCTTGACCGGGCGCTTGGCCTGGCGGCGGAAGGGCCACTCTTCCAGATAGCCCAGGGTGATCGCCGCCACCACGAATTTGCGGTCGGTGCCCTCCAGGGTAATGGATTCCACCGTTCGCTCCGGGTGAGGATTGGCCCAGGCCCAGAGAAAATAGGCCCTTGGCCAGCCCTGTTCGGCCTCCGTTTGGCGGCGGCCCGCGGCCTCCCAACGCCCCTCGTAGCGCGGAAGGAGATGCTCCTTCTGATCGGGCACGGCTAGGAAGGGGAAGCTGCCCCAACCGATAGGTACCACGGCCACCTCAAAACGCTCGCGGATGGGCACTGTCAACTCCTCGCCATCAGCATAGCGAAAGATGTAACGCGCTACGACGTGGCCCACCGGCTCTCCCTCCGCGATCTTGGATTCCAGGAGGGCGTGGGCGAAAATCATATGCCTCGGAGCGGCCTTGATAGGTACAGTGACCTTCTTGAACATGCCCTCGCCATAGAGGGCGATGAAACAGCACGATGGGTCTGGCTCCTCCTTGCCCACCAGGAAGGGCAGCCCGTGGAAGCTCTGCCGGCCCAAGGGAGGCTGGGCCACACCCTCAAAGAA
This sequence comes from Anaerolineae bacterium, assembly GCA_034436315.1. Lineage (GTDB taxonomy): Bacteria > Chloroflexota > Anaerolineae > UBA1429 > UBA1429 > DAOTVR01. The sequence goes on from DAOTVR010000392.1 coordinate 1,794, forward strand.
CTCGACTCCCACGTTCGCGTAACGGCTCAGATCGAGTGGCTGATAATCGCGCATGGCAGAAACCTCCTTTGAAAATAGCCCATCAGCTCGGGCCAGACTGAGGATTCCATGAGGTCATAGGGAGGGCGATCCGTCGGCTCGAAGCGGAAGGCCCTCAAAACGCGCTCGCGGTGGGTTAGCATGACTTCCTCCTTGCTTTCTGTACCATTTTAGGCCAAAATGTAATGTGCTGTCTAGTGGTGGAAGGAGGAAAGCGCGATGGCGATCAAGGTGGTGAGCTCGGCCTTTCAGGAAGGGGGGATGATCCCCGCCGACTATACCTGCGACGGGAAGGATATCTCCCCGCCGTTATCCTGGAGCGGGGTACCGGAGCAGGCAGTGACGCTGGCCCTCATCTGCGATGACCCCGACGCCCCGCTGGGCACGTGGGTGCATTGGGTGCTCTACAACCTGCCCGCAAGCGTGAGAGAGCTGCCCGCGGGGGTGCCGCCCGATGAACGGCTGGCCAACGGGGCCGTGCAGGGGAGGAACGATTTCCGCAGGCTGGGCTACGGTGGCCCCTGTCCGCCGGGCGGCACGCACCGTTACTATTTCAAGCTCTACGCCCTGGATAAGGCTCTTGATCTCAAACCTGGGGCCACGAAGAAGGAGCTGCTCAAGGCGATGGAGGGACATATCCTGGCCGAGGGGCAGTTGATGGGGCGCTACAAGAGGCGCTAAGCAAAGGAGGCATATCCCGATGAAAGCCCTAGTGATCTACGATTCGTTCTTCGGCAATACCGAGAAGATAGCCCAGGCGATCGGTCAGGCTCTCGGCGCGCAGGGAGAGGTGGAGGTGCGCCGGGTAAGCGAGGTGAAGGCAGAACAGTTGGCGGGAGTGGATGTGCTTGTCGTCGGCTCTCCCACCCGGGCCTTCCGGCCCTCTCCGGCGATCAGCAGCTTCTTGGC
>DAOTVR010000393.1:0-2454 GCA_034436315.1 Anaerolineae bacterium
TGAGCCGGGGGCTGAAGATACGCTGGATGTGCAACAGCCGCGTGGATTTCGTGGACGAAGAGTTGTTGCGCTTGATGGCCCGTGCGGGCTGTTGGATGATCGCTTGGGGCTTGGAATCGGGCGATGAAGAGATGCTGCGGCACATGAACAAGGGGATCCGCCCCGAACAAGCGGAGCAGGCGCTGCGTTGGGCCAAGGCCGCCGGGATCATGAACTGGGGCTATTTCATCATCGGCCTTCCCGGCGAGACGGAAGCGAGCATCCGTAAGACCATTGATTATGCCAAGCGTTTACCGTTAGACCTGGTGCTCTTTCACATCGCCGCGCCCCATCCGGGCACGCCCTTCTTCTTCGAGGTTGTGGAGCAGGGTTGGTTTCGCCCCGGTACGCGCTGGGAAGAGGTGGATATGGATCGCTCTACGGTGTTGGATTATCCCGGCCTGAGCGCCGAGCAGTTGGAGCATTGGGCCAGGGTGGCCTTTCGCGAGTGGATCTTTCGCCCGGGGCCGCTACTCACCTATTTGAAGGCCCTGCTGAGCAGTCCCTCATCGTGGCGAGCAGCGCTGGAGATCGGCTTGGAGAGTTTGGGATGGGCACGGGGGTAAAGGCATTGGCCGTCGAGCGCGGCGCGAGGGGGCGGTTTGCCCGGTTGGGGGCAGTGGTGCCTTATGTGGAGTTTCTTCTGGCCCTTGGCGCCGCCGGCCTTTTCTATAGCCAGGGGAGCTTCGTCTGGCCCTCGCGAGGACCGATCGGGGCTTGGCCGCCGAAGGGCTCCATGATGGTCTGGCCATTTGTCCTCTTGGGCCTATCGCGCCTCTTGGCCCTGGCTAGGGTGGGCTTCAGGTTGCGTGTATCCCCCTTCGGCATCCCCTTGTGGCTCTTCCTGGCCTCGTGTGGGTTGGGGGTCTGGGCGGCCTACGATCGAGGGGCTGCCTGGGTAGCTTTCTGTTTGATCCTCAGTGGCGTGGGCATCTACTACGCCGTCGCCGATCAGCCCGACCTGGGGCATCTCTATACCATCCTGGCCTTCTGGGGAGCCTTTGGCCTGGCCCTCTCGCTCTACTTCCTGGCCACTAACGATTGGACCGCGCAGGAGGCCAAGGTGCCCGCGCTCGTCGCCCTGGGGCAGAGCATCCAAAAATGGCTGCCCAAGCCCGCCGACTTTCAGGTGAACCCCAATGCGGCAGGGGGCATCCTGGCGGTAATCATGCCCCTCTATGTCCCCTTGATCATCCTAGGCCGCCGACGCGCCGCCACAGGTGCCCATCCCCTGGCCAGGCTCTGGCCCTGGTTCTGGGGCCTTGCCGCCGGCGTCGCCGGACTGGGGTGGTTCCTAAGCATGTCGCGCGGAGCCTGGGCTGCCCTGGTCGGAGCGACGGCGCTGTGGGTTGCCTGGCACATCCTCGGCCGCTGGAGCCGGCGGATGGCCCCTGGCCGGCCGGAGCGCGCCTGGCGGGTTCGCCTCCTGGCTGTGGCCATCCTCGTGCTCGTGGGCGCGGGGCTGGCGTTGGCCGTGCTCTTCGGCGTGGTTTCGGGTCGCTTGCCGGGCAGGGAAGCCCTGGCCGGCCGCCTGGAGCTTTTCCGCGATGGGCTGCTCCTGGCGCGCGATTACCGCTTCACTGGCCTCGGCCTGTGGGCCCTGCCTTTGTCATTCTCCATTTACACCTTGCTGATTCATGTGAGTTATATAGATCATATCCATAATATGCTTTTGGATATCCTTATCGCCCAAGGGGCTTTAGGGTTGCTCCCTTACCTGGGGTTGCTGGCGAGCGCGCTCGTCTTCAGCTTCCGCCAATTGCGTCGTCTGGAAGGTTCGCCCACCGGCCAGGCCTGGATCATTGAAGCTGGCCTGGTCAGCCTGGGGGCGATGCTGGCCCACGGCATGCTGGACGACATTTTTTACGGATATCAGGGGGTTGTGCTTCACTTTGTGCCTTTGGCGCTCATCCTGGCGGCTTCGCGGGTGGGAGAGGTGCCCGTTTGGACGGAGCGCCCTGCGCGTCGGTGGCCGGCGGTCGTCGCAGGGATCGTTTTGCTCGCCCTCCTGGTTTGCCTGGGGATCGCGAACCGGCAAAAGCTGCTGGGGGCTTGGTATGCTAACCTCGGCGCGTTGGCCCAGGCGCGGGTGGAGCTGAACGCCTACGACGAATGGCACTTTGATAACCCCACGCTGGATCAGGTGCGCCAGCGCGAGGATCTGAGCGTCGCCATAAATTGGTTGAATCGCGCCCTCCAGGCCGACCCGGCCAATCCTACGGCGCGCCAGCGCCTGGCGGCCATTGCCCTCGCCCGTGGGCAATACGAGCAGGCGCTGGAGCACATGCAGGCTGCTTGGGCTGCCGGGCACCGCGATAGCGTGACCCGCCTGCTCCTGGGCGATGCCCTGGTGGCCGCAGGCCAGCCGGAGCAGGCGGCGGAGATCGTGCGCGGGCTGACCTGGGCCGTGCCGCG
>DAOTVR010000394.1:0-1609 GCA_034436315.1 Anaerolineae bacterium
TTGCGCCTGTAGCGGTGCCGATCCATCCCCGCGATCCCTCATTAAAAATAGGCCGTGTTTGCAAAGCGGTAACCTAGCCCCTTGTGGGCGTCATTTTCTCGGAAACGCATGCCACAACGCGATAGAACGGGCACAGGGCCCTAAGCTACGAGAGTTTGCAGATACGTCCTAGTCCTGGGCGGCCTTGCGCAGGGAGATGACCAGGGCATAAATGGAGATGGCAAGCTGCGGCAAATGCAAGACGCCCATCCACCACATTGTCTCACGGTTCACAATCAACCACATGACAATGTTCAGCAGCCCGATAACCGTGCCCACAAAACCCGTGAGCCGCACGACGGGCCGATTGATCCGCGGATGATATAGGGTCATCACAGCTAAATAGACCGGGACCATCATGCAGAACGTCAGCCCTGCCTCTGAGGTCAGAATCAGCAGGGGATTCCAATCGGGCCTAACACCATCGGCGCCGATGCTTACCGGGAACCAAAAGGCCAGAAAGGCCGGAGGAACGACCCAGTATCGCCACCACGGGCGCCCTTGCGGGCTCATGTCAGTCTCTTTGATCACCGCCTCCCAAACCCAGAAAAGGGCCACGATGGATATGATGACCACGTTACCGGTGATGACAGCGAAGCCATAATGCTCAGTGAAGGCCATGTTTTGCAAAATGGCCATGGCCAACAGCGTGACCGCCACGTAGATAGAGAAGGCCCGCGTGGCTCGGTCGCCCCAGAGGATGATGGCCAGGATCAATAGGATTGGCAGAATCTTGAACAAAGGCCATATCGCCGGATAAGAGTAAATCAGGGCTCGCGGAAGCACCTCGGCAACGAGCCGGCTGGTCTCCCGAGGGTCGATGGGCTTGGAACTGTAACTCGGAACGATGAAAAACAGGATGAAGAATAATAGGAAGAACCACCACTTGCGCGTGAGGGATTCCAACCGGTTTTGGATCTGCTTCGTGCTCATGATCGTATATTCTCCCTTTGGATGATACCGCCCTTTTCAGCCAGACTATAGGCCCTTGCACGAGGCAAACTCACAAAGAGCGAAAAGGGTCTCCCGTGGGGACGTGCGTGATAGCTAGGTCCGGGAAGCGCTCTCGCAGCCACTCAACAAGGTATTCCATCCCCGGCTCCTCGCTGTTGACATGCCCCACGAGGATCAGGGCCAACTTCCTGCCCTGGGCATTGGCGTCGCGGACGTACTCCACGGTCTCCCACTCGTTGACCTCGCCTGCGACCAGGGCATCCACATTCTCCTGGCCAAGGAACTGAATTTGCCGTCTACCACCTGAGGCCCCGACGGCCAGGGCTACGCGACGGCAGTTCATCTCCGCATCCCCCACGACCCGTACAATCTGAGCGCCCAATTTAGCCTTTAGATAGACGGCCAAGTCATGCACCGAGGTCGTTGGAAGGTTATAAACGGGAAAGGAGCGCGCCTCAGGCTCGGTGTACTTCTCCCACCCCAACCGTTTATTAACACCGGTAAGAACGCCATCGGGCCGGTGTGAGTGCCAATAATCGTGGAATCGCCAAACGGTGATGCGATGTTCCTCCAATAGTTGGCGCTTAGCCTCATACACGGGATCGCCCGCCAGCCA
>DAOTVR010000395.1:0-4562 GCA_034436315.1 Anaerolineae bacterium
GATCAACCTGGCCTTCGTGGCCGTGCCTGACCCGGAGAAGGGGGCCTTCCCCAACACCATCTGGGACTTGGGCAGCTTCTCCGGCAAGCTCTATCTCGGCTACGGGGACCTGTACAGCAACCGCGGCCCGGTGGATATCGTCAGCTACGACCCCCGAAGCGGCGCCCTGGTGCGGGAGGTGCAGGATGTCCCCGAGGAACAGTTGGGGGGCTGGCACGTGGGCGCAAGCGGCCGGCTCTACGTCGCCGGCAACGATGCGCAGGAGAGCCAGACCTTCGGCAACTTCTACGTGAACGACGGCCTGGGCTGGCAGAAGCGCCGCACGCTCTACAAGGGGCTGCACGTGCACCGCGTTGTGGAGTTCCAGGGGCGGCTCTACGCGGCCTTTGGCTCCGACGGGTATCCCCCGGTGGCCTACACCTTCGTCCTCGTCTCGGCCGATCGGGGGGCCACCTGGGCCTACGAGCGGACCGAGCCGGGAGTGATCCAGGACTGTGCCGTGGACGACCTGGCCGTCGTGACGCATCCCACCGGCGCCTTCCTGTACGCCGTTGTCTATCGCCAGGCCTCCGACGGGGGGTTCACCGGCCAGCGGCTCTACCGCCACGACGGCCACACCTGGACCCAGGTGACCATCGCCGACCCCCAGGGGGCCTTCGCCCCCTACGACCTCTTCCCCTTCGGGGAATGGATGCTCGTCAGGGGACAAACCTCCGGCGGCATGAAGGTCTATGCCCTGGACGGCCGGACGCAGAGCGAGGTGACCTTCCTGCGGGGGAGAAGCGTCAGTTGGTCACGCTGTGCGGTGCGCGACGGGTGGCTCTACTACCTGGACGGGCTCCGCTACGACGCCCCCCCAGGCCCCACCAACCTCTACCGCACCCGCGACCTGCAGAGCTGGGAGGCGCTGGGGGCCGTGTCCCTCCTGCCCGGCGCGCGTCCGGCCTCCCTGGCCTTTTCTCACGGGCGGCTCTACGTGGGGGCCACCAACTCCGGCGGCTCGGAGGAGGGGCCGGGGCTGTACGCGGCCACCAACGCCGTCGGGGAGGCGGAGTACCTCTCGCCGGTCTTCGGCCTGCAGGAGCCGCTGGCGGGGGGCAGCCTCCACTTCGAGCGGGTCACCCCGCCGGGGACGAGCGTGCGCTTCCAGGTGCGTTCCGCCCGCAGCGAGGGCGAGTTGGCCCAGGCCCCCTTCGTCGGCCCGGATGGGACGCAAAGCTCCTATTACCAGAATGATGGGATGAGTCTTTGGGCCGGGCACGATGGGGATACATACGTACAATATCGGGCGCTATTGAGCTCCAGCAATCCCACCCTCGCACCCTTCTTGCGCCGGGTCGTGCTAGTGCCCCAAAGCAATGCGATGGGCGATTTCGCCATCGAGATAGGCAATGCCCCCACATGGCGGGCGGGGGATTCTATCCCCATCACCGTAACCGCCCGATTTGCAGACGGCCATACTATGCCCATTCAAGGGAAGGTCGCCCTCTCGGCCAGAGATGCAGGGCGAGGCGAAGCTGTGCCCATTGAGCCTAAAGAGATTACCCTGAACGATGGCATCGGGACGGTAAGCGTTTCGCTTCAACGGGCTGCGCTCACCCAGATTTGTGTCAACCTGGCGGGCATAACGACTTGCAGCGCCCCAATCCCTATACAGCCAGGGGCGGCGACGGCCATATCGGTGACGACCAGCCTAAGAGAGCCTAGCCTCAACTGGTCGCCAGTCGGACGCGTTGGGCAGCCCTTCACCCTGACATTGACGATCCTTGACCGGTACCACAACGTCGTAACCGACTACACTGGAACGGTCCAATGCCAATGTAGACAGTGGACAACGGCCAGTGCTCAGCTCCCGTCGCCTTACACATTCCAGCTCCCAGATCAGGGCTCTCACCAATTCCCAAGCGGCGTGACTATCCCGAACGCGGGGGAATGGAACTTGGCCTGCTTTGATACGTCCGATCCGCGCATCGCTGGCACGCAAACCGTCAACATCCAAAATTAGCCAGTTAAAGGCGACGAGGTTCTAGCGATTTACGCCCAGCTTGCGTCCCTCGCTTAGCTGCCGCTGCATCCAATCGGTGCGCACGAGGCCATCGCCCTGGGCCACCAACCGTTCCAAGAGCCGTTGGCGCATGCTCCGGAGGACTTTAGCATATTCGGGTTGGCCAACCAGGTTGCGTAGCTCCCAAGGATCCGCCGCCAGGTCATAAAGTTCATCCACGTCGGTGGGGTTCCAGACATACTTGAAGCGGCGGTCGCGAAGCATCCTCTGCTCGTAGAGGCCGAATTGCGCGCCGTGATAGGTGGCCACAACATCCTCGCGCCAATCGGCGGGAAGCTCCCCACGCAACAAGGGCATGAGTGAACGGCCCTGGTAATCTGATGGGATGGGCAACCCCGTCGCCTCGCAGACCGTCGCCGCCAGATCCAGGGCATGCACTACAAACTCCTCACGTACCATCCCCGGCGCGATAACTTCCGGCCAGCGCATGACAAGCGGCACATGCACGACGTCCTCGTACATGACATAGTGCTTATCTATCAAGCGATGGCTGCCGCAATTGTCTCCATGGTCGGTGGTGTAGATGACCAAAGTGGAATCGGCCAGGCCCAACTCATTAAGCGCCGCGAGCACACGTCCAATGGCCTCGTCGATCTGGCTGACCATCCCCAAATAGCGCGAGACGAAAACCGACCACTCTCGCCAGCTGAGATCCTCCAATCCCCACGTGACGAGCTGCTGGCGTTGGATGTAAGGCTTGTGCTCAAAGCGTTCCTGGAAGCTGCCCCACGGGGGGATGCTTTCGGGCGGGTACATCTCGGCAAAGCGCCCAGCGGGGAAGCAGGGGAGGTGCGGCTCCTCGAAGTCCAGGCGGACGTGCCAGGGTCGCCCCTCGCGGTGGTAACGGCGCATCAGCTCTATGGTGCGCTCGGCATACCAATGGGGGCGGGCTTGTTCCACCTCCACGGGATCCAGGCCTCCAAACCAGCGAGCCGCCGGATGTCCCCTCAGCTCGGGCAGACGCTCTGCGTCGGGCACAGGATCGGGCAGATGATGGGCCTTGCGCCAAGCAGCATAGTCGGAGGCACGAACCCAATCCCGAAAGCCATAGTCCAGTGGGGTTTTGATGGGGTGAACCTCCCAGCGCCCCACGTAGCCCAGGATATAACCTGCGCTGGCCAGCGCCTCGGTCCAAGTTGGCTCGGCGAAGGGCTTGAGCGGGAGGCCAATGCCATAGTTCCACAGCCCACCATGCTGCTCGGCCCATTTGCCGCAAAGGAGCGATTGGCGCGCCGGGCAGCAGGTGGGCGTGGGGGTGAAAGCGTGGGTGAACCAAACCCCCTCGGCGGCCAACCGGTCTATGGCGGGTGTCTTGACCAGAGGATGCCCCGCCCTTCCCAGGCAATCGTAACGCTGCTGGTCGGGCTGGATGAATAGGATGTTAGGACGGCCGGCCATCGTCAGGCAAGCCCCAGAAAACGCAAGGCGTTCTCTCCCATCCAGCGGCGCTCCGTCTCGGCGTTGCCGCCCAGCACCTCGCGCAAGATGCGCCGATCGCCGGCGAGGGTTTGCGCGGCGTGAGCCACGCTTGGCCCAGAAGTATCGCTCCCCCAGAGGAGGCGCTCATCGCCGAGGTAGGCCAATGCCTTCTGTAGGGCCTCGGTGCGCCACACGGGGGGCGTCCCAGGACAGGTATCCACCCACATCTGCATCGGCTGCCCGGTGCGCTCGGCCTCCGCGCGGAAACGCCCGGCCACTGCCAGGCACTCGTCCACCCAGGGCCAGCCGATGTGCGCCAGGGCAAAGCGCACCTTGGGGAAGTGAATCAGCGCCTCGTAAAAGGCCGGCCGGCAGAAGCGCGAGCCATCAGCATGTCCCCACAAGATCCCTGAGTGGAAGAGGATCGGCACACCCAGCTCTTGGATCTTCTCATAGACCGGGAAAACGGCCTCATCATAGGGATACCAATGGTTGGGGATCATCTTGACCCCCTTGAAGCCCAGCTCGCCGACGGCATACTCTAGGGCCTCAATGGCATCGGGCAGGGTTGGCTCAATCCAGGTGAAGGGGATGATGCGCTCCGGGGCCTGGGCGACGATCTTGGCCAGCCAATCGGCGGCCTGGCGCATGGTCAGCGGCTCCCCGCCCCTATCCCAACGTGGGGGCGGGGTGAAGAGCACGATCTTATCCAGCCCTGCCACGTCCATCCCGCGGACGATTTCCTCGGCGGACTCTTTACCCCAACCGTGCACGTGACAGTCAACGATCATCTATCCTCCGTGATGTGAGTTTATAATGCGGCCAAGATCCGCTTGGCCCAGTTCGCAGCGCGCTCCAACTCGCCTTCCTGCAACGGGCCTTGCGAGCCCTTGACGAAGAACCCTTCAGGGGGAACTGCCAGCTCTCCACCCTTCTTCGTCAGTTTATCGGCGATGGGCTTGGCCGCATAGCCGAACAGCTTGATGAAAAAGCGCAGGATGGACGGAGCATCCTGCGCCGGGATCCCGGTATCAAATGCGGCCACCTTGACCCCTCGGAGGCCGCCTGCGGGGATTCC
>DAOTVR010000396.1:0-1826 GCA_034436315.1 Anaerolineae bacterium
CTTTCATCCGGGAAGCGTCCCGTTTGTAGCTTGGAGTAAACCAAGTTGCCGTTCACGCTGACCTCAAAGCATCCGCCTCCCGAAGGGACGAGGGCCACCTCGCCAAGCTTGTTCTTGTACTTGTTCAAGAGCTTGTCCGCCAAACTGACGGCCCTTGGCAGGTAGCCTCACGCTGTACAATACTTGATCTCAATCCTCGCGCCCATGTGATCAACCTCCTTCTCGGCAAGGTGTGATGTCACAATGCTGGCATAAAGGGCCGCCTTTGTCAAATAGCATCGGTTCAGGTGAACTCCTGGCTGAAGGCGAACACGTAGCCGTTCAGGTCGGCTACGCTGAACTGTTTCCGCCCCCCGAAATCGTGTAGCTCCTGGACGATGATCGCCCCCCGATCCACCAGCTCAGCATAGATGGCCTCTACGTCGTCCACCAGGATGTAAAAGACCACGCCGTTGCCCTTCTCGGCGATAAAGGGGCTGGAGCTGGTGCCCAGGTCAATGGTCAACATGAAGCTGATCGCCCCCCGCGAGACCTGCGCCCACTTGGGCTCGCCCTCCTGCGGCCAGGCCCAGTCCAACGCAAAGCCGAGCACCTGCTGGTAGTAAGTCAGCGTATCCACCAAGCTACCGACTTGGAGCAAGGGCACGATCCGTTTCAATTGTTGCGCAGAACGTTCGGACATATAGGGACCTTTCGCCCCGTTTATGTGAATGCCTAAAGGCCTCAGACCTTTTCGCTCGTCAGGGCATCGGTGCTCCATAGCGTTATGGCGAGCTTGGCCTTCCCCGGCTGGCCTTGAGCCAATACGCTCGCCCATCGGTGACGAGCTCTATCGTCCCCTGTAGATCTGTGCGATAGACCTGGCAGCCGATGGCCCCAAGCCGCCGCAGGACCTCTTCACTAGGGTGGCCAAAGCGGTTGCCCTGGCCGACGCCGATCACCGCCACCTGGGGGTTCACTGCGGCCAAAAAGGGCGCCGAGCTGGAGGTGGCTGCCCCGTGGTGGGCCACCTTGAGCACGGTGGCGCTCAGGGCCTGCCCCCCGGCGAGCAATTCCCCCTCCACTTGCGTGTCGATATCCGCCGTCAGGAGGAGGCGACAGCGCCCCATGACCACCCGCAGCACCACCGAGTCCCGATTGTCGTCGCTTGGCTCTCCCGTAACTTCCGGCGGAGGATGGAGCACCTCTAGGCGCAGGCCCTTCCCCAGCTCCACCCGCATCCCCTGAAAGAGAGACGCCCTCTGCGCTCCCGCCGCGACGAGTGGCTCGGCCCAGGAGGGGCCCGGGTTTCCCTTAGCCCGGCGCGGCCCCTCCAGGACCCAACCCACCCGGTAATGCCTACCAAGCCCCTCCAGGCCACCGGCATGGTCCTTGTCGGCGTGGGTGGAGATCACGAGGTCAATGCGCCGTTGCCAGAAGGGCAGGATCTCGCCGAGGCGCGAGCGCAAGACTAAGGGGTCGGGCCCGCCATCCACTAGGATAACGCGCCCACTCGGCGTGCGCAAGAGGATGGCATCGCCCTGGCCCACGTCCAGGAAGTAGACGTGTAGTTTGCCGTCGGGGAGGGAGAAGACGGCGGCCCAGGTCAACGCGGCCACCAGGCCCAAGGCCGCGAGCGCGACCTTAACCGCGCGCGGCCGCGCCCAGAGCGTTCGCAGGCCGGCCCGCCATTTGTCCGAACGGGCGATGGCCAGCGTAGCGAAGAGCAGGGCGTAAAAGCCCCACAAGGCCAAGGGGCTCAAAGGGGGCACCTGGGCCGAGGCCCAGGGCAGCGCGGCCAGGCGTTGGACAAGGGCCGTGCTGTACCTCAGGAGGGGCCAGGCCAA
>DAOTVR010000397.1:0-4941 GCA_034436315.1 Anaerolineae bacterium
AGCCACTCGGCTCCCTCCGCGGCCCAGCGACGGGCGGCCTCCACGGGATCGGCCGCAAAGACGGTCTCCGCGGCTACATCCCCTTGGCGCAAGCGCACACAGCGCCCTTGGCGCAGGTCTATCGCCGGGTAAACGATCATCCCCTGCTCCTCAGACCCGCCTCGCGGGCAAAATTGTGCAGAATGCGCTCGCCCACATCCTGGCTCTTCTCGGGATGGAACTGAATAGCATATAGGTTACCTTGAGCCACCGCCGAGGTAAAGTCCAGCCCATAATCCGTCGTGGCAGCGACCACCGCCCGATCCTGCGGATCGGCATAGTAAGAGTGGACAAAATAGACATAACTGCCATCAGGTATCCCCTGCCACAGGGGGATAGGGCGGGTCTGATGAAGCTGGTTCCAACCCATATGCGGCACGCTGAGCCCAGGCGGGAAACGGCGCACTCGCCCGGCCAAGATGCCCAACCCGCGGTGTTCGCCCAACTCCTCGCCGACCTCAAAGAGGAGCTGTAAACCCACGCAGATTCCCAGGAAGGGCACTCCATCGCGGATGGCGGCGACGAGTGGCTCTTCCAGGCCCAGGGCGCGCAACTTGGCGATGCTCTCACCAAAAGCCCCCACGCCGGGAAGTACCAAAGCGCTCGCCCGCCGGATCAGCGCCGCCTCCGCTGTAACCAGTGCCTCCACCCCCAAGCGGCGGAAGGCCATATAGACGTTACGCAGGTTCCCCGCGCCGTAATCCACGATGGTCAGCACCCTAAAGCACCCCTTTAGTAGAAGGAATGCCCGCTCGGCGAGGATCCAACGCCACGGCCTGTCCCAGCGCCCGCCCCAAGCCTTTGAAGATAGCCTCAAGAACGTGATGACTGTTAGAGCCGTGGAGAAGCCGAACATGCAACGTCAGCCCGGCGTGCTGGGCCAGGGCGCGCAGGAACTCGGGCACCAGCTCGGTATCAAAGGAACCCACCTTTGGGGCGAGCCCGGGCACGTCGTAGCTCAGGAGAGCCCGGCCGGAGAAATCCAGTGCCACTAACACCAGGGCCTCATCCATGGGCAATAACTGGCTGCCATAGCGGACAATGCCCACCTTGTCGCCCAGCGCCTCGCTCAGGGCCTGGCCAAGGACGATGCCGATATCCTCCACAGAGTGGTGATCATCCACCGAGACGTCGCCCTGGCAGCGCACTTCCAGGTCAAAGAGGCTGTGCACAGCAAGGTGTTCTAACATGTGATCCAAAAAGGGGATGCCGGTGGCGATATCCCGCCGGCCGCTGCCATCCAAGGCCAAGCAAACAGAGACCTCCGTCTCGACGGTCCTACGGGATATCTTGCAGATGCGCTCACTAGACATAGATCCCTCCCCTGATCTTTGGCGCCATCAGGCGCTCGGGCTCGGATGCCCCCCTCGCCGATCCAGGCTGCGCAAAGCGATGAGCACCGCCTCATCCTGCATGGGCGTGCCCACGGTGATGCGCACGTAATCGCGCAAGGCCGGGTCACCAAAGTAACGCAGGAGGATGCCTCGCCTCTCCATCACCTGACGGATGGCCTCTATGGGCACCCCGCGCGTCCGGCAAAGCACAAAGTTAGACTGGCTCTCGTAAACCGTGAGGAAAGATATCTCGCGCAACTTCTTTATCAGGCGCTCGCGCTCGGCGACGATCTTGGCGATGTTCTCCTTGGCCTCGTTCAGGTTCTCCAGCGTGGCCAGCGCCCCCACTTGGGCAGCGCAATTGACATTATAGGGCGACTTGAGCCGCCACAACCCCTCCATCAGCGCCTGGGGAAAGATGCCATAACCTACGCGCAACCCGGCCAGCCCGGCCCATTTGCTAAAGGTGCGCAGGACAATCAGGTTCTCCCGTTCGGCAACCAGCCCGGCCTTGGAGTTGGCCGTGCTGAACTCTATATAGGCCTCGTCAAGCACCACAACGAGGGGGAGTTCCAGGAAGCGCAGCAAGTCCGCGTCCGGCAGCAGGCTGCCATCGGGGCTGTTGGGCGAGGCCAAGAAGAGCACTTTGGGGCGAGGATCGGCGCGGCAAAGAGCCTCAATGGCCGCCACATCCACCCGAAAGCCTTCGTCGCGGGGGATATCCAGAACCTCCATATCGTTGCTCAGGGCATAGAACTGATACTCACCGAAGGTGGGCGGGCAGTTGAGCACCTGAGCGATCCCTCCGCCGCGCGGCCCCGGACGAAAGAGGCGCAGGACACTATCAATCAGCTCGTCAGAGCCATTGCCCACCAGGATATTCGCCGCATCCACGCCCACATAGTGGCTTATGGCCTGGCGAAGCCGCCGACTGAGAGCATCGGGATAGCGATGATAATTGGAGTAACCGCTGAGCGCTGCCAGAGCGTGTTTGGTGGGACCATAGGGGTTCTCGTTGGCGTCCAACTTGATGATCTGCCCCAGCGGCAGCCCTAAACGCGCCGCTGCCTCTTCCGGCGGCTCAGGGGCGTACTCTTGAAGGCTACGCACCCGCTCTCCAATCAGTGCCCGAACGTCGAACGAAGAGGTCATCCGCTCTTTCTCCCCTCGGTTTCTATCAAACGCCTGCGCACTGCCTGAGCATGGGCGGTGAGGCCCTCTTTCTCCGCGATGGTGATAGCTGCGGCGCTCAGCTCGCGCGCTGTGGAAGGCCCCAGGCCAAAGACGCTGGTGATCTTTAGAAAGTCCCACACGTTCAGAGGCGAGGAAAAGCGCGCCGTCTGTCCCGTGGGCATGATATGGCTGGGGCCGACAACGTAATCCCCTAGAGCCTCAGAGGACCATTCGCCGATAAAGATGCCCCCGGCGTTCTCCACTTTACCCACCAGGCTCCAGGGGTCGGCGGTCAGGAGGCAGAGATGCTCCGGAGCATACTCGTTGGCCAGCTCCAAAGCCTCATCCAAGCTATCCACGACGGCGATGCCCCCCCGGCTCGCTAGGGAGGAACAAATCACCTCCACGCGCGAGAGAGCGCCGAGTTGTTGCTCCAGCTCGCCCCGCACCTTCTGGGCGAGCTCGGCGGAGGTCGTGATGAGCAAGGCCGTCGCCAGAGGATCGTGCTCGGCTTGGGCAAGCAAGTCTGCGGCGACGTAAGCGGGGTTGTCGCTTTCGTCGGCGATGAGCAGCGTCTCGGTAGGACCGGGGAGTTGGTCGATATCCACGAGGCCAAAGACCCGGCGCTTGGCCAGGACAACAAAGATGTTCCCTGGGCCGAGGATCTTGTCCACGCGGGGCACGGACTCGGTGCCATAGGCCAGGGCGGCGATGGCCTGTGCCCCACCGAGGGCGTAGACCTCACGCACGCCGGCGATGTAGGCCGCAGCCAGGATAGCGTCGTTCAGCTCGCCATCGCGCGGCGGCGTGGCCACGACCACCTCGGGTACCCCGGCTACGCGCGCGGGGATGGCCGCCATGAGCAACGAGGAGGGATAAGGCGCGCGGCCATATGGGGCATAAATGCCCACGCGCTTCAAGGGACGGACGACCTGCCCTAGCGCGCCGCCCTCAGCATCCCACTCCAGCCAGGAATGGTGTGGTTGCCGCCGGTGGAAGGCCTCAATGCGCCGGGCAGCGAGTTCCAGAGCCGCGCGGAAGGTTTCGTCAGAGCGTCGCCAGGCCAATTCCAGGCGCTCCTCAGGCACCCTCAAGGACGGCGGCTCGCCCCCCTCCAAGAGCCGAGCGTAACGCAACAGGGCGCGATCCCCTTCGGCGCGCACATCGGCCAGGATGCGGGCAACCACCTGGTCCGGCGTCAGTGGCTCACCGAATAGGCGGACGATACTGGCCCGAAGCTCGGGCGAAGGCTCGTATTCATCCAGCGCTTGGCGGCGCAAAAGGGTTTTACGGGCCTCTTGAGCCCCATAAACGATGCGCACCAAGGGTTCTCTCATCGGCGTTCCCCCTCATGCTCTCGGCGGGCGACCTCGGCCGCCAACTTGTTGATGATCTCGCGAATGGGCTCAAACTTGAGCTTATGGCTGGCGCGGTTCACCACCAGCATGGCCTGCGATTCCATGAGGGTCTCGATCTCCACCAGGCCGTTCTCTCGCAAGGTGCGGCCAGTATCCACTAGGTCCACCAAGAGGTCGGCCAGTCCCACGGCCGGGGCCAACTCCACCGAGCCGCTCAAGGGGATGATCTCCGCCGAGATGCCACGACGTTGAAAGTATTCCCGCACCAGCTTGGGGTACTTGCTGGCTACGCGCAGGCCGATCTCCAAACGCAAGACGCGCTCTTTGGCCTCCGGGGGGCCGGCAAGCACCAGCCGACAGCGGCTGAACCCCAGCCCCAGCGGCTCGTAGAGGTCGCGGCCACTCTCACGCAACACATCCTCCCCCACAATCCCCAAGTCGGCCGCGCCATACTCTACGTAAATAGGCACATCGGCGGGCTTGGCCAGGATGAAACGCAGCCGGCCGCTGAGGTCCTCAAAGAGCAGCTTGCGCCCAGAGGTGGCCTCCTCACTCACTGTATAGCCAATGGCCCCGAAGAGGGCCAAGGCCGGATCCTGCATGCGCCCCTTAGGCAGCGCAACGGTTAACAACTCCATGAGCGGATCTCCTTTTCAAGCTCCTCCCGGCCTAACTCGCGCGATCCACTTGAGTCGTGCAGGAGATAGACCGAACCTCCCCGACAGGAGACAAGGTGATGCGCCTTACGGGCTTGGGCATAGGCAATGAGGGCTTCCTCGTCACGCCCCAGCACATCAACCTCTACCCGCAAACCGCGCGAGCGAGCCAGGGCAGCCAATGCGCGGCACTCCACATGCGCACAGCCGCGCATCAACAGTTGGGGAGCGATATCCACCTGTTGGTGAGTCACCAGCATGGCCCGCTCCAGCCCTAGAGCGAAACCGACGGCGGGCATGTCCGCGCCAAAGTTGGCCACCAAGCCGTCATATCGCCCTCCGTTGCAAACGTGTAACCCTAAGCCGGCGACATAAGCATGG
>DAOTVR010000398.1:0-2602 GCA_034436315.1 Anaerolineae bacterium
TAATGTGAGCCTCAAGTTCTCCGCGCTCAGCGCCAACTGGCGCGGCTTTTTGGCCTGGCAGGTGGCCGGCAACTTGGCGGGTTTTGCCGGCGTACTGAGCTTTACCTTACTCCTCCGGCAGCTTCCCCTGAACATGGCCTATGCCCTCAGCGCGGGATTAGGTTTCGTCCTGGTGGAGGTGATAGGCGCCCGCCTCATTTTCCATGAGGCCATCTCGGTGGCTCAGTGGCTGGGGGTGACCCTGGTTACGGCGGGCATCGTGCTTATCTTCCAGGGACGGTGAAGGGCATGTCGCACGGCCAGGGAGGTTGGGGGAGGCTAAAAGCCTGTTTGGGGGTCATAGGCCGGGGATTTGTGCAGAGTATAGACTTCCTTTTACGGCGCGCTCAGGGCGTGAGGGAGTTCTCTCAGCGGGAGGGTTGCATCCTGCGCCTGAGCCTTGGCCGAGCGGGAATGGGGCAGGCCTTGTCGGATGGGACGGTCATCCGTGCGGGCGATCCTGTGGGCCAAATCCATCTCTGGAATGAGCGCTTGCCCCTCATGGGCCGGGCAGGGGCTGACCTGGCCTGGGCGCGAGCCTTTCGTTTCCAGTTCGCTAGGTCGTTGGAGGAGCTAGCAGCCTATGTGGCGCATGAGCCTTCCTTGGCCGAGGTCAAGGCCGTATATGGGGAGATGGCCTTTGCCCTCGCGGATCTGGAGATGGCCCGACGCTTTGCTCAACGAATGGGTTTTGATTTCCTGGAGCGGCCGGGGGCCGCAAGCGCAAGGGGCCGTTGGGCCCAATTCTGGGATAATTTGTATACGTTGATGCTCATCTGGACCTATAACCCTGCCAGCTTGCGAGGGAAAGCGCTGGGGCAGTTGCGACGCTATCAGTTATGGATCTCTCGGGAAAAGCTCCTTGCACATTACGCCAGGAACAGAGGCAAAGCCAATGCCTCCGCGAGTGAAGACGCTATGGATTAAAGAAGAATATCTTCAGCAGATCCTTGAGGGCCGTAAGACCGTTGAGGTTAGGGTGGGTTATCCCAACATCTTGCGTCTGCGCGCCGGAGATCTTTTAGAGCTTAACGGCGAATATCGTTACGTCGTTTGCCGGGTGGCGCATTACCGGGATTTTGAGGAGCTACTGGCGCATGAGGACGCGGCGCGCATTGCGCCGGGCTTGGAGCCGGGCGAGCTCCTTCAGGCCCTGAGAAGCCTTTACCCGCCCGAGAAGGAGGCTCTGGGAGTGGTCGCGTTAGAGATCGCCGATGCCAGGCGAGTGGCGGGTACATCAGACGGGACACAGCGAGACATATCGGGTTAAGGGGCAAGGCGATGGCGCTTTACGTGGGCCTTGATGTGGGCACGACAACCCTGAGTGCCGTGATCCTTGAGGCACCGCCAGGGGCGCTCAAGGCGCGTTGCACCATGGCCCACGATGCGGAGGCCACCTCTGCCCAGGATAAAGCCTTGGGGCGCGCCGAATTAGACCTGGAAAGGCTATATCCCCAGATGCTGCGCGCCCTCGCCGACGTTGTGGCCCAGATAGGCGATGCGCGCGCTCACGTGCGCGGGATCGGCGTGACGGGGCAGATGCACGGCCTGGCCCTCCTGGGCGCCGATAACAGGCCCCTCGGCCCGGCGATCACCTGGCAGGATCGGCGTGCACAGGACCAGGTCCCCGACACAAGTGAGACTTATTTACAGCGCTTTCTCTCCTTAGCCGGCGGCCCCTCGGCCTTTGAGCGCATGGGCTGCCTACCGGCCACGGGTTACCTAGGGGTGACCCTTTTCTGGCTCAAGCTGAACGGTCTCCTTCCCCCGCCGCCGGCCACAGCCTGCTTCATCCCCGATGCGGTCGTTTCTTTCCTCACCGGTTGTCCCCCGTGCACCGATCCTACCAACGGGGGAAGCTCAGGGATCATGGATATCGTTGAGTGCCAGTGGGCCTGGCCGCTCATTGAGCGCCTGGGATTGCCGCGCGAGCTTTTCCCGCCGGTGCGCGAGAGCGGCGAGCGCGCCGGGGAGTTGAGGCCGACGTTGGCCCATGAGCTGGGCCTTCCGCTGGGGACGCCCGTCTACGTCGCCCTGGGGGATAACCAGGCCAGCTTCCTGGGGAGCGTGCGCGAGCCGGGCAATAGCCTGCTTGTCAACGTGGGCACGGGATCGCAGCTTTCGGCCCTGGTGGAGAGCTTCCAGCGCCTGCCGGGGCTGGATGTGCGCTATTTCCCCGGCGGGAAGTATCTCCTGGTGGGCGCGGGGCTTTTCGGAGGGCGCTCCTATGCCTATTTGCGCGAGTTCTTTCGCCGGGTGGGAGTGGCCTTCTTCGGGGCACGTGGCGACGAGGAGCTTTACGAGGAGATGAACCGCTTAGCCGCCCAGGTGTCACCGGGGGCGGACGGATTGCGCTGTTCGCCCCTCTTCACCGGCACGCGGACCGATCCGACCCTTCGGGGAAGCTTTACGGGCATCACCCCCGAGAACCTGACGCCGGGTCACCTCACGCGGGCGCTTTTGGAGGGAATGGCCGAGGGCTTTTACGCCTTCTACGAGCAGATGCGCCCCCTATTGGGGTCGCGCACGCAGTTGATCGGCTCGGGGAACGGCCTCCGGCGTA
>DAOTVR010000399.1:0-3347 GCA_034436315.1 Anaerolineae bacterium
CCCTTCGTCGGCCCTCCGGGCAAGTTCATGGTCATCTTGCATCCCCAGGATGTGGAGGCCTTGCGCGTGCTCCAGGAGGCCTTCCCCCGGGGCATCGCGCTCAAACACTTGGATCATCGCGGCGAGATAGCCTTTCTAACTTTTTACGGAGAGAGATAGCCGAATATGGCCGATCAACGAGCTCCTGAAACCCAAGAGGAGATCCAATCTGTCCCTGAGGTGACCTGGGAGAGTGTCGGAGAATTCCTGCGGCGCGCTTGGCGAGGGGCGGGCCGCGCAGCCTCCGATTCGCGGGTGATGTGGCTGATGATGCTGGCCATCCTCTTAGTGGCCGCTGCCTTGCGCTTCACCGGCCTGGATTGGGACGAGCACCAGCACCTGCACCCCGACGAGCGTTTCCTGACCATGGTGGAGAACAGCCTGCAGTGGCCCAAGTCGCTCAAGGAGTACTTTGATACCGCCGTCAACCCCCTCAACCCCTACAACCACGGCCACGGCACCTACGTCTACGGCCTGTTCCCCGTGGTCATGGCCAAGTTCATCGGGCAGGTCATCGGCAAGACGGGCTACGATGGGGTCTACCTCGCCGGGCGGGGCATGGCCGCCGTGCTGGACATATTCTGCATCGTCCTTGTCTTCTTGACCGGCCGGCGGCTCTATGACGCCCGCGTGGGCTTGTTGGGCGCGTTGCTCTTGGCCCTCAGTGTGCTCAACATCCAGCAATCCCATTATTTCACCGTGGATACCTCCACGACGTTCTTTGTCACCCTGGCGCTTTATATGGCGGTGCGCGTGGCCCAGCGCGGCGGATGGGGAAGCATTATCCTCTTGGGCGTGGCCTTTGGCTTGGCCGTTTCCTCCAAGATCAGCGTGCTGAGCTTTCTTTTGATCATCGGCTTGGCCTACTGTCTGCGCCTCCTGGCTCAGTGGCAGGAGGAGAACGAGGGCAAGTTTGAGGCTCGCCCCTACGTGGTGGACTTTCGCGCGCGGCTGGGGCGTTTCCTGATGTCTCTCCGCTTAGAGCCGGATGGCGCCTGTCCTCCGATCAGTGCGGGGGAGCGGCTGCTTTTTCAGGCCTTGCGTGCGGCCGGCTCGGCTTTGGTCGTGCTTGTCGTCGCCTTCCTCGTCTTTCGGGTCGCGCAGCCGCAGGCTTTCCTGGGGCCGGGTTTCTTTAACTTCAAGCTCAACCCCAAGTGGCAGGAGGACATGAGCTATATCAGCAAGCTGGTGAGCGGGCAGATAGACTATCCCCCCAGCCACCAGTGGACGGCGCGCGAACCGGTGTGGTACATGCTCAAGAACATGGTGCTTTGGGGCTTGGGGGTGCCCTTGGGGCTGACGGTCTGGGCCAGTTGGGCGCTCATGGCTTACGAGCTCTATAAGCAGGCGAGTTTCAAGCCACAATACTCGTCGAAACGTGTCTGGGAGCAGCGCTGGGCGCACCTTCTGCCCTGGGTCTTGATGACCTTCACCTTCTTTTATCAGAGCATCCAGTTCGTCAAGACGGTGCGCTACCTACTGCCCATCTACCCCACCATGGCCCTGATGGCCGGCTATGGCCTCATCCGCTTGTGGGATTGGGCCAAGGCGCGTGCGCAGAGGGCGTGCAAGAAGGGCAACGTGGGCTGGGAGCGGCCCCTGGCCGTAGGGTTGATCCTCGTAGTGGTCTTGGGCACGGCCTTCTGGGCCTTGGCCTTTACCAGCATCTATACCCGCCCGGTGACGCGCGTCGCTGCCTCGCGCTGGATTTATGAGCACATTCCCAAGGGCTCAAGCATCACCTTTGAGGTCTGGGATGACCCCGTGCCCTTGAATGTGGATGGGCATAATGCCTCTGCAGAATATAATCACATACGGATGGACCTCTATTGGGAGGATATCCCCGAGAAGCGCGAGCAGCTCTATGTGCAATTGGAGCAGGCCGATTACATCGCCTTGACCAGTAACCGCCTTTACGGCTCCATCCCTCGCCTGCCGATGCGCTACCCGATGACCACGCGCTACTACGAGGCCCTCTTCTCCGGCGAGCTGGGCTTTGAGCACCTCATCACCTTTACCTCCCGGCCCAGGCTTTTCGGCATTGAGATCAACGACGATAACGCCGACGAGTCTTTTACCGTTTATGATCACCCCAAGGTGATCATCTTCAAGAAGCGCGCCGACTTTTCCATGGACAAGGTGCGCGCGCTCTTTGACGGCTATGACCTGGAGCGGATCGTGCGCGTCATGCCCATCCAGGTGACCAAAGCCCCCAATAACCTGATGCTCTCCGAGGCCGAGTGGATCCTGCAACGCCGGGGAGGCACCTGGTCCAAGATCTTTGACCGCCAAAGCCTCTCCAACAAGCTGCCCACGCTGACCTGGTACCTCACCGTGTTCCTCTTGGGAGCGGTTGCTTTCCCCTTGGGCTTTGTGGCCTTTCGGCGGCTGAGGGATCGGGGTTATGTCTTGTGTAAAGCGCTGGGGCTTTTGCTTTTGAGCTACCTCCCCTGGCTAATGGCCAGCCTCAAGCTTCTGCCCTATACGCGGGGCACGATTGTCGGGGCTTTGATACTGCTTGGGATCATCTCCGCCGCCTTCGCCTGGGTGCAGCGCAGGGCCTTGGCGGAGTATCTACGCGTTCGCTGGCGGCTGCTTGCAGCCAACGAGCTGCTCTTTTTGCTCTTTTTCCTGCTCTTCTGGCTCATCCGCCGGGGCAACCCCGATCTCTGGCACCCGGTGATGGGCGGCGAGAAACCCATGGACCTGGCCTACCTCAATGCCATCATCAAGAGCACCTATTTCCCGCCCTACGATCCCTGGTTCGCCGGCGGATACATCAACTACTATTACTACGGCTGGGTCGTGGTGGCCACCTTGATCAAGCTGACGGCCATCTTGCCCTGGGTCTCCTATAACCTGGCCATTCCCACCTTTTTTGCCCTCACGGCGATGGGGGCTAGTTGTGTGGTCTTTAACCTCCTCCCTGCCGGGGATGATGAGCACAGGTGGCTGCCGCGGGCGCTTTCCTATGGCCTGGTGGGGGCGCTCCTGGTGGCCGTCTTGGGCAACTTGGGCGAGGTGAAGTTGCTTTGGAACGGCCTGCGAGAACTGGGCCAGAGTGTGCGCTTCGCCAGCACCATCCCCGGGCTTGTGCCCATCGTGCAGGTTTTTGCCGGCCTGTGGGCCGTGCTGGCCAAGGGGCAGCAACTTCCCTTCCGCAGCGAGTGGTGGTATTGGAACGCCAGCCGGGTGATGACGCACGGGGAGATCAACGAGTTCCCCTTCTTCACCTTCCTCTACGCCGACCTTCACGCGCATTTGATCGCCATGCCCTTTGCCCTTCTATCTCTGGGCCTGGCGAGCGG
>DAOTVR010000400.1:0-12561 GCA_034436315.1 Anaerolineae bacterium
CGAAGCACAGCGCGTGCGCGAGGTGGTCCGGGAGTTCGGCGACGCCGTGGTGCTCCGCGAATTCTCCGCCGACGACCGAGAGACCCTTTTGCGCCATCAACTGGCGCGGGCTATCTACATCAACGGCAAGGAGATCGGCTGGGGCTACGAGGCCCCCAAAGAGGAGATTCGCAAAGCGATCGCTCGGGAGCTACGGTAGCGCCATACAGATTGATAAGGAGTGATCGTGATCTATCGTGAGTTGGGCCGCACTGGATACAAGGTCTCGCGCCTGGGCTTTGGGGCCATGAGGCTGCCCATGATCGGCGAGGGAGACGCGCGACGCGTGGACCGCGAGCTGGCCATCCCCATGCTGCACCGCGCCTTCGAGCTGGGGGTGAACTATGTGGACACTGCCGTGGGCTACTGTAACCAGGACTCACAGCGCGTCGTGGGCGAAGCACTCAAGGGCTGGCCAGGGAAGATCATCGTCTCCACCAAGAACCCGGAATATGAGGATGAGAAAACCTGGTGGCAGAACCTGGAGAATAGCCTCCAGCGGTTGCAGGTGGATTCCATAGATCTCTACAATCACCACGGCATCAACTGGGAGCGTTACACCAAGCACGTCGAGCCCAAAGTGTCTCGCTGGATGATCAAAGCCAAGGATCAGGGGCTGATCAAGCACATCGGTAGTTCCTTCCACGACAAAAACGAGGCCCTGATCAAGCTTGTGGATACAGGCTATCTTGAGGTGATCACGCTACAATACAACCTGCTCGACCGCCAACTGGAAGAGGGGATCGCCTATGCCCACGAGAGAGGTATAGGCGTGGTCGTCATGGGCCCGGTGGCCGGGGGACGTCTAGGGGCCACCAGTCCCATCCTGGAAGAGCTTCACCCGGCGATCAAGCGCGTCCCGGAGCTGGCCTTGCGTTTCGTGCTCTCCAATCCCAACGTCACCGTGGCTCTCTCAGGGATGAGCACGCTCCAGATGGTGGAAGAAAATGCGGCCATCGCCTCAGATGAGGTGCCCCTGAGCCCCGCCGACCGCGCGCTTATCGCTGAACAGCTTGAACGCCTAAAGAAGATGGCCGACCTCTATTGCACAGGGTGCGGCTACTGTCAGCCCTGCCCCAGCGAGGTGAACATCCCCTATATCTTCCAGAAGTATAACGAGGCCCGGGTTTATGGCCTATGGGCCAACTCGCGGGCGAGTTACCAAGAGTGGCGCTGGGTCTCGGGGAAAAGGGCCGACGCCTGCACACAATGTGGAGAATGTGAAGACAAATGCCCACAGCACATCCCCATTCGCGCCCAACTCGCCGAGGCCCACGAAGCGCTCAGTAAAAAAGAATGAAAACGAGCGCAGAAAATCGTCTATTTCCTATATGTACCCTTGCTCACCAAGAATTTCTCGCAGCCACTGGCGAAGACGCGCTCTTTCGGGAATATCGCGCAAGACCCAAGAAGCGGTGTGATTACGGAAGGGGATATCTACGAAAGTGAAACGCCCCTGAATCCCGGTCTGTTCCAGGTACTCTCTGGTCGCCGCTGTAGAACCCTCATGGCTGATGAACTGTGGCCTGCCGCGCAGCCTTCGCAGACGCTCTAAAGCTGAAACGCGATCATCTCCGGCGTAACCCCAGGTTCGCACTCCATCGTAGTGTGAGTGGGCGATGAAAGCCCGCCAGAGATCACTGATCTCCTCATTGTGCAGCCCGATAAAGTTGCAGGCGATGGCCCCTCTGGAAAACCCGGCCAGGATCAAGGCCGATGGGTCTCCGCCATACTCTTCACAGATGCGGCGAACGGCTCTCAGACAGTAATCCACCGTCGCGGAGATATCCCCCCACCACTCGAGCTGATTCCGTTGACGATCCCGACTGATGAAAGGAAGACAAACCCAAAGATAGCCCTCGCCCCCACTGGCTCCATAGCCAAGGACACAATCCTCCACCTTGCCGGTGCACGTGTCGCCGTACTCGTTCCGATACGGGCCATTGCCGGGGTATTCAACGATCAGCGGATAACGGCGACCCCTTTGCCAATCAACAGGTAGATAGAGGACGTGATAGACATCCGTTCCTTCGTACTCCGGGGCCACCTGCTTCACCCGCCGACCGGGTCCCGGAAGTCCCTCGGTCATCACAGGGAGATGAAGATCAAAGGGAATGGAGCGAATGTCAGGCAGGATTTGGGACATGCTTACCGCTTCGCCTCCCAGCTTGTGACCTCGTGCCTCGTTCTCATCCGCCTATCCAGGGCATGATCTCCTTCGCCAGCTGTCTGTAAGCCTCGGCCTGGGGATTAGCTGCCGCATAGGATACGACGCTCTCGCCAGCACCAACAGCCTCAGCCACTTTAACGCTTCGCCCGATCTTGGTGCGCAGGACGGGAACACCACTCGCCTCTAGAGCTTCCAAAATCTCGCGATGGTGGCGTAGGCGCTGATCATAGAACGTAACCAGAATGCCCAAGATGCGCAGGCCCGGATTTAACGTCACGCGAACGCGATCCACCGTTCGCAAGAACTGGTTCAAGCCATACAGATCAGCGGCCTGAGGTTGAGTGGGGATCAACACCGCATGAGCCGCTACCAAAGCGTTCACCGTAAGCAATCCCAGCGAGGGGGGACAATCTATAAGGCACAGGTGATAGTAGCCCCCAAGCGGTGCGAGGACCCGTTTCAGCACCCTCTCGCGCCCCGGCCGCGTGGCCAAGTTCTCCTGAGTTGCTGCCAGGGCACCATGGGTGGGGATCAAAGAGAGTCGACGCGCGAGGGGCCTTATCACCTTGGGCAACGGGGGCACGCCCGGCGTCGTGCTCTCCATTAGCTCCACCAACGACCAACCCACACAATCCTTTATGCCACAGGCATTGGTAAGAGAACCTTGCGGATCTAAATCCACAAGCAGGACATGACATCCCTCATTAGCCAACGCTACTCCCAGAGCATGGGTTGTAGCTGTCTTCCCAACACCTCCCTTCTGGTTGGCGATGGCCAAAATGCGCATCATAAACTTTACCTTACTAGGGCGTGGAAACCGGCAGCACCTTCACACATACGGGTTTTGGCACTTGGACCACATGGCCCGTGGCCAAGGGCTGGCCCGTTTCGGGATCAATGCGGAAGACGACGAGGTTATCGCTATTCTGATTAGCGGCCAACAGGTAGTTACCGCTTGGGTCAAGGGCAAAGTTGCGCGGCCATTTGCCCTGCGACGGCTCGCAGCCCAGATAGGTGAGCCTCCCCGTATCCTCAGCGATGCGAAAGGTAACGATGCTATCGTGCCCACGATTGGAACCATAAAGGAACTTGCCCGAAGGCGAGACGTGCACGTCCGCGCAATAGTTGGTCTCGGTGAAGTCCTCAGGGATCGTGCGGATCGTCTGAAGCTCGGTCAGCACGCCCCGCGAAGCATCGTAGGCAAAGGCAACCATCGTGGAGTTGAGCTCGTTGATCACGTAAGCGAAGCGCCCACTGGGATGGAAGGCCAGGTGTCTCGGCCCTGATCCGGGTTTAACCTGTGCCCAGGGCACATCGTTCGGTGTGAGCTTGGCCCGCTGCACATCAAGCCGGTGGCAAAGGATCTTGTCCAACCCCAAATCGGCGGCGAAGGCGTAGCGCTCGGTGGGATCAATGACGATGCAATGCGCATGGGGGCCTTCTTGCCGCTGAGGGTCAATGCTTGATCCCTGATGTTGGATATGATCGCTCGCCGGCCCTAAGGTGCCATCGGGGAGGATGGGCAGGGCCACAACACATCCGCTGACATAATTGGCCACCAAAGCACATTGTCCAGTACGGTCAACGGTAATATAGCAGGGAAATGCCCCTGGAACACGTTGTTCGTTCAATAAGCTCAGCATCCCCGTATCGGGATCAATGGCGAAAGCGCTCGCCATGCCCACAAAGGCGCCATCGGGCTGCTGGGTCGCGTTGATCGTGTACAGGAAACGCCCCTGAGGATGAAAGGCCAAGAAGAAAGGAGACTCCACGCCCCCTGCTATACCGACGAACTCCAGCGCCCCTGAGGAGGCATTTAGACGATAGATATAGATGGATGCCTGCTTATCGTGCGTATCCGTAGCTACATAGACGAACATCTTCTGGTCGGTTTTTGTGGACATACGAGCCTCCCATTAGTTTATACAGCGGCCTCATGTGGCAGAAGCCGACGAAGGGCAACAAAAGCAAATCCCCTTGCGCTTTTGCACTATGCCATATCCATGGCAAGGCTGTCAAGCACAATGAAAGGCGCTCTAGGGAACCAAGTCGGCGAAAGAAGCTTGCCATGAGCTGCCCTCAAATAAAGACAAACCGGAAGTTCATTGACGCCCAAGCAAATCCCGAATAAAATGGGCCTAGAAAACGTTTAAAGAACGAGCTTCTCACCCGTTCGCGGTTTCAGCATCGTTGCGAGGAGGTTATTGGTGAAAGCCCTCTGGCGCTCAACCCGCTTCCTGAAGGGCTACTGGCTGATGATCGTGGGCATGTTCATCAGCCTTCTGGTGAGCACGGGGGCGACGCTCATCGTCCCCCGCTTGGCTCAGACGATCATTGACGAGGGCATCGCCCGGCGGAACGGCTCCCTGGTGTTGTGGCTATCGCTAGCGATGATCCTCTTTGCCGTCGTGATGGCCCTATTCCAATTTGCCCAAGGGGCGCTGGGAGCTCGGGTAGCCCATGGTAGCGCCTACGATATGCGTAACGAGCTCTACGCCAAGATTCAATCCCTCTCCTTTAGCTATCATGACCGCGCACAAACGGGACAACTGCTGACCCGGGCCACCTCCGATGTGGAGACGGTGCAACGCTTCGTGGGGCAGGGGTTCATTATGCTCCTCTCTGCAGTGTTCATGATGGCCGGCTCCCTGGTCCTGTTGCTCGTGGCCAACTGGCGGCTGGCCCTGATCATGGTGGTGATCATCCCCTTAACCTTTGCCATCTTCAGCGTCTTTTCGCGCCGGGCTATGCCCCTCTTCAAACAGGTGCAACAACGCCTGGCGAACTTGAACACCGTGCTCCAAGAGAACCTCGCCGGGGTGCGCGTGGTCAAGGCCTTTGTGCGCGAAGACTATGAGACCAAACGCTATGAGGCCGCAAACCGAGAATTCTACGAGCTGAACATCCAGGTGAACAGGCTCCTCTCCCTGGCTTTTCCCTCTATCTTCGGCATCTCCAACGTGGCCACACTGCTCGTCTATTGGCTCGGGGGGAACCAGGTTATCTCCGGAAATCTGACCGTTGGCCAACTCGTTGCCTTTACCAATTATGTGATGATAGCTTTTTTCCCGGTGATGATGATCGGCATACTCGTCTCTTTCCTCTCCTCCGCCGCGGCCTCGGCAGAGCGGGTGTTCGAGATCCTGGACGTGCGCTCGGAGGTAGTAGAAAAGCCCGACGCGATCCCTCTGCCCCCGATCAGCGGGCGGGTGGCCTTTGAGAACGTCACCTTTCGCTATTATGAGTCGGGCGAGCCTGTGCTAAAGAACGTAAGCTTCGTCGCCGAGCCGGGACAGACGATCGCTTTGCTGGGGGCCACGGGATCGGGCAAGTCCACGATCATCAACCTCATCCCACGTTTCTACGACGTCTCTGAGGGGCGAGTGACCATTGACGGTTACGATGTGCGCGATGTGACGCTAGAATCCCTGCGCGCGCAGATCGGCATCGTGCTTCAGGAGAGCACCCTCTTTGAGGGTACGATCCGAGAGAATATCGCCTTTGGCCGCCCAGATGCCTCGCTGGAAGAGATCATCGAGGCTGCCAAGGCCGCTGAGGCCCATGACTTTATCATGAGCTTCCCCGATGGATACGAGACCCATGTGGGAGAGCGAGGAGTTACCCTCTCCGGTGGGCAGAAGCAACGCATCGCCATCGCCAGGGCGCTCTTGATGAATCCCAAGATCCTCATCCTGGATGACGCCACCTCCAGTGTAGACCTCGCTACGGAATACCGCATCCAGAAGGCCCTCCAACGCTTGATGAAGGGACGCACCAGCTTCGTCATCGCTCAGCGTATTGCCACCGTGCTCAACGCCGACCAAATCCTCGTCTTGGACAAAGGGGAGATCGTTGCCCGAGGCACTCACGAGGAACTACTAGAGAGCAGCGAGATCTATGCCCAGATCTATAGCTCGCAGCTTCAGGATGAACGCGAGTTGAGCTCGGCGGCTGCTCAGGAGGTGGCCCCATGATGCACGGACCACCCGGAATGCGCGGAATAGATGAAGTCCGGCCCCAGAGTGGCGGCAAGGTGCTTCGGCGTTTGGGACCCTACTTCGCACCCTACAAGGGCACGCTGATCCTGGTCGGTCTCCTGCTTGTCTTAGGGACGCTCTCCGAGTTGCTGGCCCCTTACCTGATCGGTGTAGCTGTAGATCAGTTCATTAGTCCCGGCGTAGCCTCACGTCCGAGCTGGCTTCGGGCCCTACTGGGAGAAAACCCCAGCCGCAAAGTGGGCCTCTCGGTGGTCATGATCACCCTTGCGGCCACTTACCTGACCTCCTGGGGCATGAACGTGGCTCAATTCCGCCTGATGGTCACGGCTTCGCAGAAGGTCCTCCTTAGGATGCGTTCGCAGATCTTTGCTCAGGTGCAGAGGCTCTCCTTGAGCTTCTTTGACCGGCATGAGGCCGGCGATCTGATGAGCCGCCTGGTGAACGACACGCAGGTGATCAACCAGATGTTCGGCGAAGGCCTGATGCGCGTCCTAAGGATGACCCTGAGCTTAATAGGGATTATCATCTCCATGATCGCCCTGAATTGGCGCTTGGCCTTGGCCTCATACACGATTCTACCCGTGATCCTGGTGATCACCTTTGGCTTCTCGCGTCGGGTGCGCCAAGCCTTCCGCCAGACGCGCAAGACCATCGGCGAGGTGAGCGCCGAGCTGCAGGAGAACATCGCCGGAGTGCGCGAGGTACAGGCTTTTCACCGCGAGAAAGAGAGCCTGGAAGAGTTCCGGGCCGTCAGCGAGCGCAATCGGGCAGCGAACGTCCAAGCCGAGACCTTGACGGCGGGCTTTATGCCCTTGTTGGATGTATTGAGTACCATCGCCCTGGCCATCGTCATCGGATATGGCGGCTATTTGGTCTTGCACTTTGATCCACCTCTGGTGTCCATCGGCGTCATCGTCGCCTTTTTAACCTATGTGCGGCGCTTTTATCAGCCGATCAGGGAATTGACGCAGCTTTGGGCACAGATGCAGGCTGCTGTGGCCGGCGCAGAGCGCGTCTTTGACTTGCTGGATACCAAGCCAGATGTGGTTGATGCTCCGGGAGCCATAGAGCTGCCCCTTGTTCAAGGGCGCGTGGAGTATGATCACGTCTCCTTCGGTTATACCGACGAGCAAAAGGTGCTTGAGGATATCTGTCTGACCATTGAGCCGGGGCGAACCGTCGCCTTGGTCGGGCCCACAGGGGCAGGCAAAACCACTATGGTCAACCTGCTGGCACGCTTTTACGACGTCCAAGAAGGGGCTATCCGCATAGATGGTTACGACATACGCCAGGTGACCTTATCCAGCCTGCGAAAGCAGATCGGCATCGTCCCTCAGGATACCTTCCTTTTCTCCGGTTCCGTGATGGAGAACATCCGCTACGGCCGCCTGGAGGCCAGCGATGAAGAGGTCATTGAAGCGGCCAAGTTAGCTAACGCTCACTCGTTCATCGAGCGCCTGCCCAACGGCTACCAGACTGAGGTCGGCGAGCGCGGTGTGACATTAAGCCGAGGCAACCGGCAACTATTGGCCATTGCCCGGGCCATCCTCAAGGACCCCCGTATTCTCATCCTGGATGAGGCCACCAGTTCGGTAGACACGCGCACCGAGCTACTCATCCAGCGCGCCCTGGCGAAGCTCCTTGAGGGACGCACCAGCCTGGTCATCGCCCACCGCCTGAGCACCATCCGCAACGCGGACGAGATCGTGGTGATCAAGGATGGACGCATCGTGGAACGGGGCACGCATGAATCCCTGATGGCTGCGGGCGGCGTCTACCATGAGCTTTATATGAGCCAGTTCCGCCGCCAGGAGAGCACCGAAGTGACGACCATGGCCCCGCGAGACTAGAACCCGCTCTCCATTAGCCACTCAGGGGATAAGAGCCCCGCCTTCTCCAGCCAGTACCTGTATCTGGCCAGCTCAAAAGGCGGGGTCCCCGCCAAATAGTGACTTTTACCGTTCCCGAGGGCGCTCTGCCACTCGATCACATAGAACCGCTTTTCGCCCATAGAGTAGGGTATTTGGCCTAGAGGCGTCACGCTGTCGGCCCTGGCCACGGCCTTGCCGGCAGCCAGGACCCGGCCCGTATCTATGTCCTGTACCGAGTATTCCAGAGAGGCGTCCTCCCGCCTGTCGTTACAGGCCACGAGCGCTAAACTCCAATTCTCCGGCTCCTTGAGCAGCAGGTAAAGCGGCGCCTGAGCGCGCTGGATGAAGGAATAGGCCAGCTTGCGCTGAAAATAATAATCCACTACCGCGTCGGAGAACTGGGGCCAACCATCTATGAGGTTCCACCAGATCAGCCCCGTGCGCCGCCACTTGCTGGAACGGAAAAACTCAATGAAGAATTTGAGTGCCTCGGCCTGAGAAGCTTGGCTGGCAAAGGCGAAATCCTCCAGGGTTTCGGGCACCTGACCGAAGAGCTCGCGCACCTGTTTGGCCATCAGTTCAATGCGATAGTCATACAAATCCACTCCCGGCACAGGAGAGGTCGCATGGAGCAGCCACTCCTCGTTATGGGCGTAAGGCCAGACCTTTTCGGGCGAAATGAACTTGCGGATGGAGTTGGGCGCGGGGCAACCGTGATAACCGATCTCGCTGGCAAAATGACAGATTGAGCCTTTGTAGAAATCGCTCTTGTAATAGTCACGCGGGCCCCAGAGGTGGTTCTCCGGTAAGTAGGTCTCCCCGGCCTCAAAAGCCGTAGGGTCTATGTAGGGTGAGCTGGGTAGATAGGGCCGGCTAGGGTCCTCTTCGCGCAGCACGTGGGGCAATATCTGCCGGGTAAGCACATTGGTATTGGGGTCCCGCCTGCGCCCACCCCAACTGTAGGCCAGGTCGCATTCGTTATCTCCTGACCAAAGGACAAGACAGGGGTGTTGCCGGAGCCTACGTACTACCTGGCGAGCCTCACGCTCTATGCGCTCGCAGAAAGCCCGATCCTGGGGGTAGACGGCACAAGCCATGGCGAAATCTTGCCAGACCATAAAGCCCTTCTGGTCGCACAGCTCAAAAAAGAGGTCGTCCTCATAGACGTTTCCACCCCAACAACGGAACATGTTGCAGCCGATGTCCTCCGCCAGGGCGATGATCCGAGGTATCCTGGACACATCGCGGGAGTGGAAAGCGTCCACCGGCACCCAGTTCGTGCCCAGGATAAAGACCCGTTCCCCGTTGACCCGAAAGCAGAACTCGCCCTTGCCCGTGTGGTCGGTGATGCTGGTGCGATCCAGAGCCACCGTGCGGATGCCATGATGGAACTCCAGGTGATCCAACTCCTGGCCGTTCTTGAGGAGGACAACCCGGCAATGGTAAAGGTTGGGC
Organism: Anaerolineae bacterium; assembly: GCA_034436315.1. Lineage (GTDB taxonomy): Bacteria > Chloroflexota > Anaerolineae > UBA1429 > UBA1429 > DAOTVR01. Next base: position 9,534 of record DAOTVR010000400.1, read on the forward strand.
TCTCCTCTGCCTCGGGGCCACCAGAGCGCCGGCTCCTCCAAGTTGAAGGAGAAAGCCCCGGCCTGAAAGAGCATGCGACGACGCTCGGAAAAGGCCGATGTGCCACAGCGCCCCGTGAGCTGGATCTCGTACGTATCCTGAGCATCCCCCGCGATCCGAGCCTGGTAGTGTAACGTCAATCTGGCCACACGACGATCCTCGCCGAGGCTCAAGGTCTCCAGATACACATCCTCCAGTCGTTCAGCCGGCCTGAAGCGCAGGCTCACCGGCCGCCACAAGCCGGCGGAAAGCGCCCGGGGCATGATGTCCCAGCCGTACATGTGCGGCGCCTTGCGCACGTACAACGACTCATAGTTTGCCCCTAACGCGCTCAAGGAAGGAGGATAATCGTATTGCCTAGCCTCCTCCAAGGCTGGCCTGATGTGGATGAACAGCTCGTTCTCGCCACGCAAAAGGCCGTCCACGGGAAAGCGCTGCGCGATGAGCATGTTATCACCAGAGCCGATTCGCTCCCCATTGAGGTAGATATCCGCGAAGCAATCAAGGCCCTCAAAGACGAGTTCCGCGTTATAATCGGGGCGCTCTTCAGCTCGGAAACGTCGGAAATACCAAACATGGGCGCGCTCAAAGGGCCTCAGCGCAGCGATGTTCATGCCGTAAAATGGCTCACCGATGATCCCCGCGGCTTGCAGATCCAGCTCAAAATTGCCGGGCACAGTACAGGGATAGGTTTGATACCCGGCTCGCCTCAGTTCCACACTAGAGCGCAGCTCAACGGGCGGAGGCTCTAGGCTATAGGCGAAGGACCAAGGCCCACTGAGATCCAGACATATGGAAGAACCGCTGGTCCGAATCATATCGCTCTCCTTTCAGTGTGAAGGATGTCCAAAGACAGCAAACCTATCATATGGAAATGCGCTCGCGATTTCAACGAACAATAAAAGTGCACCTTCGGGGCATATGTGCTATAATAAGTTTGGAGTCTGTGTTGAAGACGTTATTCAAGCGGCTCCGATCACGTCCAATGAATACACAGAGATGCCCTTACGGCTTTCGGCAGTTCAGGTCAACGATTATGTGCTGCATAGACAGCACCTTACACCCGCATCGCGCGGCAAAAGCGTTCTGGCGGTAGTACGCGATATAGGACCTCTCAGGGCTAGCCCGACGATCACGCCCTATATTTCCCTCTGGTCTCGCATGGAGAACTTTGAGCGGCAACAGTTGGAATCCGCCCTGTATCAAGAGCGCACCCTCGTGCGCGTTCCCTGTATGAAAGCCCGGCTCTATATCGTGCCCTCCGCAGATTATCCGGCCTACTATCAGGCAACTAAACCCTTCCTACAGCAAGGATTAAAAGAGTTGGATAGCCTGCTCTCTGACGTGGACCCGGAGGGTTCTGCGCCCCTTCACAGCGAAGAGTTGGCCCAAAGGGTGCTGGAAATCATGAGTGTATGGGGCACATGCACGGCAGCCAAACTCGCCGAGCTATTGCCCGCCTTAAACACACAGCTCCTGCATGACCCCGAGCAACCCGAGCAGGGTCACACAACGCTGGGTGCGCGGTTGCTCCCGGCCATGTGTGCCCAAGGGATGTTGGTTCGTGCTCAGCCACGCGGCAGTTGGCGGAGCGATCACTATAGCTACGCCACCCTGTCCTCTTGGCTTCCTACGCTTGACCTCAACAGCGTCACCGAAAGAGAAGCGCTCCGCCAGGTGATCCTATCCTATATAGCGGCTTTCGGCCCTGTTACCGTCGGCGATATCTTGCATTGGTTGGGGAGCATTGCGCGCCGCCAGGTAGTCGCCACGCTCATGGAGCTATCCAATCAATTGGCGCGGCTGCAGATCTCGGGTTCTCAGGGCGATTACTTTATGCTGAAAGACCAAGTGCCCGAGCTGTTGGACTACGAAAGGCCAGGAGAACGCATCGTAGGGCTTTTGCCGCCACGAGATAGTTATTTGACTGCTTACAGCGACACCAGTAGGTTTCTAGAAGAATCCTATCGGGAGCATGTTTTCGACCGCGCGGGCGAGTCATTCGGCACCGTATGGGTAGACGGATATGTAGTCGGGATATGGTGGCCACAAATCAAGGAGGAACGCATCGTAGTGCGTTTCTTCGAGCCCATGGATCCTGAGGCTCTGGCCCTGATCGCCGAGGAGTCTTTCCGACTGGGCAAGTTCCTGGAGTTCTCCTCTATTGACCTACAGATGGGGTCCTACTTTGAAGGGGATATTGATGCCGAGGGCTTCCCGGCCCCTCTTTTACAGACAAACCCCCGCTGATAGGGTTGGGCGAAAGGAGGAACCGTTATGCAACGCTTTTACCTCCCTACAGAGATCATCACGGGTTGCGGGAGTTTATCACAGCTAGGCCGGATCGCGGCGCGCTATGGCCGGCGGGTCATGGTCGTGACCTACGCCGGTTTTGCTCAGTTCTCTGACACCTTGTCGCGGGCGCTACAGGCCCTACGCCACGAGAACCTAGAGGTGATCCTCTACGATAATGTCGTGGGCGAGGCTGATCTACGAACAGTTGAGGAGGGGATCGCCTTAGCTCGCAAGCAGGAGTGCCAAGTCTTTATCGGCATTGGTGGAGGTAGCTCCATTGATACCGCCAAAGCCATCGCGGGGTTGGTGACCCTGCCGGAGAGCGCATGGGACTATCACGCCGGGCGCGCCTTGGAGGGGCCTGGGCTGCCTTTTATTGCCGTCCCCACGACGGCGGGCACTGGCGCAGAAGTGACCAAGAACGCGGTACTCATTGACCCGCGCACCGAGGTGAAAAAGAGTATCCGCGATGATGCCTGGTTCGCCCGTGTGGCCCTAGTGGACCCTGAACTAACCCTTTCCATGCCCCCCCAGGTGACGGCCAGTACCGGCGCCGATGCCCTTTGTCAGGCGATTGAATCCTTTACCTCCATCGCGGCTACGCCCATCACGGATGCACTGGCCATGCAAGCTATTGCGCTGACCGGGCGCAACCTGTTGCGCGCTTACAAAGCCGGCGACGATCTGGCCGCCC